>JADZEA010000142.1 GCA_020850775.1 bacterium
GGAAAGTGATTGTGTTGGTTGCACTTGAGCCGGTAATTTCCGGAATTCCCGTTGTTCCGCCGACTTGTTCCGCGTAAACTCCTGGTGAAACATTAAAAATCACTGCTCCGCTAATTCCCTGAGTTGTCAAAGCAGTAACTGCGTCTGTAAAAGTGGCATAATTTCCGGGAATTGTGTAAGTTCCCGAAAGTTGTGCAAAAGAATTTGTTGCTAAAGCTAAAAACAATAAGCTTGAGACTACTTTTCGCTTTGTTTGTTTTAATTTTAAATTCATAATTTTCCTCCTACCAAATTAAGATTTTTTTTTGATTTCTGCTTGTCAAAATATTTTGTGAATATAAGTCTCTAAAAGAAAAAAGGCAATTTTAATTGCCTTTTTTCTTTAATCAGTGTTTTTTAAACGTTTGTAAAGTGTTTTTCTTGAAATCTCAAGATAGTTTGCTGCTTTGGTAATGTTTCCGCCAAACTTGTTGATTGTATCTTTAATGACGTCTTGCTGAAGTTTTGTTTTGTCTTCGTTAGAATTAAGCTCCTTGATTTCTGTTAGTTTGTAAACGTTTTTTGATTTTACAAAACTTTTGCTAATTTCGTGTTCAAGTTGGCGAATGTTTCCGTCCCAGTTTGGCTGTTCAAGGATTTCATTAATGAGTTTGTAATCAGGGAAAAAATTTGTTTTGTAATTTTCATTTAGCTTGTTAAAAAAGTATGCAAAAAGAAGAGGAATATCTTCTAATCGTTCTCTTAGCGGAGGAGTAAAAATTGTTTCTCCGTTTAGTCTGAAGTAAAGGTCTTTTCTAAAACTTCCGTTATTAATTTTTTTAAGCAGTGAAATATTTGAAGCAACGACAATTCTAATGTCAATTTTTCTGTTAAAATTTTCACCAACTCTGCGAATTTCACCTTCCTGCAAAACTCTTAGAAATTTTGATTGAAAAGCAAGGCTCATTGTTCCAATTTCGTCAAGGAAAAGGGTCCCTTTTTCTGCTTCTTCAAAAATTCCGGCTTTGTCTGAAATTGCTCCTGTAAACGAGCCTTTTTTGTGTCCGAAAAGTTCACTTTCAAGTAAGGTTTCTGTGAAAGCTCCACAATCAACAGCTACAAAAGGTGCATTTTTTCTTTCACTTGCTTTGTGAATTGCTCTTGCGATTAGTTCCTTTCCTGTGCCTGTTTCACCTTCAATAATTATGTTTAGGTGGCTGTCACTGTAAAGTTCAATTTGCTCAATTACTTTTTTGAGTTTTGCTGAAGTGCCAATCATTCCGTAGTGAGAATTTTGAATTGATTTTTGGCTTGCTTCAAATATTTTGATAGCTGTGTCAATTTTGAAAAAGTCTTTTGGAGCAAGGAAATCAAGTTTTCCGGCGTCAAGTAATTCTTTGACTTTTGTCCAATGACCGTGAAGAAGCATTTTTTCAATTTCTTCAAATGAGTAAAAAACATCTTGAATTTCAATAATTTTTTGGGTTTGAGGCTGAAGCTGATAAATTAGAGTTTTGTTTGTTAAGTCTTGTTTTTGAGTTTTACCAAGAGATTCTGGTTTTTCTTTAAGTTCTAAAAGTTTTGAATTAATAATTTCAACCCACTTTTCATCTTGAAGTTCACTGGCAATTTCAAGACCTTTCAAGTAATATTTTCGAGCTTTTTCAAATTCACCTAAAGACACAAAAGCACTTCCAAGCCCATTAAAAGCCAATGTTTTTTCCTGCAAGTTTCCACCAAAAGTTTGGTAAGCACGAATTGCTTTAATAAAACATTTAACCATTTCTTCATAATTTTTCAAGTGCATTTCTGTAACGCCAAGGTTGATGTAAGCTCTGCCAATTCCAATTAAATCACCATTTTCAAAGCAATGGTTTGCGTATTCCTGAAAAATATCAATTGCTTCTGAATGATTGCCAAACTCACCGTAAACAATCCCAATATTTAAAACCGCATCAGCAAGCCTGATTTTGTCCTGAATTTCAGTTGCCGAATTGTAGCTTTTTTTGAAGTAAGTAATTGCTGAATCAAAGTTTTTTACTTGTAATTCAAGTATCCCTGAAAAATTGTAAGCATCTACAAGGAACTCAGGTTTTTGAGTTTTCATAAGTACAAAGTCAAGGCATTTTCTGGAATCTTCAGGTTTTCTCATTTTTCTGAAAATGATTGAAAGCAAAAGTGTGTTTTTTATGCTTTGTTCCTCATCGCATAAAATCAGGTTGAGTTCAATAGCTTTGTTAATTTGCGCCAATGCTTCACCAAAATTTCCACGTCTTTGCAATGCTTCCGCAAAATATCTGTAGGTTTCAATCATTCCTGAAAAGTTTTTTTGTGGTTCGCAAAGAGTAAGAATAAATTGGTAAACTTTGGCATAGTCTCCAATGCCAGTTTTGTCATAGATTTTACCGATGTTTTGCAGGATTTCAATTTTTTGGTTTAGGTCAGTTGTAATTCCAAAAGAAATTTTTCCAAGTTTAACCACATTTTTGTAGTAGTTAATTTTATCAGATAATTTTTTGTAATTATTAGCCTCAATTTGATAAAACGAAAGATTTTCTTTTGAAAGAATTAGTTTGGCAGCTTTATCTAAAAGTTGAAAATCTATTGGCGAAAGTGTGTAGCTTAATTGCATAATTTTTCTCCAATGTTTTTAACCTGCTGGTAAATATTCAACTGTTTCATCTTTTCCATCGTCTGAAGTTTCGCCATTTAAGTGTGGTTTAACAGTCTTTGGAAGTTTGTATTGGTATTCTTTGCTGTCTTTTCTGTTTTCTTGTTCGTTTGGATCAAGTCCACAACTAACAAAAAGAAGCGAGATGCTTACGAGTAATAAAAATAATTTTTTCATTGGTATGAACCTTCTATTTTTAAATAAGTTTTAATCTGCAAAAATCTGCCCAATTCCTGAAAATCACTTAACAAGTGGATTGTTAATTTTAAGGTAACAACTAAAATTTAAAAAGTAAACAACCTTTGTGTAATAAAAAAAAGCCGTGAATTTTCCACGGCTTTTAATCTTAAACGTAAAGGCTTACCATCTTTCTCCAGGTTGGCCAATCGTGATGCATATCGTGTCCCCAAAGGTCAAGTTTGTGAGGAATTCCCTTTGAATTCAAAATGTTGGAAAGTTCAACAGTCCTTTCTGGTTTTTCGTAGTTTCCTTGTCCTGTAAGAAGTAAAATCTCTTTGTTGGTTCTAAGCTGGTTCAAAATATTTGGGTCGTTCAGGTTCTTCAGGTAATCAGCAGGACTGTTAAAATAAACGTTATCGTCAACGTAACCATCTGACCAACCTAAAAGTGAGAAAAATCCACTCATCGGAATCGTTCCGTCAACAACGTCTGAATGCTTGAAAAATGTGTTTGCAGCGTGTAAAGCTCCAAAACTTGCTCCTGTTGTAATTAGTTTTACTCTTCCGTTGCACTTGTGATGAATAAACGGAATTACTTCGTACCTCACGTAATTATCGTACTGTTGGTGTCTGTAAGCTTGTTCACTTGGATGCAATTCACCATTCATCCAACTTTCCCGGTTAATGCTGTTAATTGAAAACACCTTAACCTTTCCACTTTCAATAGATTCAGACATCGCGTCAATCAGATAAAATCTTTCATTTTCAAGGTAATCAGCAGCAGCAGTTGGAAAAATCAACAAAGCATAACCAAAATGCCCATAAATTGCAATTTCCATTTCTTTGCCTAAAGTTGGGCTGTACCAACTGTGAATTTCTCTGTGCATTCAGCTTTCTCCTAAATTTTTGTTTTGATTGTTTGTTTTGGGAAACAAATTTTGTGTTTGCAAGTTACAAAAAAAAATCAAGGGAAAAAAATATTTTGTAATTTTTTCAAGAAGAGCGGTTTCGGAGAGTAAACTTGAAAGGTTTTTTTCTTAACCTCTCAAGTTTTAAAAATAATTTTTAGCCACCGTAAAGGTCTGGAGGAACGATTCCGCAAAGTCTCGCGTAAACGTAAAGCTGTCCTCTGTGGTGAATTTCGTGTTCACGAAGTTGTGTGCAAACAGTAGCAACCGAAAACTCTTTTCCCATCTTCCAAACATCGTGAGTTTCTGCTAATCTTTCTTCAGTTGCCTCTTCAATCGAGGCAATCAGTTTTTTATTAACCTCTTTGTAAGTCTTTACAGCGTCAGAAACAGTTTGCATTGAAGTTTGCATCTCAAAATTCGCAAAATCCCAACTGCCTTTTATCCCGCAAATCAAAAAATTCTGCGAAACAACGATGTGTTCAACGAGACCACGCAAACTCATCATTTCCGGAGTTGCCTTAAAATCAAGGTCTTTGTCGCTGAACGCAGCAATGATTCTTTCTGTAAGTCTGCTGTCAAAGTTCCAGCCTTGAATCAGCAATTCTTTTTCTGAACATCCCATTTTTTTAGCCTTTCAATTTTTAAAAAAATTATTAAAATTAACTTGTTCAAAAGTAAAAAAATAAAACTGCCAACTGTGTGTCATTTCCTTTAAAAAAAAATTGCATTTCTTTTATTCCGATTTCTTATGTATTTTTTCACAAGTTTTACAAAGGTTAAGAATGCAAAAAATCCTGCTTTTAGGTTCAACAGGTTCCATCGGTGAAAACGTCCTGAACATTGTTCGCACACAAAAAGAATTTTACAAAATTATTGGAATTTCCGCTAAAAACCGTTCTAAAGAACTCGTTCAACAAGCACTTGAATTTAACCCGGATTTTGTTCTGATTGGAAACGAACAACTTTTCAGCGAAGTAAAAAATGCACTTGCACACACAAAAATACAAGTTTTTTCAGGCGAACAAAACCTTGCAAAGCTCGTCAGAGAATGCGATTTTGATTTGCTTTTCAATTCTTTAGTTGGCAGCGTTGGTGTTTTGCCAACGATTGAGAGCCTCAAAAAAGGGAAAGACGTAGCACTTGCAAACAAGGAAACTTTAGTTGTTGCAGGTGAGTTTGTGATGAACCTTGCAAGGCAAAAAAAAGCTTTTGTAAGACCTGTTGACAGTGAACACAGTGCAATTTGGCAGTGTTTGGTTGGTGAAAATGAAAAGGAAATTGACAAATTAATCATTACGGCTTCCGGCGGTCCTTTTCGCACTTTGCCAAAGGAAAAATTTGCAAACGTAACGGTTCAGGAAGCACTGAATCACCCAAACTGGAAAATGGGAAACAAAATCACGATTGATTCCGCAACTTTGATGAACAAAGGTTTTGAAGTGATTGAGGCTTACCATTTTTTTGGAAACGTAAAAGTTGAGGTCGTTGTGCATCCACAATCAATAATTCATTCAATGGTTGAGTTTTGCGATGGTTCTGTAAAGGCTCAGCTTGGAATTCCTGACATGAAAATCCCGATTCAGTTTGCACTTTCCTACCCGAAAAGATGGAAATCAGAATTTGAAAGAATGGATTTGGCAAAAATTGGCAAGCTGACTTTTGAGCTTCCCGATTTTGAAAAGTTTCGCTGTCTGAAACTTGCGTTGGATTGTTTGGAAAGTGGCGGGACTTCAGCTTGTGTTTTGAACGCTGCAAACGAAATTGCAGTTGAGTATTTTTTGAAAGAGAAAATCAGGTTCACGCAAATCCCGGAAATGATTGAAAAATCTTTGGAAAAACACGAATTTTTTAGTCATCCAAGCGTTGAAATGCTTTTGGAAATTGATTTGCGGACGAGAAATTTTGTAAGAAAGGAAATTGAAAAATTATGTTAGAATTTATCCAAAGCAACTTGCTTGCTTTCATCGCACTTTTGGGAATCATTGTTTTTATCCACGAACTTGGTCATTTTTTGGCTGCTAAACTTTTTAAAATGAGAGTTGAGCGGTTTTCAATCGGTTTTCCGCCGCGTCTTTTTGGTGTGAAAGTTGGCGAAACCGATTACTGCATTTCTGCTTTGCCTTTTGGTGGCTACGTAAAAATTGTTGGAATGGTTGACGAAAGCCTTGACACGGATTCGCTAAAAAAAGAACCTGAGAACTGGGAATTCCGTGCAAAACCTGTTTGGCAACAAGTGATTGTGCTTTCTGCGGGAGTGATTTTTAACTTTTTGCTTTCAATTTTTATTTTGGCGGTCAGTTACAAGACGCCACTTTTTCCTGAAAAAGCGATTGTTGGCGAAGTTGTGGAAGGGAAACCAGCAGCAGTTGCAGGATTTAAAACTGACGACGAGCTTCTTGAAGTTGCAGGAATGAAAATTGAAAATTGGGAAAAAGCGGTTGAACTCATACAGGTTAACGCTGAAAATGAAATTTTAATAAAATTTTCAAGAAACGGTCAGGAGTTGGAAACCACTGTTAAACCTGAACTTGCGGTTGGTTTAGACGGAGAGAAAGTTGGAAAAATTGGAATTGTCCGCAAAATTATTGGTTACGAAAGACCTCCTTTTCACGAGGCATTAATTTTAGGAACAAAGCAAACGGGAAAAATTTGTTTTGCAACGCTTGTTTCTTTTTCTCAAATGCTTACGGGAAAATTAAACTGGCGGGAAAATGTTGGTGGACCGATTGCGATAATGAAGTTTGCGGGGGAATCGGCAAGTAGTGGTTACGATGATTTTTTTATTTTGGTAGCACTTTTGAGTTGTTCAATTGGCTTGATAAATATTTTGCCGTTTCCTGCTTTGGATGGCGGACACATTTTTATGATTTTAGCTGAAAAACTTTTCCGCAGGGAAATGTCTTTAAGAGTAAAAATTGCGATTCAACAAACAGGAATGCTTTTTTTACTTAGTTTGATGGCAATTGTTTTGTGGAATGACATTGTTAAGTATTTGTTTTAACAGAGTGTTTGATTAAAATTGAACTAATTTTTAGAGTAAAATGATAAGAGCGAGAATGAAAAAAGAAAGTAAAAAGGTTCAGGTTATTGAGGAGCTTTTCAAAATTTGTAACCGGGAATGTAAGTCTATTTTTCATAACGATTTGGTTAAAGATATTTGCAAAAAGATTGGGTTTGGGAACCCATTTGATGTTACCAAACTTGATAACAAAACCAAACTTCCCGACATTTTAGTAAAGCACGACTACGCGATTATTCACATTGGCAGCGGAAATCATAAGTTCATTAAAGGAATTGACAAAGTTTTTCATAACTTTGAGCCAATTCAAAAAACGATAGACTGGAAATACAAAAAAAGTTTGCTCAACCAATACAACTCAAGCGAAAGCAATATTCTTTCGGTTGCAAA
>JADZEA010000143.1 GCA_020850775.1 bacterium
GAAGAAAAGGAAAGGCTAAAATTAATCCTGAAATTTTGCGAAGAGACCTTACCACAAGTTAAAAAAGAATATCAAAACTACCTCAAATTAATAAGAAACTAACGATGGTTGACATTCACAATCATATTTTATTTGGTGTTGACGACGGAGCTAAAACGCTTGAACAATCAATTCAAATGTTAAAATCTGCTGTGGAACAAGGAATTTCTGTCGTTTGCTGCACTCCTCACGTTCACGAAATGACAACCGAAACAGACGTAGAAAATTTTTACAGAACACTTGACACTTTGCTTGAAGAAATTGAAAAGCAAAGTATCAAAATTGAGTTGGTTCTTGCGTGTGAAATTATGTTTCATCCGGCAATTGTTGAAGTTGCAAGAAAAAAATTTGGCACTTTCAATGCACAGAAAAAATATTTACTGACTGAATTCCCATCTTTTGATTTTCCAAAAGTTACAGGCGAAATTGTTTACGAACTTAGCCAGGAAGGAATTACGACAATTATCGCTCACCCTGAACGAAACGGAAAAATTGCTTCAAACCTTAACGAAGCATTGAATTTGATAAAATACGGGGCTTTGCTCCAGATGGATTTTGGAAGCATTTTAGGAGATTTTGGCAAAACTACCAAAAAAGTTTGTGATGAACTTTTATCTTACGATGCCTATACTTTTGCTGCTTCTGATGCTCACAACACAAGTTCACGAAATTTTTTAATGCAAAAAGGCTATCAGGAAATTTCCAAAATTAAAGGTACGGAAATTGCCGATTTACTTTGTAAAACTAATCCGGGAAAGGTAATTAACGGTGAAAAAATTGATAACGACGAAATCTGGAGAAATCTTGAGGACAAAATAAACAAACCTAAGGGAAATGCTTTACTATCCAGAATCTTTGGTTTTTTTAATTAGTCAGAACTTTAAAAGGTGGTGCAAAATGAACGAAAAAACAATTTCTAAATTAAATATTTTAAAGTCTTTAATTGGCTACCAAATCCGGGCAATTTTAACACAGGACGGAAAAGAAATTGAGGGCAAATTAGAAAAAGTTGAAGGGCAACAAGTAATTGTCGGAGATGAAGTTCTTGATGTTTACGATATTGAAACGTTTTTTATTGTCAAAAAAAACTATTCTGCTGACAATCTTTACTAAACAATTTTTGTGTGCAGATTTCGTTTAAAATGCCATCTTTTGAAAGGTGGCATTTTAATTTTAGTCTTCCATAATTTTATTTCTATCCAAAAATCCTGTATCAAAATTCCCTGAAATAAAATCTTTGTTAACCATCATTTTTTTATGAAAAGGAATTGTTGTTTCAATGCCTTCAACAATAAATTCATCCAAAGCACGTTGCATTCTGATAATTGCTTCGTTCCTGTCTTTTCCCCAGGTGATGAGTTTTGCAATCATTGAATCGTAGTAAGGCGGAATTTTGTACTGTGAGTAAGCGTGAGTATCAACTCTGATTCCAAGCCCGCCGGGAACGTGAAAAGTTTGGATTTGACCCGGAGAAGGCATAAAGTTTTTGTAAGGATTTTCTGCATTAATTCTGCATTCAAGAGAGTGTCCGCGTAGTTTATAATTTTTTGAGGCTTCAGAAATTTTCTGGCCTTGTGCAATCAAAAGTTGTGCTTTTACTAAGTCAACAGTTGTTACCATTTCGGTTACCGGATGCTCAACCTGAATTCTTGTGTTCATTTCCATAAAATAAAAATTATCGTTTTTATCAAGCAAAAATTCCATCGTTCCTGCTGAATAATAACCAACTGCTTTTGCGCCTTTGACAGCAGCTTCACCCATTTTTTTCCTAAGCTCTTCGGAAACTGCCGGTGACGGTGATTCTTCAATCAATTTTTGGTGTCTTCTTTGGATTGAGCATTCTCTTTCGCCAAGGTGAATTATGTTTCCGTGTTTATCGCCAACGAGTTGGATTTCAATGTGTCGCGGGTTTTCAACAAATTTTTCCATGTAAAGTGAAGAATCGCTAAAAGCAGCTTCGGCTTCAGCTTGAGCCATTGCAAAAGCGGATTTTATTCCCGCTTCATCGCGAACAATTCGCATTCCTCTGCCTCCACCGCCGGAAGATGCTTTTAAAATCACCGGGAAACCAATTTCTTTTGCAATTTCAAGTGCTTCACCCTCACTTTTGATAATTCCGTCACTTCCGGGAATTACGGGTACACCTGCTTTTTTCATTGTTTCTTTTGCAAGAGATTTATTGCCCATTTTGCGGATAGCCTCTGCGGGAGGACCGATAAAATTAATGTTACAAGCATCGCAAATTTCTGCAAACTCGCTTTTTTCAGAAAGAAAACCGTAACCCGGATGAATTGCTGTCGCTCCTGTAATTTCTGCTGCACTAATTATTGTCGGGATTTTCAGGTAGCTTTGGCTACTTTGGCTCGGACCAATTTTTACAGCTTCGTCGGCAAATCTGACGTGAAGTGAGTGTTGGTCAGCTTCGGAATAAACAGCAACTGTAGAATACCCTAATTCCTTGCAGGCACGGATAATTCTCAGGGCAATTTCACCTCTGTTAGCAATTAAAACTTTCAATTTTTCTCCTTGATTTAATTTCTTGATTTTTAATATTTAAAAGACAGGGAAAAAATTAATTTGGTTCTACTTTAAAAAGCACAATTCCATACTCAACAGATTGAGCATTTTGCACACAGATTTCGACGATTGTTCCGGAAGTTTCGGACTCGATTTCATTCATCAGTTTCATTGCTTCAATTATGCAAAGAACTTGTCCGACAGAGATTTTATCACCAACTTTTACGTACGGTGCAGAATCTGGCGAAGGTGCAGAGTAAAGTGTTCCAACCATTGGAGATTTAATTTCAATTAGGTTTTTTGAAGGTTTATTTTCTTTGGTTTCGGTAGTTTGAGTTATTTGAGAAGTAGTTTGTTGAACTTGTGAAACTGTTTGAGGCTGAACTTGAGGTAAAGAGTAAACTTGCGGAGCAACTTCTTTAATAATTTGCTCGGCATTTTTGGTGATTTTTACCTTTAAATCACTTGTTTCTACTGCGATTTCATTCACACAACTTTTGTCAACAAGGTTTATCAGTTTCTCAATGAGTTTAATATCCATAAAAGCTCCTTAAATATTTTAGCCGTAATTTAAAGTATTCGCAAGCAAATTACTAAATAATTTGCTTGTAGCATAAACATTTTTTGTGTTAAAACTCTTACCATTGTTACAAATCACTTTATTTTTGGGAATTTAAACTGTAACTTAATGGTTAAATCAAAGCATACTAACTTTCTTTAGATAAAATAATGATTAAGTTTTTGTCTGCAATTAAAAAAAGTATTTTATCAGATTTAAGTGATGAAGAAATTAATCTGATTGAACCTCTTTTAAAATTGAAAGAGCTTAAAAAAGGAGAAATACTTTTTGATGAGGGTGAAATTGGTAACTTTATTTACTTGATTGTTGAAGGTAAATTGACGGTTACCAAAGGCACAAGAAACGATGATGTTTGTTTGGAAACTCATCTTGAAACAGGCGAAATTGTTGGTGAAATGGCTATTCTTGAAGACCAGCCAAGGTCTGCAAAAGTTCAGGCTGTTACAAAATCTAAAGTTTTACTTCTCACAAAAGATGATTTACTTTCTTTGGTAAAACTAAGCCCAACAATTGGAATAAACCTTGCGATGAAAATTAGCAACAGGTTACGTAAAACAGACACACTTTTGGCAGAACAACTCTCAAAATCCCATCTTGATTTGGAAGTGGTAATCAAAAAATATTCAAGTTTAATTGAAGTTACACGAGAAATTAATTCTTCGCTTGACCTTCAGGTGATTCTTCGCACTGTTCTTGACATTGCAAAACAAAACCTTAATGCTGAACGCGGAACGATTTACGTTTATCTTGAGCAACAAAAACAACTGCTCTCAAAAATTCTTGATGGGGACGAATTTCAAGAAATTCGCTTACCACTCGGAACCGGAATCGCAGGACAAACAGCTTTAACACGTAAAAGTTGTAATATTAAAGATGTTTACACACACCCAACTTTTGCAAAATATTTTGATGAGAAAAGTAATTTCAAAACAAAATCTATGCTTTGTGTCCCAATAATTAGCAAAAACGACGAATTAGTTGGTGTTTTCCAACTCCTTAACAAAAAAAGTGGTTACTTCACCGACGACGACGTAGAATTTTTAGAACTAATCGCTTCCGGCGTTGCAATGGCAATTTTTAATGCTAAACTCTACCAACAGGTTGGAGAATCCGAAAGAATGATTGCAGTTGGAAAAATGGCAAGTTCAATCATTCACGATATTAAAAACCCTTTGTCGGTTATCGGTGGCTACGTAAACTTGATTCAGCTTGAGTTGGAAGAAAGAAAAATTGCCCTTCCTTACCCCGAAAAAATTATGAAAAAAGTTCGTTCTATGGATGAAATGCTAAAGGAAATTTTGCTTTTTGCCCGTGGAAATTATAAATTAACACTAACGAATGTTCAACCTAAATTTCTGATTCTTGAAATTCTCGCCGATAACTCAGTTTTGATTGAGCAAAAAAATATCCAAATTACCTGTGATTTTGATTTCCAAAAAACTCATTACCAACTTGATTTTGAATTACTTAGAAGGGCATTACAAAATATTATCCTTAATGCTGTGGATGCTTTGCCTAAAGGTGGAAGCATTGTAATTTATGGTTGTGAGAAAAATGAAAACATTGAATTTTATTTTAAAGACAACGGGAAAGGCATTCCTGAAGAAATCCGCGACACACTTTTTGAACCTTTTACGAGTCACGGAAAAGCAGGTGGAACAGGGCTTGGAACTTCAATCGCAAAAAAAATTATTGAAGCACACAAAGGAACAATCACTTTTGAAACAAAAACAAACCACGGAACAACTTTTAAAATCTTAATTCCTAATAATTTAACAAATGACAATTGATTTTTTTACTTCACAAAGTCAAGAACTTTCAGACCAAAAATGGATGAACTTTGCCTTTTTTGAAGCCGAAAAAGCACTTGAAAAAGAAGAAGTGCCAATTGGCTGCGTGATTGTCCGCCAAAACCGAATCATCGCGAAAGCCCACAACCTCGTCCAAACACTAAAAGACCCAACTGCCCACGCTGAAATTTTAGCAATTACTTCAGCTTGTAACCACTTGCAAAGTAAGATTTTAGACGAAGCTACACTTTACGTAACGCTTGAACCTTGTTCAATGTGTGTTGGTGCTTTGGTTCTTTCAAAAATTAAAAGGCTTGTTTTTGCCGCAAAAGACACAAAAACAGGTGCTTGTGGTGGAATGGTTGACCTTCTGAACCACGAAAAATTCAACCATAAAATTGAAGTTTCAAGCGGAATTTCAGAAGAAAAATGTTCGCAAATCATCAAAGATTTTTTTAAGCAAAAAAGAGAAAACTAAACCTTCAACCTGAAAACTGTCCATTCGTCCATTGGAACTGCTCCAAGACTTTTGTAAAAATTTATCGCTGACTCGTTCCAGTTCAAAACTGACCACTCAACACGCCCACAATTTCTTTCTTTTGCAAGGCTAAAAATGTGTGTCAAAAGTGCTTTTCCAATTCCTTTTCCACGCATTTCAGGTTTTACAAAAACATCTTCAAGATAAATTCCGCGTCTGCCTAAAAATGTTGAAAAATTATGAAAAAATACCGCAAAACCAACAGCTTGATTTTTGTAGTAAGCAATTAAAACCTCTGCGTTTGTCTCTTTTCCGAACAAAGCTTCACGCAAAAGCTCCTCACTTGCAACTACCTCCGTTTCAAGTTTCTCGTAAACCGCCAGTTCTTTAATGAAATTTAAAATTAAGGCAACGTCTTTTTCACTTGCTTTTTCAATCAGTAAATCTTGTAAAATCAATTTTTTATCTCCTAAAAAGCTGTGAAACAAACCGGCTTTTTTGCAACCTGAAAAATCTTGTTTACCTTGCTTACAAACGCAAAATCCGAAATCTCAGCAAGGTTAAAACTGTACAAACTGTTGAAGTTTACTGCCCCGACAAAAAGCGATGAAAAATGCGAAACGTCCAAAATAATTTCTGCTTCAAAATCTTGCTTCCCAAACGAAGCAAAACCATTTTTAAAGTGGATAACAAAGCTTCCGGCATTTTCGGGTGTGAAACTATCTTTGATTGTGATTTTCAGTCTGAAGGTTTGGTCGTTAAAATTATGATTTTTAAAGGTTTCAAAAATTCCGCGTGCATCAACAATTTTGTAAGCAAAACCAATTCCCGAAACGTTGCTTTCGTGGAAAACGTGTGGCAAAAGGTTGTTCGTTCCGTTGCTTGCGTCGGAAAGAAGGTAGTGAAAATTTTCGTCCTGAGTGTTCAAAACAACTCTGTGAACCTGGTCTGCCTGTGAGTGTAAAAAAGTGCAAAGCTCACCAAAAGCTTCTCTTGTCGTGTAAACAAACTCGTGAATTACAAGGTTGTTGAGTAAAAAACTATCCGTGCTTTGGCTTTTAAAAGAAAAAATAATGTAGCCGGAAACCTCGTTTCCATCTCTGCAAACGACGATTTTGCTTTCAGGATTGCCAAAAACTCTTTGAAAATTAAACGGTGTTCGTTCAATCATCCCGTGATTTTCTGAGGCAAACTTTGCGTAACATTTTTCAACTTTTTCCTTGTCTTCAGAGCTTGCGAATTCAATATTTTTTTTGGAAGTGTTTGGGAAAGCAGCAGGTTTAATTTTGTACTGGTTCATTTTTGTTCCGTAGCCGAACCCCATCTTTTCATAAAAATTTAGCCTGAAAGGGTAGAGGATTGCGATTTTTTTATCGTTTTGGCGGCAGTTTTCCAAAAACCAGAAAAGCATTTCCTTACAAACTTTTTCTTTTTTATGAACAAGGTCAACAGCAACGCTTCCAATCCCTGCGACTTCAATTTTTTGCGAAAAAACGTTCATCGTGTAATCGTGAATTCGCATCACTCCAAGCATTTTTTTGTTACGAAACAATCCAAAATATTGTGTTGTAAGGTCTTCATTTTGGATTTTGATTAGTTTTTCCCTGAATTTTTCCTTTTGTTCGGGAGTAGAAATTCCAATGCCGGGATAAGCGCCGCTAAGAATGTTGATAAGTTCGTCAAAGTTGTTCGCAGAAAGTTTTTTTATTTCGCTCATTGTTTTACCTTTAAATTTTTTGCACTGAAAGATAAAAATATTTTGTGAAAAACTGTTTTAAAAAACGGATTAGTTGTAAAGGTGTTTTACAAATTCTTCGTAGCCATTAAAAAGCAAGGTTTCGCGTTTTTCATCTGTTCCGAGCATTTTTTCCGTTTCCTGAGACCAGCGCGGATGCGGAATTTTTGGGTTTACGTTTGCCAAAAAATCGTACTCTTCAGGTGCAAGGTCATTCCAGAAAGTTTGTGGTTGTTTTTCAACAAATTCAATTTTTGTGATTGATTTTATGCTTTTAAACCCGTATTTCCAGGGAGTTACAATCCGAATTGGTGAGCCGTGTTGTGGTGGAAGTTCTTTCCCGTAAATTCCTGTTGCAAGTAAGGTCAGTGGATTGTTAGCTTCCTCAATTTGCATTCCTTCGTAGTAGGGCCAGGTGTACCAAGGTTGATTTTTCTGTCCTTCTGCCTCCAAAGGTTTGAAAAAACCCGTAAATTTTAGAAATTTTGCTTTTTCAGTTGGCTCAACCATTTTCAAAAATTCACTCATCGGAATTCCTGTCCAGGGAACTGCCATCGCCCAAGCCTCAACGCAACGGTGTCTGTAAAGCCTCTCTTCCATCGGAAGTTTTTTCATCAAATCGTCAATTCCAAAAGTTCCACCTTTACGAATTTCTCCGCTAACCTCAACTGTCCAGGGACGTGTTTTCAGATTTTTGGCAAGTTCCCAAACCTTTTCCTTGTCGGTTGTGAATTCATAAAAATTATTGTAAGTTGCCGCAATTTTTTCATCTGTAAGCGGTCTGTCAAGAACAAATTTTGTGTTTTGTGGTTTCGGAAAAAGTTCACTTGAAGGTGTTTTTATTAAAGTTTTAATAGTTTCAGCATTTACTTGCTTTCCATTTTTATCAATGCAACCTAAAATTCCTGCTCCAATTCCTAAAACCCCGAGTCGTTTGAAAAACTTTCTTCTGTTGAAAAAAATGTGTTCCGGAGTTACAAGGTTTTCGGAAATTTCCCAAGATTTAGGGGCTTTAATCAGAACCATAAAATCTCTCTGTTTTAAATTAATTTTATTGTTAAATTGTTCGTTGTTAGTTTACATTCTCAAGAACAAAGTTAAGCGATTCTTATTCCACTTTACCCAAAAAATTCTAAAAAATTTAGGAGGCAAAAATGCAAAAAGCAAAAGGTTTTATTTCTTTAATTCAAGAAAAACAAGGCTTGAAAGTTTACCAATCATTGAATTGGTCAGGAAGTTTTGAAGAGTATTTTGACATTGTTTTAGAAAATCCAAACGTTGCGAGAACTTCTTACCAACGAATTTTTGATATGATTATGAGTTATGGAACGGAAACAATTTATGAAAACAAGGAAAAATTAACTAAATACAATTTTTTTTCTGACCCGATGGAAAATGGTAAAGACGCAATTTTTGGGCTTGAAATGCCTTTGCAAAAAATTGTTCAGTTTTTCAAAGCTGGTTCAAGGCGTTACGGAACTGAAAAGAGGGTTTTGCTTTTGCACGGACCGGTCGGAAGTTCCAAAAGCACGATTGCAAGGCTTTTGAAAAAAGGACTTGAAGCCTACTCAAAAAAAGATGAAGGTTCACTTTACACTTATTCCTGGAAAGAAACTGACAAAGAAGGGGATGATAATTGGAAAACTTGTCCAATGCACGAAGAACCATTAAAATTAATTCCAATTGAACTTCGCCCTGAAATGGAAAAAAAGATTAATGCTAACGGAAAAACTCAGCACGAAATCAAAATTGAAGGTTCACTTTGCCCGTACTGTCGTTTTATGTTTAACAAACTTTTAGAGGAAAACCAAGGCGATTGGACAGCAATTTTAAAAAATATTAAAGTTAAAAGGTTAATTCTTTCGGAAGAAGACCGAATCGGAATCGGAACTTTTCAGCCAAAAGATGAGAAAAATCAGGACTCAACTGAACTCACCGGAGACATTAATTACCGGAAAATTGCGGAATTTGGTTCGGAATCTGACCCAAGGGCGTTCAATTTTGACGGAGAATTTAACGTCGCAAACCGTGGAATTATTGAGTTTGTGGAAGTTTTAAAACTTGAAGTTGCGTTTTTGTACGACCTGCTTGGTGCTTCGCAGGAACACAAAATTAAACCTAAAAAATTTCCGCAGACAGACATCGACGAAGTAATCATCGGACACACAAACGAAGCAGAGTACAAAAAACTTCAAAACAACGAATTTATGGAAGCACTGAGAGACAGAACAATCAAAATTGACATTCCTTACATCACAAAACTTGACGATGAAATGAAAATTTACTCAAAAAATTATAACCAGGAAAAAATCCGTAACAAACACATTGCCCCTCACACAATTGAAATTGCTGCAATGTGGTCAGTTCTGACAAGGCTTGAGTTACCTAAAAAAGCAACACTGAGTTTGATGCAAAAGCTAAAACTTTACAACGGAAAAACTTTACCGGGTTACACGGAAGAAACAGTGAAAGAATTAAAACTTGAGGCTTTACGCGAAGGAATGACGGGAATTTCACCTCGTTACATTCAGGATAAAATTTCAAACGCACTTGTCAGCGAACTTGAAACCACTTCAATTAATCCTTTTATGGTGATGAACGAACTTGAAACAGGACTTCTTCACCATTCTTTGATTTCCAATGACGAGCAAAAAAAATATTACAAAGAGTTACTTTCGGTAGTTAAAGAAGAGTACGAAGACATTGTTAAAAATGAAGTTCAGCGTGCAATTAGTGCTGACGAGGAAGGAATTAAAAAACTTTGTGCAAACTACATCGACAACCTGAAAGCATACACGCAACACGAAAAAGTTAAGAACAAGTACACAGGTCAGTACGAAGGTCCAGATGAACGGTTAATGCGTTCCATTGAGGAAAAAATCGGAATCACAGAAGGCAGAAAAGATGATTTCAGACGTGAAATTATGAACTACATCGGAGCTTTGGCAATTGAAGGAAAGATTTTTGATTACTCAACAAACGAAAGGTTACACAAAGCACTTGAGCTAAAACTTTTTGAAGACCAAAAAGACTCAATCAAACTGACAAGCCTGATTTCAAACGTTGTTGACCGTGAAACGCAGGAAAAAATTGATGTCGTTAAGGCAAGATTAATCAAGTACTTTGGTTACTCCGATGAATCAGCAACCGATGTTTTGAACTACGTTGCAAGCATTTTTGCGAGAGGCGACGTCAGAAAAAATGAGTAGTTTTTCAAGAAAAGTGAGAGGTTGGGAAAAAAGCCAGCCTTTCACAAAGTTCCTTCGGTACCGAGTATCAAAAAACCTGTAAAAGCTGCGTTGTAAACTGAAAGACTTGGGTCAACTTTGGTTTTCATTTCGTTGATTGTTTTGCGAAATGCTTCGTAAAACTCCCAGGTTGGTTTTGGATTGTACTTCAGAGCCTCCAATTCAAACGTTTCAATGATTTTTTTAGCGTAAGTAGGTTTAATAAAAACATCGGTTTGCGGTCTGAAATAAAATTGCAGAACAGTTACCAGAGACCATTTTGCGAGTTTTCCTGCGGATAGAATTTGCAGGATTGTTTCAAACCCATTTTTTTCGTTTCCGTGCAAAAGTTCTTTAACGCCGTTAGCTAAAATTTCTTTTTGAGCGAGCGGCAAAGAGTAAACGAAGTCTCTGAATTTTGGTTTTTCAAACAATGAAACCATTGAAGAGCCGGTAACGATTTTGACCATTTTTTCTGCAATCAGTTCGGGATTTCTGAAATTTTCTTTGGCAAACGCTTTTTGTGTTAGCTCAGCTAATTTGTCAAGCCTGTGTTTTTTAGCGAGTTCCAGCATTTCCGGGCTGTTGAAACCATCGGGAAATTTTGCAAAAAAGTCTTTTTCGGCTTGTTTTAATTTTTTCAGGTTCATTTTTTACTGTTCCAGTAATGTTTTCAGTTTATCCAAACCTTCCTGAAAATCGTTTCCGATTTCTTTTTCAAAATCAATAAAAAGTAGCATCAGGTTCATCGGGTAATCCATTTTTCCGCTGAATCCCCACTTAACTTTTGTTTGGTTTTCTGAGACGGTTTCGGTAACCAAGTAAGCAGGTTCAGTAGATTCAAAAGGCTCAAAGAACCTGAGTTCAAAATCAATCCGTTCGCCTTCGGTAATTTTTTTGATTTCCTGCTCACCTTTTCCGAGTTCCGGGTCGGAGCTTTCCCACGCGGAAACGAAGCCAACTGTTCCGTCGGTTCCGGTAAAAGTTTTTTTCATTTTTGGGTCTTTAGTTGCCCAAACACTAAAATTATCCTGATTTTTCAGGAATTTCAGGTAGTCAAAAACCTCATTTTTAGGTTTGTCAATTGTGATTTCACGTTCTACAGCGTAATCTTTTGCGATAAAAAGTGCTACGACGAGAGGGAGAGTAATAATTACACAAACAGTGAACAGGATTTTTTTAAGCATTTTGATTTTTCCTTTCTTTAGTTTTTGTAAATATTTTCAGCAGAAAAAACTTAGGTCTGTCAGTCAAACCTAAGTTCTGAAAAAACTATTCTTTAACAACCCAAACTTTAACTGTTGCATTTACTTCAGTGTGGAGTTTGATTGAGACTTCGTAAGTTCCAAGAGCTTTGATAGGAGTTTCGAGTTCAATTTTTCGTTTGTCAATTTCAAAGCCTTTTTCGTTAATCAGGTCAGCGATTTGCTGAGAAGTTACGGAGCCGTACATTTTGTCTTCTTCTCCGACAGTAACGGGAACAGTAATGTCAATTTTAGAGAGTTTGTCAGCAAGTTCCTGAGCAGCTGATTTTTTAGTTTGTTCACGTTTTGCGATAGATCTTTTTTCAAATTCCCAAGATTTAATCATTCCTGGTGTTGCAAGACTTGCGAAACCTTGTGGAATTAAAAAATTTCTTGCGTAGCCATTTTTTACCTGAACGACTTCGCCAGCTTCACCGACTTTTTCAAGTGTTTTTTTCAAAATAATTTTCATTTTTAATCTCCAAAAGTTATCGTGCTACTTCATTAACAAAAGGCATTAGTGCAAGGTGTCTTGCTCTTTTGATTGCAGTAACTAATTGCCTTTGATGTTTTGCACAGTTACCAGAAATTCTGCGGGGAATAATTTTTCCCTGGTCAGTAGTGAATTTTGCAATTCTTTTAGTGTCTTTGAAATCAACAAAGACTGTACAATCTTCACAAAACCTACAAATTTTTTTCTTTTGAGTTTTTGTAGTTCCTTGATTATTCATCATTTACGCCTCCACTTCTTTTGTTTCTTCAGTTTTAGGTTTGTTAGCTTTAACAAGTCTTGCTTTTTTCATAATTGGGGTTTCAACAAGAGTTAAGTAACGTAAAATCAGTTCGTCAAGTCTGTAAACTCTTTCCAATTCTAGCAAGCAAGAGCCTTCACCTTCAAAGATAATTGAAGTGTAGTAACCGTATTGGCGTTTTTGAATTGTGTAAGCAAGGCGTTTTTTTCCCCACTTATCAGTTTCAACAATGTTAGCTTTACTATCGTTGAGATATTTTACTACTTTATCAATGATAGATTCAATTTTTGAATCATCAAGAGTAGCATCAACCACAAAGATAGTTTCATACCTTCTAATCATTTTTAATTCTCCCTTTGGATAAAATTAATTAAGTAAAAATTAGTTTCCAAGTTTTCTAAGGCTTGGAAACAGGGATTTAAATTTATTGTAAAAATTCTCAAATTATTTTCCAATCATCGCAATCAGCGGAGCAATTACAAGTGCTACAATGCTAATCAGTTTTAAAAGAATGTTCAAAGATGGTCCTGAAGTATCTTTGAAAGGGTCTCCAACTGTATCGCCAACAACGGCTGCTTTGTGTGGTTCAGAGCCTTTGTAGTAAGTTTTTCCATCAATGTTTACACCTTCTTCAAAAGATTTTTTGGCATTATCCCAGGCACCGCCAGCATTTGATTGGAAAATTGCAAGTAAAACTCCGCTAACGGTAACTCCGGCTAAAAACCCACCAAGTGCTTCTGCACCTAAAATAAAACCAATTACAACGGGAGAAATTACTGCAAGTAAACCAGGAACAACCATTTCTTTGATTGCTGCTTTTGTCGCAATTGCAACACACTTTGCGTATTCTGCTTTTCCGTTAGCTTTTTCAAAAGTTTCTTTTTCTTTTACAGTGAATTTTGACTCATCACTGTTGTATTTTTTCATCAGGTCAAGAGCTGCTTTAAGTTCAGGAATAGATTTAAACTGTCTTCTTACTTCTTCAATCATTGCCATTGCAGCGCGTCCAACTGCTCCCATTGCCATTGCAGAAAAAACAAAAGGAAGCATTGCACCAATAAAAACTCCAGCCATAACAATTGAATTTGTAAGGTCAATTTGTATCTTTGCAAGTTCTTCAGCCATTCCAGTTGCTAAACGAGAGTGATAGACAGTTTCTCTGAAAGCTGCAAAAAGTGCTAAAGCTGTAAGTGCGGCAGAAGCAATAGCAAAACCTTTTCCAATTGCAGCAGTTGTGTTTCCAACAGCATCAAGTTTATCAGTTCTTGAACGAACTTCTTTTCCAAGTGAAGACATTTCAGCAATTCCACCAGCATTATCAGAAATAGGACCGTAAGCATCAACTGCTAACTGAATTCCAGTGTTTGCAAGCATTCCAACAGCAGCAATCGCAATTCCATAAAGTCCCGCAAAATGGTAAGAGCCAATAATCGCACCAGCTATCAAAAGTGTTGGAATTGCAGTTGATATCATTCCAACGCCAAGTCCGGCAATAATATTTGTAGCTGCTCCGGTATTTGATTGTCTGACGATTGAGTTTACAGGTCCTTTTCCCATTGAGCAGTAGTATTCGGTAATCATTCCAATCAAAACCCCCGCAGCTAATCCAATTAATGTTGCATAAAAAACACCAATTGAAGTGTAGTTAAAATCAGGAGTTTCCCAATTTGCAGGTAAAATATTCATTATCACAAAATAAAGCACCAAAACCATTAGAACAGAAGAACCAATTGCTCCTTTGTTTAATCCGGTTTGTGGGTTTCCGCCTTCTTTCACTGAGACAAAAAAAGTTCCGATAATTGAAACAAGGATTCCGGTTCCGGCAATAATTAAAGGTAAAAGCACAGCAGAAAGTCCACCAAAAGCATCTTTCTCTTGTAAAACTGCAAAGTAGGTTCCACCAAGAACCATTGTCCCAACAATAGAGCCAACATAAGATTCAAAAAGGTCTGCTCCCATTCCGGCAACATCTCCAACGTTATCGCCGACGTTGTCAGCGATTGTCGCAGGATTTAGCGGATGGTCTTCAGGAATTCCGGCTTCTACTTTCCCAACAAGGTCAGAACCGACGTCAGCTGATTTTGTGTAAATTCCACCGCCAACACGGGCAAAAAGTGCGATTGAAGAAGCACCTAAAGAAAAGCCCGAAATTACGTTAAGAATTTTTGTCCATTCACCAACATTAGTTGAAGGGAATATTTTTGTGTAAACTAAAAACAAGATTCCAAGTCCGATTACTCCAACTCCAACAACAGACATTCCCATTACAGAACCACCGGAAAAAGCAATGTTTAAAGCATCAGTCAGGCTTTTTCGTGCAGCGTTTGTAGTCCTGACGTTAGATTTTGTAGCTACTTTCATTCCGAGGTAACCAGTTGTTCCTGAACAAATTGCACCAATCACAAAAGACAAAGCAATCAGTGGACTTGATTCTGTGCTGTTAGAGTTTGCAATTGCAAGCAGAACTGCAACGCAAACGACAAAAATCGCTAAGACTTTGTACTCTGTGTTCAAAAAAGCCATTGCACCATCAGAAATTGCTTTAGCAATTAATTTCATTTTATCAGTGCCTTCGTCCTGCTTTGTAATCCAGGCAGTTTTCCAAAAAGAGTAGAGTAAAGCTAAAACACCTGTTCCGATTACTCCCAAAATGTAAACATCATTCATAAAATCCTCTTAAAATTAGATTAGTTCTAACGAGTTAAATTTATTCATAACTAACATTAAATTACTTTTACAAAAGGTTAAAGCAGCTTCGTAAACTGCGTTTTTGATTGAATTAATTTTTTCTGTCTGGCTTTCAGGAAACTTTCCAAGCACAAAACTCACAAGATTTGAAGGTTGAAAGTCATTTCCAACTCCAATTCTTAACCTTGCAAACTGGTTTGTTCCAAGTGAATCAATTATTGACGCAAGTCCGTTGTTTCCACCGGAAGAACCTTTTGCACGAATCCTAAGTTTTCCCAATGGAATGTTTACGTCATCGCACAAAACTAAAATATTTTTCAGTTCAATTTGGTAAAAATCAACAAGCGACCTTACGGCAACTCCACTTAAATTCATAAAAGTTTGTGGTTTAGCAAGAATTATTTTATCAGTTTCCAAAATAAAACTTGTTTCGTGATAATTTCCTCTTCCTGATTTAAAAGTAAGATTATTTTTGTGTGCAATAAAATCTAAGACCTCAAAACCAATATTGTGGCGAGTATTTTTATACTTTTCACCAGGATTTCCAAGCCCGACAAGTAAAAATTTATTCAATTAATTACCTTTTTCCACCGCCTCCACCGCCAGGTTTAGCTTGGTTTTTAGCTTTTCCGACAGGTTTTGCCGGAGCAGCTTTAGCCTGAACGACTTGTTGACCGGATTCGTCTTCAACAAGTTCAAGACCTTTTCCCTGGACTCTAATCACGGTTCTGCGAGGTAAAGTAAGGATTTGAATTCCTTCATAATTTAAATCACTGACGTGAACAACAGAACCAATATTTAGTTTAGTTACATCGTAAAACAATTTTTCAGGAATATTTTGTGGTAAACATTCAATATCAAGTTTGTGAATAGTTTGGAAAAGAGTTCCGCCCATTTTTACTCCGACAGAAGTTCCGGTAAGTTCAAACTTAACTTTAACTCTAACTTTCTTTTCAAGTGTAACGCCAAAAAAATCAATGTGAATCGGGACATCTTTTACAGGATGGTACTGAACATTTCTGATGATTGACAAGTGTTCAAAACCCGTGTCATCAGTTAGTTTAACAACATTGTGGCTTTTTTGCAAAAGAATCAGAAACTCTCTTGAATCAACAAGAAAAGATTTTGGTTCAACATCAGAAGCGTAGTAAGTAGCAGGGATTTTACCTGCTTTACGAGATTTTTTTGAGGTTTCTTTTCCCGTTTTGCTTCTAAGAACTACATTCAAGTTTACTTGAGACATTTAAAAACTCCTAATTTATGGCTATTAAACAGAGTTCCTTTATGGAAACTCTAAAAATAGGAAATTAAAACAAAAAACATTTATTCATCAAACAAAGAGCTAACTGATTCGCCTGAAGCAATTCTTTTGATTGCGTCGGCAAATAATTTAGCACAACTAACAACTTCAATCTTGTTTCCTGAACGTTCAATTTTATTTTTAATTGGAATTGTATCGCTGACAAAAATTTTTTCAATTGGTGAATTTTTGAGTCTTTCGGCAGCGTCCTGAGAAAGTAACGGATGCGAACAAGCTGCAAAGACTTTGTTTGCACCTTTTTCTTTCAGTGCTTCAGCTCCTCTGACAATTGTTCCTCCTGTATCAATGATGTCATCAATGAGAATTACATTTTTATCTTTAACATTTCCAATAATATTCATTACGTCAACTTCGTTTTTTTCTGGTCGTCTTTTATCTATGATTGCCAAATCGGCATTCAATTTATTTGAGTACGCTCTTGCCATTTTTACTCCGCCGATGTCAGGAGAAATGACGACAAGATTTCCAATTCCTGTATCGTTAATTTTTTTAGCTAAGGTTAATGAGTAGTAAAGATGGTCAACAGGAATATTGAAAAATCCCTGAATTTGTGAAACGTGTAAATCCATTGTTAAAACTCTTGTTGCACCAGCGGTTTCAAGCATGTCAGCAATTAGTTTTGCAGTAATTGCAACTCTTGGCTCATCTTTCCTGTCTTGCCTTGCGTAACCATAGTAAGGAATTACAGCAGTAATTTCTTGTGCGGAAGCTCTTTTGGCTGCATCTGTCATTATCAAAAGTTCCATCAGATTTTCTGCCGGCGGGAAAGTTGGCTGAACGAGAAAAACGTGCTTGTCTCTAATGTTATCTTTAAATTTAACCCAAATTTCACTGTCTTTAAAACTTCTGATGTCAACATCACCAAAAGGAATTTCTAAATCCCCCGCAATATTTTGTGCAAAATCAGGATGAGCTCTACCGCTAAAAATTATTGCTTCTGATAGCATTTTATTAAATTACCATTAAAAATTAACTCTAAACCATAAAGAAAAACCTTCGTTAACGAAGGTTTTTCCGATTAAAACTAGCCGGCAGGGACTCGAACCCCGATTCTTGAGACCAAAACCCAATGTCCTGCCATTGGACGACCAGCTAAAAAACTATTGTTCTACCTGAGAAAGTGATTTCTCATACTCATCAAGTATTGCTTTTTCAAGTTCTATTCTAAAATCATTCTGAATTGGATGAACAATATCTCTGTACTCGCCGTTGTTTAACTTACGGCTTGGCATTGAAATGAACAAACCTTCAGAACCATTAATTATTTTGATGCCACGAACAACAAAAACATCGTCAAAAGTTATGTTTGCAAAACCTTTGAGTTTTTCTTCGTTTGCTAACTTGATACTTACTTCTGTAATTTTCATTTTCTTATCAAATTTAAATTGGTTTTGCAATAAAAACTGAAAAATCAGGGTTAAAGGAACTTTTTAATTTTTCAGAAAAATCAGAATTTTCAAAAATTCCGAAAACCGCTGAACCACTTCCGGATAAAAGAGTTTTTATCGCACCCAAATCAGTTAAAGTTTTTTTGACTTCTAAAATAATTGGAAACTCATTTTCAACTATTGGCTCAAAGTCATTTTCCATTTCAAACAAAAAATTTTTCCAAAACTTATTTTCAAATTTTGGAAGCACAAATTTAAAGAATGAACTTTTGTCTGTCAAGTTAATTTTTATTTTTGAGTAAGCCCAAGCCGTAGAAACCTGAAAATTCGGATGCACAATCCCTAAAAAATAATTTTTTGGCAACTCAATTTCCCGCAAAATTTCGCCAATTCCACTTCCAAAAGCACTCTTACCGCTTAGAAAAAAAGGAACGTCAGCTCCAAGCGAAAGAGCTATTTTTTTTAAGTTTGCCTGCGAAATTTTTAATTGGTAAATCGCTGCAACAGCTTTTAAAATCATTGCTGCGTTGCTACTTCCTCCGCCTAAACCTGCTCCGACTGGAACTATTTTTTTAAGGTGAATTTTAACCGGAAATTCTTTCCCAAAAAATAATTCTAACTTGCGAACAGCTCTGACACAAAGGTTAGTTTCACCGCAATCAAGGTTTTCCAAAGAACAAGTCATTGACAAAACATCAGACTTCTCAATTTCTATCCAATCACAAAGAGAAATTTCTTGAAAAATGGTCTCTAAATTGTGGTAACCATCTTCGCGTTTTCCGACAATTTTTAACCCAAGGTTAATTTTTGCATTGGATTTTATCAGCATTTTTACCTACCAAAATAAAAAAGTGAGCATTTAAAAAATGCTCACTGCTTGTTTACTTAGCGGATTTTCTTCTTGTGTCTGTTTTTGCGTAATCTTTTTTTACGCTTGTGAGTAGCCATTTTATGGCGTTTGCGTTTTTTACCGCAAGGCATAAGCATCACTCCTTAAAATTAATATTTTTAAACTCTTTTATTAATGTAATCTTCTACTCTTGGCGAAAATCTTAATTTAGGCACTTTCTTGGAAGCGAAATGAGATTTTACACCAGTTTTTGGATTTCTAACTATTTTTTCTCTGTAATCTTTTAAATAAAAAGTCCCGAAACCTCTTAGCTCTAACTTTTTGTCTTTAATCAGGCAATCAATGATTTTATCCAAAAAACCATTAATTACAAGTTCTGTTTCAACTTTTGATAAGCCGAGTTTTTCAGCAATTTCTTTTGCTATTTCTAATCGTGTCATATTTTAAAAACTAAGTTTGTATTGTAAAACCGGGTTTAATTCGGTTTTTGTTAAAATTCTGTTAATTAAAACTGAAGCATCTCCGGTTAGCAAATTCCAAAGTGAAAGTTCTTCTTCATCTTTGTACTCGTAAAGTGTTGGCTCGCCTGAAATTCCGGAAAGTTCCGCTGCAATTTTTACGGCATCTTCAAAATTTCCAAGTTCATCAACAAAACCTAAAGCCAAAGCCTGTCTTCCCGTAAAAACTCCACCGTTTGCGTAACTGTAAACGGTGTCAACGGGCATTTTACGTGAAGTGGAAATTGCTTCTACAAATTGTTCGTAAGAATCCATTATCAAACCTTGTAACGCCAAACTGTCATCTTTTGTAAACTGCCTGACAGGTGAACCTGAATCTTTGTACTTTCCACTTTTGAGAACATTAAATTTAATGTTCAACTTTTCATCCCAAAATTTTTCTGTGTAAGGAAATTCTGCAATCACTCCAATGCTTCCTGTAATTGTTCCCGGATTTGCCACAATTTTTGTTCCTGCACTCGCAACGTAGTAACCTCCTGAAGCTGCAACGCTTCCCATTGAAATTACAACCGGTTTTATTTCTTTGGCTTTTAAAACTTCTGTGTAAATTTCTTGTGAAGCTCCAACTCCTCCTCCGGGACTATCGATTCGCACAACAATAGCTTTAATTGATTTATCTTTTCTTAGTTTGTTGATTTGTTTGTTGATTGGTTCAGAGTTAAAAATCCCGCCAATTATCTTAACAACACCAATTTTTTCACCGATTGAGAAACTTGTGATGCTATTTTCTGAATTTTCTGAAGGGGTAAACAGCACAAAAACAAAACCAATTCCAAAAAAAGCTAAGACTAAGCCAATTATCCAATCCGATTTACGAGCCATTAATTTTAACAACCTTCTTTTTTTAAAGGGAAGTAAAGATAAGCAAAACAATTAAAAATTACGAAAGAAAAATTACGAAATTTTAGACTAAGGAAACATTACAAACTATCTTTGTACTCTTCGTACCAAGCCATTTGGATTGCTTCAAGGATTTTTTCGTTGGATTTTTTAGGGTCGTCGTTAAAATTCACGAGTTCTGTTACTTTTTTGTGTAAGTCTGTAAATCTTACTGTCAAAGGGTCAAGTTGAGGGAATTTTTCAAAAAGTTCAATTCCAAGGTCTTCAAAATTTTGCCAGGTTAGCTCCATTTTTTTCACTTTCTTTGTTAATTATTTTTTTTCTTCTTCCAAAAGTCGTTTTAAACCTTGTGAAGCGGCAATTTGTTCTGCAATTTTTTTTGTCTTACCAATTCCAACCCCATAAATTTCATTGTCAATTTTTAGGAGTAAAGTAAAAACTTTATCGTGGTCCGGACCTTCTTCTTTTTCAAGAACGTACTGCAAAGTTCTGTTGTTTTGAGTTTGTATAAATTCAAGAAGTTTACCTTTGTAGTTTACTGACGATTCATCGGAAATAATTTCTTCGTGGTTTAAGAGTACAAACCTGTGAATAAATTTCTTAGCTTCTTCAAATCCGCCGTCAAGATAAATTCCACCAATCAAAGACTCGTAAGCATTTGAAATTATTGAATCACGTTCCCTTCCACCTGCTGCTGCTTCGTTTTCACTCATTAAAAGCACTTTGCCAAGTTGGATTTGTTTCCCAAGTTCTGCAAGTGATTTTCGGCTAACTATTTTTGAACGAAATTTAGTTAGTTCGCCTTCAAGTTCATTAGAGTATTTTTCGTAAAGAAAATCGCTAACGATTAATTGTAAAACTGCATCGCCTAAAAACTCCATTCGTTCGTTTGTTAGTGATTTGTGTTCGGAAGTTAGTTGTAAAAACGAACTGTGTTTTAATGCAACAATCAAAAGTTCTTTGTTTTTGAAAGTGTAATCAATTTCTTTTTGAAAAGTATCAAGTGTTTGGTGGTAATATTTGGGAACGGCTTTTGTTTCTTCGGTTGTAAATAATTTTTTGAGCAAACTAATCATAAAATTACACCTTTTGTTGTTGGAAAATGAGTGTAATCTTTAGTTCATTTTTGATAAACTAAAGGATAAACTCCGTAAAAAATTAAGCCTGAATTTACAAAAATAAAAACTTGGTTGGGAAGGAATTTACCCGACAAGTTTTTTTATGCCACTAACAAAATTATTAAAGCTAACAGACTTGTTTGTGCCAAGTTCTAAAAAAGGAGCAATGTTTCTTGACACTTCAAGTTTTGGCAAACTTTTCCGCCCTTTGTACTCTGGTATGATTTTTAATAAAAATTTATTTGGTTGTTCAATTTTATCAACATTTCTAAATTTACTTTTTGGCTGGTAATTTTCAGGTTTAAATCTTGGGAAAGCATTTTTTACTGCGTTTAAATCACCTAAAAGCCACGATTCCAATTCTCTGCAAACAATTCTGACAAGAAATGGAGAGAAACAATTGGTTTTAAGAATCTCTAACAATTCATTTTTTAATTTTACACAATCATTTTTATCCTGGCCTATCAAAACTAAAATTTTTGAATTTATTTCTTTGCTAATTATTGGAAGTGTTGTTTTCAAGGCGTGTTTTAAATCGTGTTTACCCTGGTGTGAGTAAACTCTAAAGGAAATATTTTTTGGAATGATTTTGGGAATGACTTTTTCTAAAACATTTTTTGCGGATTCTTCCTCTGTAAAAATATGCAAACAAATTGTCATAAATTTACGCCTTCAATGTAATGATTTCTCCAAATCCAACCCAATTGATTTTCCTTCGCTAATTCTTTGACTCTCTTGACTCCAGAAACCGCTTTTATTGTTGTGTAACCGTTTTCTTTTACCAAAAAAAACAGTTCTTCAATTTTTAAACCATTAACAAAATCAGGTGAATGAGTCGAAACAAAAACTTGTCCTCCTTTTTCTGCGTACTCACGAATCTCTTCGCACAACTGCAAAAGCAAATCGGAAAAAAGGAAATTTTCAGGTTCTTCAATGCACAACAAAGGATGAAGTTCCGGGTCGTTCAATAAAATTAAGTAAGCAAACATTTTGATTGTTCCATCAGAAACGTACCTTGCAATAAAAGGGTCCTTGAAATTTTCATCTCCAAACATCAGAATAATTCTTCCGTCTAATGTTTCTTCAGCCATAACTTTATTAATTCCAGGTATTCTTTGAGGCAATTTTTCAAGAATTTTGTCAAAAACTTCCTTGTTGGAATCAAAAAGGTACTTTGTAACTTGGGCTAAATTATCACCTGTAACTGACAAATGGTTTGAAATTCCTACGTCTGAAATTGTTTTTCCTTTTTCAATTGAAAAATTTGAAACGTGCCATTTTTCTAACAGACTTCTAAAATTACTTATTGCTTTGAATTGCTCAAATTGACCTAAACCTTTGATTGCAAGAATGTCGGGGCTTGTTACTTTTTGTTTTATTCTTTTTTCTTCAAAATCTTTTTTCCCGTAATCTTCTTCATTGGTAACTGCAGAACCTTCACCATTGCTAAAATCAAGAAAATGCCAGGGTTTCCCTTTTTTGCCTCTGCGATACTTTAAAACTTCACGAGAAACACAAGCCTTGCCTTTTTCAAATTCAATTTCAAGAGAATAAGTTACAATTGGAGCAAAAACGCCTTTTTTTTCCGTGTTTCTAAACTTGATTTCAAACTCTATTTTTTCATTTTTCACACCTCTTGAAATCACTTCCTGGAAACCGCCTCTTTTGTTCAAAGCAATTGTTACGTTGGTTTGAAGTGCGTCACTTAAAAAACCAAAAACATCAAAAAACGTCGTTTTACCTGAACCGTGTGCTCCAAGAAAAACTGCCATTTCAGGAAGGTTAGAAATTGTAACGTCTTTAAAAACCTTGAAGTTTTTGATTTTCATACTTTCAATTTTCATGATTTTTATCTCTTAATTTCCTGCAAATTAAATTTTTCCTGCCTTGTTTTGGATTTGTGATTAGCTTCTTTCAGAATTTCTTGAATTGGTTTGTTCATTGATTTTTAAAATTAAAACAAAACACACAAAAACAAATCTGTTTTTTAGTCTCCGCTTAATTTTGATAAAATCCGTACCTCTTTCTTAAAAATGAGAGAAAAAAAGCCTTTTAAATGCCAGCGTAACCGCTTTTTCATTTGGCTTAAAACTTGAATTTCTTAAAAATGTCAGTTTAACATCAAAAATTTGATGAGGTCTCAAATGGAACTTTATTTTTTACCAAAATCTAAAATTAACCTCCTGATGGAAGAAATTTTAGGTGAATTTACCGTTTTCGGTCCAAAGCAAAAAGATATTCAGTTTGTTTTCGAAGAGATTTCTCATCCGGAAGAATTACGGCTTGATTACAACACTTCAATTCTTCCACCTGTTAAAACATTCTTTCCAAACAACGAAAAACTCATTGCTTTTAACCTGAATAATATTGATAAAACAGAAATTGTAACCAATGAAAACCGAAAAATACTTTTTGGCGTTCATCCCTGTGATATTAATGCAATCAAAATGATGGATGAAATTTTTGCAAAACCGCCTCAGGACGAACACTACTTAGCTCGCCGTAAAGAAACAATAATCATCGGTTTAAATTGCAAAAAACCTTGCGGAGAAAAAACTCTCTGTTACGACAAAGGAACTTACAAAGCTGATTCAGGTTTTGATTTGATGTTTTGGGAAACTCACGATGGCTACGTTGTGCAGGTCGTCAGTAACCTCGGAAAATATTTTACTGCAAAATTCAGCTACTTTTTCAATTTCTTTACCGAGTTTACGGAAAATTTTTATGACTTTGTGGATAACTTTCAAAGTGAACAGGAACAAAATTTTACAAAAAAACTTACTCACAATATTTTTGAACTTCCTGAAGCATTACGCGAAACTTACGACTCCGAACTTTGGCACGAAATCGGAGCAAAATGCCTTTCCTGTGGCTCCTGCAACATCGTTTGTCCAACTTGTTACTGTTTTGACGTTCACGACGTTGTTGATTTAGACCTTGAAGGCGGACATCGCTGCCGAAACTGGGATTCTTGCCAAAACATCGGTTTCGCCTGCGTTGGTTCAGGCGAAAATTTCAGGGAAAAATCTTCACAAAGAAACAGGCACAGAGTCTTCAAAAAAGAGGTTTACCTGCCTCAAAACCAAGGTTTTTCCGGCTGTGTCGGTTGTGGACGCTGCAACAACGTTTGCATTGCAGGAATTAGCCTGATTGAAATTTACAACCGCGCTTTTGAACTCCAAAAAAATCAGGAGGAACAAAAATGAACGACTTTGTAAAATTTGAAATGGGTTTTTTGCCCGTTGAAGCGAAAATCACAAAAATAATTCAAACAACTGCTTACGAAAAAATTTTTACGCTAAAACTTCCCGAAAACAAAAGGCTGAAGTACCTTCCCTGCCAGTTCGTGATGGTTTCAGTTTTTGGTTTTGGTGAAGCTCCGATTAGCATTTGTTCTGGTCCGGATGACCAGGAACTTGAGCTTTGTGTTCGCAGGGTCGGAACTCTGACAACAAAACTTCACAAGCTACAAGTTGGTGATTCTTTTGGAATCAGAGGACCTTACGGAAACGGATTTCCAACCGAAGTTTTGCAGGGAAAAGATTTACTTTTTGTCGCAGGCGGACTTGGTCTCGCTCCTTTGCGTTCTTTAATTCGTTACGTTTTTAAGCACAGAGAAAATTTTGGCAGGTTTACTTTGCTTTACGGAGCTAAAAAAACACAGGACAGGCTGTTTGTCGATGAAATTGAACTTTGGGAAAATTCAAACGAAGTAGATTTTTACCAAACTGTTGACGTTTCCGATGAAAAATGGGAAGGAAACGTTGGTTTAATCACTTCACTTTTTAAGTTTGTTGAACCAAAACCTGAAAAAACAATCGGTGTGATTGTTGGTCCGCCTGTGATGTACAAGTTTGTAATCCGTGAAATGCTGAAAAAACAAATTCCCGTACCACAAATTTTTATGAGCCTTGAACGAAGAATGCGTTGCGGACTTGGAAAGTGCGGACACTGCCAGATGAACGGAATTTACGTTTGTCAGGAAGGACCAGTTTTTAACTACAACGAAGTGAAAGATTTGAAGGAGGCACTTTAAAATGAAACCGAAATTAGCAATGTTTTCCTTCACGAGTTGCGAAGGCTGTCAGCTACAAATTTTGAACCTTGAGAAAGAACTTTTGGAGATTTTGAACGCTGTTGAAATCGTGAATTTTCGCGAAGCGATTGACCAAAAAAGTCAGGATTACGATGTTGCTTTTGTTGAAGGCTCAATCACAACTCAAAAGGAAATTGAAGAAGTAAAAGACATCCGCCAAAAGGCAAAAGCTGTTGTCGCGATTGGTTCTTGTGCGTGCATCGGTGGAATTAATGCGATGAAAAATTTTTTCCCGATTGACTTTGTCAAAAAACAGGTTTACGGAGAGATGGGAAAATATTTTGACACTTTACCGGTTCAGAAAGTTTCAGACGTAATTCCCGTTGAGTACGAAATGCACGGTTGCCCAATCAGTAAAAAGGAGTTTTTGAGCGTTACAAAAAATTTACTGCTTGGAGTTCCACTAAAACAACCTCATTACTCTGTTTGTACGGAATGCAAAATGGCAGGAAACGTTTGCCTTTACGACAAAGGTGAAACTTGCCTCGGAGCAATCACGAGAGGTGGTTGTGAGGCTGTTTGTCCAACTTTCGGAGATTCCTGCCACGGTTGTCGCGGACTTGGAGAAGAAGCAAACATTCAGGGAATGGTTGAAGTTTTGCGTGCAAACGGACTTACTGAAGCAGAAATTAAAAACAAATTTTCTTACTTTAACGGTTTAATGAATTTCAGTGAGGTAACAAAATGAAAAAATTAGACATTAACGTTCACCACATCACAAGGGTTGAGGGACACGGAAACGTTGTTGTGAACTACGAAAAAGGCGTTGTTGAAGATTTCAGGTTGGAAATTGTTGAGTCGCCCCGATTTTTTGAAGTGATGCTTCGCGGAAGACACATCACCGAAGCGCCACAAATCACCTCAAGAATTTGTGGAATTTGTGCAGTCGGGCATACGACAACTTCGCTTAGAGCTTCTGAAAATGCTTTGGGAATTACTCCAAGCGAACAAACTCAGGAAATCCGTAAAATTATTCTTGACGCAGAATTTATCCAAAGCCACGTTCTGCACGTTTATTTTTTGGTTTTACCGGATTTTTTGAACGTTGGTTCCGTGCTTCCGCTTGCTGAAACTCATCCTGAAGAAGTGAAACGTGCTTTGAGACTTAAAAAACTTGGAAACGACCTTTGCGAAGTTTTAGTTGGTCGCCACGTTCACCCAATTTCAATGGCTGTGAACGGTTTTACAAAAATTCCGTCAGTGAAAGATTTTCAAGTTGTTTTGAAAATGCTTAAAGATTCCGAAGAAGACATAAAAAAAATGATTGACCTTTTTGGAACTTTACAAATGCCGGATTTTTGGCAGGAAACCGAAAACATCGGTCTGACCAACTGTGAGTTTGCACTTTACGACGGAAAAATTACTTCTTCGCTTGGCAAAAAACTTGAAAAAACAAGCGATTACCTTGATTTAATTCACGAAAGAGTTGTTTCGCATTCTTCCGCAAAACACGTGAAAGGTGAAGGTGAAACTTATTCAGTTGGTGCTTTGGCAAGGCTCAATCTTTCAGCGGAAAAACTTCACGAAAAAGCTAAGGAAGTCTTGAAAAAATACAAACTTAGCTTACCAAACTTTAATCCGTACAACAACAACCTTGCACAAGTAGTTGAGACGGTTCACTGTTTTTACGATTCAATTGAACGGATTGAAAATATTTTGAAAAAAGGGATTAGACAAGAAAATCATCTTGGTTACAAAATTAAAGCCGGAAGAGGTGTCGGAGCGGTTGAAGTTCCGAGAGGAATTTTGTTTCACGATTACGAAATTGATAAAAATGGGATAATTGTTAAAGCAAACTGCATAATTCCAACGGGACAAAACCTCGCAAACATTGAAAAAAATATGAAAAAACTTGTTCCTGAAATTCTGGGTAAAAGTAAGGAAGAAATTACACACGACCTTGAAATGCTTGTTCGTTCTTACGACCCTTGCATTTCTTGTTCGGCACATTTTTTAGACGTAGAATTTAAGTAGAAAGCAGGAAAATGTTCGTTTACGACCCTAAAAAACCACTTTTGATAATTGGATTTGGAAATCCTTTACGTTCTGACGACGGAGCAGGAGTCTTTGCAATCGAAAAACTCAAAAAGATGAAACTGCCAGAAAATGTTAAGTTGCTTGACGGCGGAACGATGGGAATTGACACAATTTCAGTTTTTGAAAATTATTCACAAGTGATTTTAATTGATTGTTTACGAAGTGATTTGACTTTTGAACCGATAGTTGAGGCTTCGCTTGACGAAATTATTTTAAAACCAAACGAACTTCACTTTTCCGCTCACGAACTGAACCTGAATTCTGTACTTAACTTAATGAAAACATTAAAATTACCAATTCCAAACATCTTTGTTTACGGGATTAACCCCGAAAGTACAAGTTACGGAACAGAACTAAGCTCAAAAGCTAAAAACGCCGTTGAGTTAGTTCTCAAAAAAATTCAAAAATTATTAAGTTTACCAAAAAAACGAACTCTAAAGTCCGTTGTTCAAAAAGGAGTGATTTAAAATGTTGAGCATTCAAGAACTAAAACAGTTCAAATTTTTTAATGGGCTTGACGATGCTTTTCTTGAAAAAATACAAAAGGTTGCTTCGCTGAAAGCAGTTAAAAAAGGCGATTACGTTTTTAAAGAAAACGAAGACGCAAACTGCCTTTGCATCGTAAAAACAGGCTCTTTTGCTTTGGAGACAACACTTTACGGAGAACAAACCGCAAGGCTCGCAACCACTGTAAAAGACGATTACTTTGGCTGGTCTTCAATGGTTGAGCCTTACAAAACAACAGCTTCAAGGCTTGCTTTACAAGATTCCGTTCTGCTTGTTTTGGATACCGTAATTCTGCGTGAAATGTGTAAACAAGACACAGAACTCGGCTATTTTTTGATGAGCAAAGTAGCAAAAATGATTTCAATCCAGCTAAAAAAAACACGCGAACAATTAATCCATTGTCATTGGGGTTAAAAAAATGCACGAAGTTTCCATTTGTAAAGCAATTTTAGACTTGTTGGCTAAGAAAAAAGCCGAAAAAAATTACTCAAAAATTTATTCGGTTACGGTTGAAGTTGGAGAGTTTCAACTCGTTGTGAAGGAGGCTTTAAGTTTAGCTTTTGAAGTTCTGACAAAGGAAACAGAGTTTGAAAAAACAAAATTAGTGCAAAAAATTGTTCCCGCTTTGGCTGTTTGCAAAGATTGTGGTGAAAAACAGGAACGCCAAAATCTTTACTCGGAATGCAAAAAGTGCGGAAGTTTTAGCTTCGAAATGCTCAGCGGAATGGAACTGAAAATTTCAAAAATGGAAGTTGAAACTTAAAAATTCAGAAAAAAAAGGAGTAAAAAAATGTGTAAAACTTGTGGTTGTGAAGACAAAAATTTTGCAGTTGGAAATCACGAACACCACCACGAAGAAATTTTGTCAGAAGAAAAAGTGCTTGATTTTAATGACAAGTTAGCAGAGGAAAATGCAAAATTTTTCAGGCAAAAAAATATTTTGTGTTTCAATTTTTTGAGTTCACCCGGTTCCGGAAAAACAACACTTTTAGAGGCAACTTTACGTGAGCTTGGAAATTACTTCAAGTTTGGGCTTGTTGAAGGTGACCAGCAAACCGATTTTGACGCTCAAAGACTAAAAAAATTTACCGGAAACGTCGTCCAAATCAACACAAACAAAGGTTGCCATCTTGACGCTCACCAGGTTCAGCACGCACTTGACAACTTAGACCTTGAAAACCTTGATTTTTTACTCGTTGAAAATGTTGGAAATCTTGTTTGTCCTTCAATGTTTGAACTTGGCGAACAAAAGAAAATTGTGATTTTGAGTGTTACAGAAGGCGACGACAAACCACTGAAGTATCCGAACGCATTTTTTGAATCGGAACTCGCGATAATTTCCAAAACAGACCTGCTTCCTTACGTTGATTTTAATGTTTACAAGTGTATTGAATTTATCAAAAGAATAAATCCAAAAATGGAAATTATTCTGCTAAGCACAAAATCAATGGAAGGTTTTGATGATTGGAAAGATTGGTTAATTGAACAAAAACAAAATTTTACAAATAAATTTTAGATTCTTGAATCCCTTTCTTGTTTTAGTTGGCAGAGGACAAAGACTTTGATTTGTTCTCTGCTTTTTTGAGAGAAAAAAATGTTCGTTTTCCCGTTAAAAATTAAAAACAACAAAACAATTTTAGCACTCGGAGCAGAGTTAAAAAGCAGTTTTTGTCTTGTTCAAGGTGAAAATATTTTTTTCAGTGAACCTTTTGGAGACCTGAAAGAATGGGAAAATTATGAAAAATTCCAAAAATTTGCTTCTGAAACAATCCAAAAATTTAAACCGGTTTTAATCGTTCACGATTTGCACCCAAACTACTTTTCTACAAAATTTGCTTACGAAACAAAAATTAAAACTTTCGCTGTTCAGCATCACAAAGCTCACATCGCAAGTGTTACTGCTGAAAATTTTTGCAACAGCGAAGTGATTGGAATTGCGCTGGACGGAACAGGTTTTGGGGAAGACGGAACGATTTGGGGCGGAGAATTTTTTGCCGGAAAAATTGAAAACCTGCAAAGAGCGGGGAGTTTCAAGCCAATTTCTCTTGCAGGTGGAGACAAAGCGGTTTCAGAGATTTGGAGAGTTGGACTTGCTTTGCTGAAAGAAGCAAAGATTGATTTTAGAGGTTTTTTTTCTGAAACGGGCGAAAAAGAGAAGGATTTTGTCAGTAAAATGCTTGAAAAAAAAATTAATTGTTTCCAAACCTCTTCCTGCGGGAGGCTTTTTGACGGAATTTCAAGCATTCTTGGTGTTTGCCAAAAAGCGAATTTTGAAGCTGAAGGAGCAATTTTGTTAGAAAGCATTGCTTCAAAAACTGAAACTAAGTCCTACAATTTTGAGATTTTAAATTCAAACTCATTTTTACAACTTGATTTCACAACAACAATTCAAGAGATTGTTTCAGAGCTGAAAAAAGCAAGTAAGGAAACGATTTCGGCAAAGTTTCACAATACTTTAGCGGGTGGAATTTTTGCTGTTGCAGAAAAAATTTCACAGGAAACAGGGATTAAAATTGTTGCATTGAGTGGCGGTTGTTTTCAAAACCAATTTTTGACAAGCAAGTTGAACTCTTTGCTTGGAAAAAAATACCAGGTTCTTAACCACAAAAAAGTTCCGGCAAACGATAACGGGATAGCTTTTGGTCAGGTGGTTTCAGGCATAAAAAAAGCCTTTCAGGTAGAACTTGAAAGGCTTTGAAAAGTTAAAAACTTAAGTTTTATTTTAAGAAAGTAGCTTTTTTGGTTTGAACGAAGTTACCAGTTTTGATTTGGTAGAAGTAGATTCCGCTGGAAACGATGTTACCGCTTGCGTCTGTTCCGTCCCAGATTAGTTTGTGGTTCGTTCCGACAGCATTTCCTTCCAACGTTTGATTAACAAGTGTTTTAACTAACTGTCCGTTAACATTGTAAACACTTACTTCAACGTTTTGAGTTTTTGAAATTGTAAACTCAATTGTAGTTTCAGGGTTGAAAGGGTTCGGATGATTTTGTTTCAATTCGTAGCTTGCAAACTGAGTTTGAGTTTCAGCAGTGTTTTTGTAAGTTACTTTTGAAGTAAATTCTGTGTGCTGAGTTACTGTTCCGTCTTTGTCTTCGTCAGCGACGTAGTAGTAGTAGTCTTCACCGATGTTGTGTTCTCTCAGGTCAATAAAAGAATATTTTGTTTCAAGGGTAGAGCTACTTTTTCCAACTAAAGAAGCAGTGTTTTTGTAGTTACCTAATTCAATGTAAGCAATTCTTTCAGTGCCATCTTTAGCGTCAATAACTTTTTTTCCGCCGTAAACGATGAAACCTTTGTTGTCAACTTCGCTTGCTGTTGTCCAACGTAAAACGATGTCTTTATTTTCTTGTTTTGCTTCAAAGGAAGCTAAGTTTACGTAAAGAGGAGTATCACCAACTTCACCAATGCCAACGTCTCCGTTAATGTCATTCAAATCGTTAACGTACTTATTGGTTTCAGGAGCAGCGAGCGCTAAAGTTACAGTTACGGAAACAAAACCACCACCTTCGTCAACGATTAACCCTGTTCCGACGCTTGTCCAAATACCTGAGATTCTTACCCAGACTTCAGCTAAGCCTCCAATTACCATTCCGGGAGTCATTTCTGTTGCTAAGAAGTAAAGAGTTAATGAAGCAGTTCCTGTTCCACCAACGATGTTAAGTGACCAAGTTCTTGCTACACCGTTATCAAAGCTGCCGGGAGTTGTTCCTGCTGTTGCTTCTACGATGATTGAAGTTGGGTTTGAACCGCCGCCGCTTAGCGCTAAATCAACAAAACTTGTTCCGTCTCCGCTACCAATGTTTACAGTTCCGTCAGGAATAGGACTGCCGCCGTTTGTAACAGGGTCAACTACGTAAGTTTTGTAAGCATTTAGTTGGTAAGAGCCGCTTGAAGTTCCGTAACCAGACATCATTAAGAAGTAAGTTCCGGAAGTCAGGCTTCTTTTTGGTCCGAAAGGATTGCTTGGCGGAGGACCATCAGTTGTACTTGGAATCCAGGAACCGGCAGAAGGACTTACACCACCGTCATCATCGCATTCAACAGAAGTTAAGCTACCACAAGTTCCGCTGAAAAGTTCCATCGCTGTGTCATAAGTTGTAGCACCTTCAGTGTTGAACTGAACTTCCCAGGTTTCGCCGGCAGGAACCGTGAAAGTGTACCAAACTGATTTGTTTGTGCTAGTTTCACCGGCACAAGTTTGGTCGTTGCCTGTATCTTGTGTCGCACCAGTTGTACTTCCTGTAACTGAAGCCGTCCAATTTATTGGAAGTGCATCAGCACAATTATCATTTAATAAAATTGTGTAAGAGTTGAAACTTCCAGGGTCAGTTGTTCCTGGTGGGTTTGTTCCACTTCCACCACTTGGTGAAGTCGTTACGTTATTTTCGTCATCTTGAGCAGCAATGTAGTATTGAACAATTGTTCCACTGACACTTTGTCCCGGGATTACACCAGAATAAGCTGCTGCCAATTTGTTAGAGCCTTTTGTTCCAGGTGAATTTGAGCTTGCTGCAGTCATTGTTACAGAGGTAAAAGAACCAGAAGTTCCAACGCGATACCAAAGTGTTGGCGCACCTGCTCCAGAAGATAAATCTCCATCAATGTCACTAATATCTGCATTGATTGTTTGTGCAGAACCATTTGCAGAAGTTATTGCTGTGTGTGAGACGCTTGGTGGATTGCTTGCTAATGGTCCGGCAATTGTTACTAAATAATCTTCTGTTTCACCATAACCATAACTTAAACAAGAAGTAAGACTTGCTCCGGATTCGCCTTCAGCGACAGTGATTCTCATTCCTGTTGTGCCTAAAGTTGCAGTGCCTGGAACGACAAACGAGC
>JADZEA010000144.1 GCA_020850775.1 bacterium
CACGGGTGTGGTTTTTCGCAAAATCAGTCTTCCAAAAGTGAGAAGTTTTTGCGGTTTGTCGCTGTTTCAAAAACCAAAGTGAGAGTTTCATTTTTTGGTGAAACTCTCACTGAAAAAAAGGTTAGCTGTTTTAAAAGCCAAAGTGAGAGGCTTGAAAAACCTGTTCAAAAATTCCCGTTAAACGTAACCGATTAGTTGCTAAAAAAGGCTTTGAACTCAAAACAACCGATTTCCTGACTTTCGCAGCAGACCTGCTGGATTTTCAAACCAAAGCAAGAGTAAAAACTTGCCCAAAAATTTTTATAGCCTGAAATTATTTTAAAAACTTTAGGAACAAAACCCAAAAACACTCCGTAGTGGCTAAAGGTTTTTGATAAACCTCCGTTATTTTAATCTCTGTTTAGTGAAGTGATTGAGACGTACCGTGGGAAGTGCGTCTCAATTTTTATTTTAATGAAGGATTTTTATGAAAAAACAGCTAACAATCTATCTTTTTACATTTTTGACAACTATTGTTTTTCAAAGTTCGTTTGCTTTTACACCAAACCAAAACCTTGAAATTAATATTGTTAAATTTTCGCAAAAACCAATTATTGATGGTAATTTAAATGATTCTGTTTGGGAAAATTCTAATAAAATGGGAAATTTTTGTGAGATTGAGCCGAATGACAACACAAAACCAGAAGTTGACACAGAAGCATTTTTAGGTTACGATGATGAAAATCTTTACATTGCTTTTAAGTGTTACGATAACGACGTAAGTAAAATCCGGGCAAGCATAACAAACCGGGATGGAATGTTTAACGATGATTGGGCTGGAATTATCCTTGACACTTTTTACGACAAACAGAATGCTTACGAATTTTTAGTCAATCCTCACGGAATCCAAGGCGATTTGAAACGAATCAACAACGACGAAGAAGCAAGTTTTAACGCAGTTTGGAAAAGCGAAAGTAAAATTACTGAAAATGGCTGGGAAACTGAAATTGCAATTCCTTTCAAAAGCCTTAGGTTTTCAAATTCTGAAGGGCAAAAATGGGGAATTCATTTTTTACGAAACAGGCCAAGGAACTCTCGTGAACAATATTCCTGGGCTCCTTCTTCTCTTGAAAATCCTTGTTTTTTATGCCTTGCAGGAACAGTGAAAAACATTGAAAAAATTGAAATTGGTAAAAATATTGAGATTTTACCTTACGTAATCGGAACACAAACTGGAAGCCTCGAAGACACTGACGACGCTTCTTCAAAATTTAAAAATGAAAAAATAAAAGGAAACGCAGGTTTAGACGTTAAGTACGGTCTAACTCCAAACCTAACTCTTGACGCAACGGTTAACCCTGATTTTAGCCAGGTTGAAGCTGACGCAGCACAAGTCAACGTAAACACAACTTTTGCACTGTTTTTCCCTGAAAGAAGACCTTTTTTTCTTGAAGGAGCAAATATTTTCCAAACAATGTCAAGAATTGTTTACACAAGAAGCCTTAACGACCCAAGCGTTGCAACAAAACTAACTGGAAAAATTGGTAAGTATTCTGTCGGTTACATTTTTGCAAAAGATGAAAAAACACCATTTTTTCTTCCTTTTGAAGAAGAAAGTCAGTCAGTTGAAACAAATGAAGTTTCTTACTCAAATATTTTCAGAGTAAAAAGAGACCTTTTTGAAGATTCTTTTTTTGGTTTGATTGTAACAGACAGAAGATTTAATTCTAATGCTTCAAACAATAATTTTGGTGTGGATACAAGGCTTAAATTTTCAAATAAATACAAATTTGAAGCACTTTTAGCCGGAAGCTACACAAAAGAACTGAATGACAGCTTGCTTTCTGAAAATATTGACAGCCTGACTTTTAAAAAAGGAAAGTACAACTCACTTTTTGACGGTGAAGATTTTTTTGGTCGTGCTTTTAAATCAAGTTTTTCACGTTCAGCAAAACATTGGAATTATTTTTTATGGTACGATGATTTTTCCCCAACTTACAGAGCTGACAATGGTTTTGTTTCAAGCAACAGTTTCAGACAAGGCGGATTTTGGACTGGTTACTCAATTCGTCCGCAAAACAGCTTTGTTGTTTACCTTGAACCACAACTTGATTGTGGAAGAAAGTATAACTACGAAGGGAAATTTAAAGACACCTGGATAATTCCACAAGTCTTTGTTCGTTTCAAAAAGCAAACAACACTTTTTGTTGATTACCTTGAGAGCAAAGAAAGATTTAATGGTGTTCTTGTCAAAGGCATTCGCAGAACAAGTGGAAACACCGAAACAAAATTTTCAAAAATAATGACCTTGGGAATTTCGTGGCGTTTTGGAACTTCTGTAGTACGTGAAGACTCAACAAGACTTGGTTTTGAAAAAACTTTTGCCGCCTGGTCAACTTTGCAACCAACTCAAAGGCTAAACCTTAACTTAAATTATGATTTTTACAAACTAAATGAATCTCTTAATGGCGAAAAAATTGAACAAGGCTACATTTTCAGGACAAAAACAACCTACCAATTTACAAGGGAACTTTTTCTAAGATTAGTTTGTCAGTACGATAGTTTTAGTAAAGCGATTTCTGTTGACCCTTTGCTAAGTTACCAAATCAATCCATTTTCACTTTTTTATCTTGGTTCCACACACTACTCAAATGATTTTGGCTCTAAAATTGGTTTTAAAGAAAGTGAAAGACAATTTTTTTTGAAATTCCAATACCTTTTCAGAGTTTAAACCATTGCTTTGAAAAGCAGTAAGTTTTGCCTTTTTTTACCCGTGTTTTTTTGGTAAATTTTGAGCCGAATAAAAAAGCAAAGGTAAAAAATGAACGTTTACGATAAAATTGAAGAAGCCATTGAAGACTACAAAAATGGAAAGTTTCTGATTGTTACCGATGACGAAAACCGTGAAAACGAAGGTGATTTTTTCATTGCTACCGAAAAAATTACTCCTGAAGCTGTGAATTTTATGATTAAAAATGGCCGTGGAATGGTTTGCATTTCAATTTTACCTGAAAGAGCTAAAGAACTTGAACTTGATTTGATGGTTTCTGTAAACACAGCACTTCACCAAACACCTTTTACAATTTCCGTTGATTACAAACACGAAACAACAACAGGAATTTCTGCTTCCGACAGAGCAAAAACTTTGCTTGCGATGGTTGACCCAAAAACAAAACCTTACGATTTAGCAAGACCAGGACACATTCATCCTTTAGTTTCACGAAAAGGTGGAGTTTTACAACGTGCAGGACACACGGAAGCACTTATTGACCTTGCAAAACTTGCAGGGCTTTACCCTTCAGGAGTTCTTTGTGAAATTTTAAACGATGACGGAACAATGGCTCGTTACGATGATTTGAAAAAGATTTCCGAACAATTTAAAATTAAAATGATTACGATTGCAGACTTGATTGATTACAGGCAAAAACGTGAAAAACTTATCAGGAGAGTTGTTGAAACCAAAATTCCAACAAGCTTTGGTGAGTTTAAACTTTATGCTTACGAAACCACGATTGACGATAAAAATCATCTTGCTTTGGTCAAAGGTGAAATTGATTCTTCAAAACCGGTGCTTGTGCGGGTTCACTCTGAATGCTTAACAGGCGATACTTTTCATTCTTTACGTTGTGATTGTGGGGAACAGCTTGCTGCAGCAATGCAACAAATCCAAAATGAAGGTTCGGGAGTAATTGTTTACATGCGTCAGGAAGGAAGAGGAATTGGTTTGGTTAACAAACTAAAAGCCTACGCTTTGCAGGACCAGGGATTTGACACAGTTGAAGCAAACGAAAAACTTGGTTTCAAAGCTGACCTTCGTGAGTACGGGATTGGTGCTCAAATCCTTAAAGACGTTGGCGTTCAAAAAATGCGGATACTTACCAACAACCCTAAAAAAATTATTGGGTTAGACAAGTACGGAATTGAAATTATTGAAAGAGTGCCTTTGGAAACTTTTCCAACCCAAACTAACAAAAAATACTTGAAAACAAAACGAGATAAACTTGGGCATTTAATTCTGAAAAATTAGAAAAAGTAATGGCTGAGTGTTTGCCTTTTTTAAATTTAAGCAAAAAAAATGAACCTGAAAGATAACTGGAAATACAAAATTATCGCCGCAATACTTGCTTTGCTTTTGTGGTTTTACGTGCTTCTGACCGAAAATTACCAAACTTCAATCACGGTTCCAATTTCTTTTACCGAACTTACAAACGGAAAAACAATAGTTAACCCTGTTCCGCAAACTGTAAAGTGCATTTTTGAAGGAAGAGGAACTTCGCTTGTTTTGTTTAAATACTTTCGTTCACCAATTTTAGAACTTGAACTTTCTGAGAATACAGACTCAACCTTCTTTTCACTAAACCAACACCTTTCTACAATAAAATTTCCGGGAATTGCCGGAAAAATTAATCCTGTCAGTGTGGTTTTTCCTGATACTTTTACAGTTTTTCTCGGAAAAATGGTAACTAAAAAAATTCCCGTCCTGAATAAAATAAATTTAGAACTCGCCTTAAACGTCGCAATGGTTGGCTTACCACAAGTTATTCCTGATTCTGTTGTAATCCACGGAAGCGAAAAGGCTTGTGCAAAAATCCATTCGGTAAACACTGAAGAAATTACACTTCCAAAAATTTATGAAGATTTTTCGTACACTGCAAAACTCCAAACGGATAATTTTAAAAACGTTTTTTGGGAAACAACAGAAGTAAAAATCCGCTCCCAAATTCAGGAAATTATCGCTAAAAAATTTGTTGAAGTCCCGATAAAAATCACATCTTTGCCAAAAAACAAAAAACTTGAGTTCGCACCGTCAACTTTTACGGTTACTCTTGAAGGTGGATTTGACTACCTTGAAAGCATAAACCCTGACTCAATTTACGTTGCTTTCGATTTTAAAAATGATTTCCAAAAAAACCAAAAAAATTACCAGCCAAACCTGAAAATTCCTTTGTGGATTACTGATTTTCGCATTAAACCAGACACTTTTCAAGTGGTTTTGAAAGATAAGTAAACTATTGTAGAACTATGAATTACCTGCTTTTAATATTTTTTTTATTTTTGCCAAAACAAATTTTTTCCCAAACTTCTGAAATTGTTGGAAAAGTTTTTGTCAAAGGCTCAAACCTTCCTGTGCCTTTTGCAAATGTTTTTTTGCCCGGAACAAACATTTTTACTCAAACCAATGAAAATGGAATTTTCTCGCTAAAAACTTTACTAACAGGAAATTTCACCATTGAAGTCTCTCACGTAAATTTCCAAACTCAACAAAAACAAGTGCAAGTTTCTGAGTTTAACAAAGTTTCACTAAATTTTTACCTTGAGCAAAAATCATTTGAAATTGAAGAAGTTGTGATTTCCGGTCTTTCCCAAAACGTCCAAAAAACAAAACAAATTATTTCACGACAAGAAATTTTAAATTCCAAAGCAAGTTCTGTTTCTGAAATTTTGGAAACACTTTCAGGAGTTTACGTTCAGACTTCTTCTGACGGAACGAGCAAAATTAACTTGCGCGGAGCAGGAAACGAAAGAGTTGCAATTCTTTACGACGGCGAAAACCTTGCAACAGGTTCACAAAACGCACTTGATTTGAGTCTTTACAACTTGCAAAATCTTGAAAAAATTGAAGTTTACAAAGGTAATTCTTCAGCTTTGTTTGGTTCCGGGGCAATTGGTGGAGCAATTAATCTTGTTCCTGTTAAAGCTCAAAATTTTTCTGAGTTCGGGACAAGTTTTTCCTTTGGAAACCACACAACTTTGCAAAATCACAACTTTTTTTCGTTAAAAAATAAATTCCATTTTTCACTTTCAGAAAGCTGCTCAAAAGGTGATTTTTCCTACAAAGACCAAGTTGGAACCACAAATTTTCAAGCTAAACTTCAAAACAACCAAAGGAAACAAGTTGCAAGTTTTTTTAGTTTTTCAAAAGATTTTGAAAGGCTAAAACTTTCAGGTTTCACTGATTTTTTCTTAAGAAAAAGGCAAATTCCAAAATTAATCTCAGAAGCGGATAAAAAATTACAGGAAAATGAACTCAAAAATTCACTCAAACTTTCACTTTCGCAAAGCAAAAAAAATTCTGAAACCGAACTAAGTTTTGGTTACGGCTTTCTAAGAAGCGATTTTGAGCAAAACACAAACCCATTTTTAAATTCAAAAACAGAAACTCAAAGTGCTTTTGTTTCAGCAAGGTTTTCAGACAAAAGTTTAGTTTTTGGAACAAAATTTTTATTTGAAAGCCAAGACAAACAAAATGTTACGACTTACACAGAAACAAAAATTCAGGAAAATTCAAAAGCAAAAAGGCAAAATTTGTCTGTTTTCGGAACGAAAAATTTTCAGGCTAAAAATACTGAAATCCTTTTCAGTTCAAGGTTTGACAAGGTTTTTGACAAAGGGAAAAAAGTTGGTGGAAATTATTTTTCGCCAAAAGTTGAGGTTTTTCACACACTTTTTAAAGGCTTGATTTTGGAAAGTTCTCTTGGAAAAGGCTTTAGGCTTCCCGAGTTTTCGTCTTTGTTTTTGGAAGCGACTTTGCAAGCAGAAGGAAACCAAAACCTGAAACCTGAGCAAAGTTACGATTTTTCTTTTGGCGGAAAGTTTGAAAACGGCTTTTTGGAAGCTGAAACGAACTTTTTTTACTCACAAATTTTTGGTGTGATTGTTTGGCGAAGAAATCTTTACAACCGTTACTCACCGACTAACGATGAAAAAGCCGAAAGTAAAGGACTTGAAACGAGTTTGAGTTTTGAACCTTTAGCGGATTTTGTAAAACTTAGTGGAAACTACACTTTTAATCTTGCAACCAACAAAACAAACGAACCAAACAAGAAAAATAAAATCCTTCCAAACCGGCCAAAACACACTGCAAATTTTGTTTTGAGTGTAAAAAAGTTTGATTTTGATTTTAGAACGAAGGCAATTTTTATTGGCAAACGTTACGAAACTGAATCAAATCAAGATGATTTGGCAGTTCACAACGCAGGACTGGGCAGTTTTTGGAAAGTGGATTTTGTTTTGGAAAGAGCATTTATTTTTGGAAAGTGGAAGACGAATTTAGCTTATTTTTTGGGAAATGCTTTTAACAAAACTTACTCAAATTTTGCTTACAACCCGAACCCGCGTAGAAACCACAAAATTAGCTTAGAAATCAGGTTTTAAATTTCTGACTAAGTCTAAAAAAAATATTTTTGCAGAAAAAGAAGTGTATCCCTTTGGTTAGACAAAAGAAAATATTGTTTAAGGTGTAGCAAATTTCTCACGCTGAATTTTAACATTCACCTGTAAAGCATTGCGTAAATTACAATTCCGGTAATTGAAACGTAAACCCAAACGGGAAAGACAAAACGCACAAGTTTTACGTGTTTTGCAAATTTTTCATTCCAGGCAAACCAAACAGCCAAAACAATAAAAGGCACCACAACCGCTGCAAAAACCACGTGAGGAATTAAAATTACAAAATAAATTGGTCTCGTCCAGTCGTGGTAAGGATACGGAACAGAACCAACTTTGTAGTGGTAAATCAAGTAAGAAGTGAGAAAAAATGTTGAACTAAGCAGCGCTGAAACCATAAATTTTTTGTGCGTTTCCCGCTTGCCGTTTTTGATTGAAACAAATCCTGAAACCAGAAAAATTGTGCTGACAAGATTTAAAATTGCGTTTAAAGTTGGTAAATCAGTAACTGACAAAATTTAATTTTCCTTTAGTAAAACTGAAATATCACCAAACAAAACATCAACTTCTTTTTGGTCAGTTCCCGTGTAAAAGCCACGAATTTGACCTTTTTTATCAACTAAAACAAATTTATCGCTGTGAAAAACAGGGTTTTCAGCTGAGCCAATTTTAAAACCTTCAACAGTAACTCTTTTGATTTCATCAACTGAGCCTGTTAAAAAATGCCAGGTTTCTGTGTCTGCTTTGTGTGTTTTTGCGAATTCTGCAAGCACTTCAGGGGAATCGGTTTCAGGATTAACAGAAACAGAAACCATCGCAACATTTTCTTCCAAAGTGTAAGCACGGTGTAAAAAAGCCATTTTTTCAGTCATTGGCAAACAAATTCCCTGACAGGTTGTAAAAATAAAATCCACAACCCAAACTTTATTTTCAAGGTTTTTGTTTGTAAACTCACTTCCGCTTGTGTTGTAAAGCTGAAAGTTCGGAACTGTTCCTAAAACAGGAAGTTCTTTAGCTGGTTTTGAAAATTCTTTGTAAGCAAAAAAACTTACTCCAACCAAAACAGCAGAAATCATAATTAAAAAAATATGTTTAATATTCATTTTTCTCCTGAATTTTTAAAAATCAAAATCCAAAGTCAGCAACAATTAAAAGTAGTAACATTGGTAAGTAAAAAATTGAGGCTGCAAAAAGCCTTTTAGCGTGTAAAATTGATTTTGAAATTGCAAGCGGAATTCCAAAAGCTAAAAAAGTTAAGCTAAGAATTAAAGCACCATAAAAATAAAAATCACCTGTCATTTTTGTAAAAGTTGGCAAAAGCGAAACCGGAATTAACAAAACAAGGTAAAAAATTGTTTGCCTGAAAGTGCTTTTTCCGTCTGGTTCAACGACAGGAAGCATTTTTAATCCGCCTTTTGCGTAGTCTTCTTTCAAAATCCAGGCAAGCGGATAAAAATGTGGATGTTGCCAAACGAACAAAATCGCAAACAAAACCCAAGTTCCGAGTTGAATTTGTTCGGTTGCTGCTGTCCAGCCAATCATTGGAGGAATTGCTCCCGGAATTGCTCCGACAAAAGTATTCCACCAGGTAATTTTTTTCATTGGCGTGTAAACCAAAACGTAAAGAAACGAGGCGAGCAAAGCTAAAAAACCTGTTAACAAATTTACTTTAAAAACCAAAATTGCAAGCCCTGCCAAGACACTTGTAATTCCAAACATTAATGCCTGAGAAGGTTGAATTAGTCCTGAGGGAATTGGACGATTTTTAGTTCGTTCCATTTTTGCGTCAGAATCTCTTTCAATGTAATGGTTCAGCGCTGCTCCTCCGCCAGTTACCAAACTAATTCCAAGCAAAGTCAAAATCCAAAGTGAGTAAGAAGAAATTCCGTTTCCACCAAGGAAAAAGCCCATTGTCGTTGCAAACATTACAAGGCAAACAATCCGAATTTTTGAAATTTCAAGGTAAGCTGAAATTAATTTTAGGTTCATTGAAAATTCCTTTTTTTAAAGCTGAGCGGAAATACCTGCAAAGTTAAAAAAGCACTCATTCCTAACAAAGCAGCTCCTGTTACAACGTGAAAACTTGTAACAAAAGGATGTTTTAGCAACCAGACAGTGAACGCTCCAAGTGTGATTTGTAAAATTAACAAACAATCTAAAATCACAACTGAACGGATGATTTTTTTGTTTTGGCTGCAAAGTTTGAAAGCCTTAAAGGACAAAAATCCAACAATCAAAGTGATTAGCAAAGCCATAAAACGATGAATAAAATTGATTACAACTTGTCCGGTTGTTACAGGTTCAAGGTTTACGGTTGTGTTTAGACTCAGGCTTGTTTGAAGTCTCCAGTTATTGATTGAAGTTAGCATTGCTTCGTCAAAAGCAGGAAAAATATTTCCATTTGAAAGTGGAAAATCAGGAATTGCGAGTCCGGAATGCGTGTGTCTCATAATTGCTGCAATAATTAATTGAAAGTAAACAAGAACAGTCAGGGTTAAAGCAAGTTTTTTTACTAAAAGATTTGTTTCGTTTTCGGTGCGGAACTCACGTTCTTTTGATTGTGAGTAAACGAGAAAAATTGTGATTAAAAAAAATGTTTGTGCAAGGATTCCGTGGCTGACGGAAATTGCGGTTGGCAAAAGGAACAAAACAGTAATTCCGCCAAGAATACCTTGAAGGATAACTGCTCCAAGTGCAGCAAACCCTAATTTTTTCACCCAGGTTCTGCTTTCAGATTTTGCGAGCCAAAAAGCAAGAACAAGGACAAAAAAACCAACCGCAGAAGCAATCATTCTGTGTCCGTGTTCATAAAAAACACCACCAACCATTGGTGGAAAAACCATTCCGTAAGAAAGTGGCCAATCAGGAACGGCGAGTCCGGAATTTGTACTGGTAACAAGCCCACCAGCAAAAATCAAAAATAAAGTGGAAAAACAAGTAAGTTTTGAAAATCGCCTGAGCCAAACATTACTTAGCTTGGAAGTATTAAAATTATTCATTAAAAAGTAGCTTTTTTTTAAAAGTGAATGATTAAGTTTTCACTTTTTAGTTTACCATTCGCTATCGCTTGCTTTTGCTGCTTCAACTTGTCCACTCATCCAGTTATCAAAATCTTCTTGTGTGTGGGTTGTGAAAAAACCAACCATTCTGTAATGCCCAAGTCCACAAAGCTGCGCACAAGCGATTTGGTATTCGCCGGTTTTTGTAGCTTGAAACGTAACAGGAATAATCATTCCAGGGATTGCGTCTTGTTTTACCCGCATAACAGGAAGCGAAAAACTGTGGATTACATCTTTAGTGGAAAGGTAAACCAGGACAGGTTTGTTGATTGGAACGTGCAGTTGGTTTACAGTTGTAACATCATCTTTTGCGTTTGCGTCTTCCCTGTCAAGCCCCAAAGGATTGTCTGTTTCATCTATGAGTTTTGGGTCAGTTTTTCCAAATTTTCCATCTGGTCCGGCGTAGTGAATGTTCCAGGCAAACTGTTGAGCAATAATTCTAACTTCTAAAGCATCTTTTGGTTCAGGAAAAGTTGCAGTAACATTTGCCCAAATTGGAACTGAATACATTACATCAAAGACCAATTCCACGACGGCAACCACCAAAGCAAGAGCCACTGCAATTTTTGTATTTTTAATTCCTGTGTAATTGGCTTTACAACCTTCTTTTTGTCTGAATTTTACCAAAGCGATTAAGTAAAAAATAATCCCGCCAACAAACAAAACTAACATTAAGTAGTGCAAATTTATTAGCAAAGTGTCAATTTCTCCTCCGTGAGTGGAAATATTAACCGGTAAATATTTTTCTAACATTGCTTTAATCCTTTAAGTTTAGCTAATTTAAGTGAAACGATTTGTATCTTTTTCTCAGGTAAAGAAAAAATGCCATAAAAACTGATAAAACAATTCCAACAACTGCTACAAGGAATAAGACGGCAAAACTTAACCCCTTTGACATTGGAGCTTCCGGATTTCCGTAGCAGGTTGCACAAGCAAAAACAAGGTTTGGAATTAGTATGGCAAAAATAAGAGTTGCTGTTGTTTTTTTCATTTTTACATGAAACTCACATTTTTGAGCTTTTCCAAAAATTTCTTTCCATAAATTATGAGGCTTAGTCCGACAAAAATTGAGAACAACCCTAAAACTAAATCAATTAAATTTTTATTGACTGAGTAAAAATTGATTTCCCAGGCAGCAAAACCAAAAGCTGTCAGCGAAGCTAAAATTATGAAAAATATGTGAAAAGTTTTTAGAGACATTTTTTTCACCTAAAGTTTTATTGGGTTAAGAAAAGTAAAAAATGGTAAAAACAGCAAAGCAATAAAGAAAATTGCAGTCAAGACAATTGAAAAATAAATAATCTTTTGCTCTGAAATCAAGTGCATAAAATAACCTGCAACAAGCGAACCTTTGATTGTTGCAATCACAAGCGCGATAGCAATATTCATTTTAATTGACCCAAAATGAAAGTAAGACGCGCCAACAGTAATAAAAGTTAAGATTAACAACGACACAAAAACACTGATGTAAACTTTCACGTGTTTTTGAATTTCTTCGTGAGAATGACTCATAAAACCTCCTACAATAAATAAAGTACAGGGAACAGAAAAATCCAGACAAGGTCAACAAAGTGCCAATAAAGTCCTGAAACTTCAACACGATTTGTGAAGTGTTCAGGTTCAGTTTTCCACATTTTTGCTCCTGGTCCCCAAAGGTAAATGTTTACAATCAATCCACCAATCACGTGAAGAACGTGCAAGCCTGTCAGTGTGAAATAAATTGCCATAAAAGTATTTGTGCTTGGGAAAAGTCCGTGCTGAAATTTTGTGTTGTATTCAAAACCTTTAATGCAAAGGAAAGTGATACCTAAAAGGATTGTTAATCCTAAGTATAATTTGAATTTACCAAAATTTTTCATCATTAAGGAAGCCCAAGCCATAACCATTGTGATACTTGAAGTTATTAAAACCATTGTGTTTGTAAAAGCGATTGGGACACTAAGAATCTCAGCTCCGCGTGGCCATTCAATTGCTCCAACTCTAAGTAAAATGTAAGAAGAGAACAAAGCACCAAAAAGCATAACTTCGGAAGCAAGAAACAACCAAATCCCAAGTTTGGAATTGATTAATCCTGTGTCCTGTCTTTGTTCTACTGTGTAAGGAATCTGCATTTTTTCTCCTTTAGGCTTGGTTTTGTGGTGTAAAATCTGTACTGTGTCCCGGAACGCTGTACTCGTAAGGTCCGCGATAAACTTTTGGTATTTCAATAAAATTTGCGTGTGGAACCGGAGGCGAAGGAGTAGCAGCCCATTCAAGAGTTGTCGCTTGCCAATGATTAGCTTCCGTTTTTTTACCATTAAACATACTCATAAAAAAATTAATGATAAAAGGAATTTGTGCCAAACCTAAAAGCCATGCAGAAACTGACATCAGTTCATTAAGGTAAAGAATATCTTGGGCGTGAGCATAAGAAGCTCCACCATCGTAAAGCCTTCTTGAAACTCCTGCCAAACCAACTATGAACATTGGAAAAAATATCCCATTAATAAAAATCAGTGAAAACCAAAAATGTATTTTCCCAAGAAATTCATTCATCGCCCTGCCTGTTACTTTTGGATACCAATAATAAATTCCCGCAAAAAGTGCGAAAATTGTTCCTGGTGCGACGATGTAGTGAAAGTGTCCAATCACGTAGTAAGTATCGTGTAAAGGAATGTCTGAAGCTGATAAACCTAAAGGCAAACCTGTAAGCCCGCCAATCCCAAACATTGGGAGAAAAGCAAGTGCAAACAACATTGGAGTATTAAATCTTATTGAACCGCCCCAAAGTGAAATCATTAAAGAAGTTAGAATAATAATTGAAGGAATAGAAATTATCATTGTTGTTGTTTGGAAAAATGAATTAATGGTTGTTCCCATTCCTGTAATGTACATGTGATGCGCCCAAACAATAAAAGACATAAAACCAAGAAAAATAGCACTGTAAACTATTGATTTGTATCCCCAAAGTGGTTTACGTGTGTTGTTTGCTATTATTTCAGCAATAATTCCCATCGCCGGAAGTATCAAAACATAAACTTCAGGATGAGCTAAAAACCAAAAAAGATGCTGCCAAAGCAAAGGACTTCCACCTCCGCTAACTTCTAAAACTTGTCCGCTCACAACTAAACCACTTGGCATAAAAAAACTTGTTCCCGCAAGCCTGTCCATTAATTGCAGAACTCCCGCAGCTTCAAGTGGCGGAAAAGCAAGAAGCAAAAGAAATGAAGTTACTAACTGTCCCCAAACAAAAAATGGCAATCTCATAAATGAAAGCCCTTCTGCTCTTAACTGAATTATTGTAACAATAATATTTACAGAGCCTAAAAGCGAAGAAGTAATCAGAAAAACCATTCCAAAAAGCCATACTGTTTGGCCTGTCGTAGCAATGTTAGAAAGTGGCGGATAAGCTGTCCAACCAGAATTAGCTGCTCCGCCGGGAACAAAAAAACCAACAAGCATTACAATTCCACCAATAAAATAAACCCAATAACTTGCCATGTTCAGTTTCGGAAAAGCCATGTCCGGCGCTCCGATTTGAATTGGAACAAGATAGTTCCCAAAAGCACCAACAGCTAAAGGAACAACTCCCAAAAAAACCATAATCGTTCCGTGCATTGCTCCCAATGAATTGTAAAATTCAGGAAGCATAATTCCACCCGGCATAGATGTTTCACTAAACCAACTTGAAATAAAAGGAATTGGTTCACCAGGATAAGCTAATTGCCAACGCATAATCATCATCAACGTAAAGCCAAAAAATAAAAATATTAAGGCTGTAATTCCGTACTGAATTCCAATGACTTTGTGGTCAACTGAAAAAACATACTTACGGATAAAACTTTCTTCGTGATGGTCGTGTGTTTTGTGCAAATTTACTGTAGTTGCATCCATAATTTGGTAAGTCTCTTAATTTTTTAAAGTAATGATTAATTAAAATTATAAAAAAGGGAAAGAACTTTAATGCTCTTTCCCTGATAAAAAATTAACTGCCTGAAGCATCGCCTGTCATTTTAAAAGTAAAATCCTGGCTCTTGGTTTCGCCTTCACCAACTGTAACAGTTGCTGTTTGAGTTCCAAGTTTTTCGTGCCAGGCTTCAATTTCATAAGTTCCTGCCGGAAGGTTTGAAATTGTGAATTTTCCATCTTTAGCTGTTACATTAAAGAATGGGTGAGGTAAAACTTCAACAAAACAACTCATCCAGGGATGAACATCGCACTTGATTTTGAATGAACTTTCAACTTTATCAAATTTTTGGTCCATTTCTTTACGGGCTGCCGGCATCGCAACATTAAATTGTTTGTTCTCTTTTGATTGAGAGTGAATATTGTGTAAAGTTCCGTCAGAATTAAGGACTTTAACTGTTTGCCCAACCATTACTCCAAGAACGTGAGGAATGTATTTACAGCCGTGCTGGTCAAGAACTGCCGGTTCTGTTGGAGCAGAATAAGTTCCGGAAATTCCACTTTTAACCTTGACTAAAATGTTAGCCATTGTGTTTCCGTCACCAAGAACCAAAGTTTCAGAAAGCACTGGTTCAGAATGTTGAGCCTTGCAAACCGGGTCAGCATTCATATCAATTGGTTTCATTGAAGGTGCTTTTCCATCAAAAGTAATTACTCCGGTGATAGAAGCAGTTCCTGTTTTTCCGGTAGATTGATTAGTTTGTGAGGTTTCAACCGCTGCTTCTGAAGTAGTTGCTTCTGGTTCGGCTTTTTTTTCACCACCACAACTGTAAAATGCAATAGAAAGCGCAGAAATAAGTGTAAATTTTAAAAAAGAATTTTTCATCC
>JADZEA010000145.1 GCA_020850775.1 bacterium
GTTTCATTTTTTATACTAACTTCAATAATTATTGATTCCACATCTTTTGGGTCAAGAGCAATATTTTCCACTCTTCCAATTGGAATTCCGTTGTACTTAACTTGTGAACCAATTTCAAGACCTTGGATTGAAACATTTGAGTAACGAACAAAATAAGTATCTCGTTTCTCAAGGATTTTACTTCCCGTTAAAATAACAATTATTGATACAAAGATAAAAGTTGAAACAGACAGGAAAATGCCTAAACGAATTTTTTGAGATTTTGTAATCATGAAAATGTTTAATTAAAAATTAACTGTTTAGTTCTGGTAAATCAATTTAAAGGGTTTTTGCAATAAATCTAAATCTTTTTTTCGTAAAAATAAAAAAGCCAAAGAAAATAAATTTCCTTTGGCTTTTAAGAATGAAAAATTTAATGGGAAGAATTCTTTAAAAAGCATCACAAGTCAAATCTTTTTGTTTAGAATTGCTTTTAGCTTGAACTTTGTTTGTTTCTTTTTTCTTTTTATCCTTTTCAAGAATCACAATAAGTTCGGTACCATTTTTAATTCCTTGTGTGTCTGAAATTTTCAAAACACCATTTTCATAAACTCCGTGAACAATCATTTTTATCCCTCATAAAAAATAATGTGTGTTGGAATCACAACAATTTTTATTCCAACTTCTGCCCTTATACAGCTTTCCTAAACATTTGTTTGAAAATAAACAAAAAAAAATGTGTGATTTGTGATGTAAATCTAATTTCAGCTAAAAACAGACCCACTTTAAAAAGCATTTTTTAGATTCCAAAGCAAATTTTACCGTAAAAAGTGTTACCCAAAATGAGTACTGTAACGTTTTTTAAGTTTCTTTTTAGCAAAATGTTACGCTTAAACAATCTTTAAAGGTGTCTTTTTAGTTTGGTAACTAACCAGAAAAACACCAAAAATCGTTAAAAAACCACCAATGAAAATCCGCAAACTTAAAACTTCGCCCAAAAAAAAGTAAGCTAAAAACGAGGTTAGAACAGGTTGTAAGTAAACGTAAAGAGCAACTTCTGAGGAATCAAGTTCCTTCAAAGCCTGAAGGTTTAAGGAATAAGTAATTGTTGTTGAAATTACAACAATGTAAAAAATTGAAGCAAAATTTTTTGGCTCCAAACTATGCCAGTCAAAAGCTGCAACATCAGAAATGACAATTGGAAAAAGTTGGAAAAATGCAAGAAAAAAAAGGAAAGCAAGCAGCTCTAAAGGATTAATTTTTTGTGATTTATCCTTTATTAAAACCAAGTAAAAACTGTAGCCCAAAGAATTTATCAGAATCAAAAAGTTACCTAAAAAATACTTGTTACTAAAATTTAATTTTTCAATTTCAAGTAAAACAAAAACTCCCGAAATTGCCAAAACCAATCCGAAAATTTTCTTTTGGTTTAATCTTTCCTTGCCAAGTAAAAGTGAAATTACAAGCGTAAAAAGAGGAATTGTTGTTAAAAGCAGGGAAGAATTTGTAGCTGTTGTTAAGCTCAAACCTTTGAGAAAAAAATATTGGTCAACCACAATTCCCAAAAAAGCGAGAAAAGAAAAAAATAGAAAATCTTTGAATTTCAAACGCCTGAACATTTTGTGAACTTTTGTCAAAATTCCCAAAATTAATCCTGCTCCAAAAACTCTTAGAAAAACTAAAACTTCAGGCGAAAGTTTTGCAAAAAGCTCTTTTGCAATTACGTAGGAAAAAGCCCACAAAACCGAAACAAGTAAAAGTTTTTGGTGAGGCTTCATTTTACCCTAACAATTTTAAATCAGCAAGAACTGAAACAAAAAATAAAACCGAAATCACAGCATTCAAATCCATAAAAGCTTTGTTGATTTTTGAAAGGTCGTCAAATTTAACAAGGCTTTGTTCGTAAAAAAGTATTCCGCCAATTACCAAACTTCCTGAAAAATAGACGTAGCTAAGGTTTGCAACGTAACCAACAGAAACAAGAAAAGCAAAAGTTAGAAAATGAAAGACACGCGAAATTACCAAAGCATTTTTAATCCCAAATTTTGCCGGAATGGAGTAAAGTTTGTTTGCTTTGTCAAAAGCAAAATCCTGGCAGGCATAAATTATGTCAAAACCCGCAATCCAAAACAAGATTGTAGCTGAAATCAGGATTGGTAAAAATTCAATTTCTCCAACAATTGCAATCCAGGTCGCTGTCGGCGAAAGTGAAATTGCAAAGCCAAGAAAAATGTGGGCAAGCCAGGTAAAACGTTTGGTTAACGAATAAAAACAAAGGATTGCAAGCACCAAAGGACTTAAAATCAAACACAAACGAGAAAGCATTTCAGCACCAAAACCAAAAACCAATGCGTTTAAAACTAAAAAAATTATGGTTTCTAAACTTGAAAGTTTACCTGAAGGAATTTCACGGTTTGCAGTTCTTGGGTTTTTTGCGTCAAATTTTTTGTCAGCAAGTCTGTTAAAACCCATTGCAACGTTTCTTGCCGAAACCATACAAACAGTAACCCAGAAAATTTTGGTAAGCGAAAAATTTGATTTTTGAAAAGCTAAAATTGCTCCTGTAAACGCAAAAGGCAGGGCAAAAATTGAATGGGAAAATTTTACCATTTTTCCAAAATCACCAATTTTTGCAAAAATTTCAGTTAGCATTAATTTTTCGCTTTCGTTTTTCCCAAAGTTCAAGTGCGAATTTTCTCATGTCTTCAACAGAATCAAATTCATCAACGATTTCAACTCCAAGCAAGGTTTCAATTGCATCTTCAAGTGTGATAATTCCTGAAGTTCCACCGTGTTCGTCAACAACTAAAAAAATGTGTTCACGTCTTTTGATAAATTCATCAAGTGCCTCAGAAACGCTTTTTGCTTGTGGAATCGCGTGAATTTGCGTCATAATTTTTTCAAGTAAAACGTCTTTTTTTTCTTGTGAGTAAAGCGTCAGAATTTCGTTTCGTAAAACAATTCCTGCAATGTCGTCAATGTTTTCGTTAAAAACCGGAATTCTTGAAAATGGCAAAGGTGAGTATTTTTTTACAACTTCCACAACGGTTTGGTCTTTTTCCAAAGCAAACAAAACTGAACGCGGAGTCATCACGTCTTCCGCTAAAATATTATCAAGTCGCAAAAGGTTTTTAATGATTTTTATTTCTTTTTTTAGTAAAGTCCCTTCATTTTCACCAATTTCTGCAACAACAATAAATTCCTCACGGGAAACGATGTTGTGAAAACCTTTTTTAGAAACAATTTTTGAGACAAATTCAAGGAAAATTACAATGGGATACGCAATAAAAACAAGCACACGAATTCCGTAAGAAGCAAAAACAGAAAGCTCTTTTGAATAAGCAGCTCCAATAACTTTTGGAATAATTTCTGAAAAAACTAAAATCATAAAAGTTAAAATTCCCGAAGAAACAGCGAGCCACTTCTCTCCAAAAACATCTAAAGTCTCCGCTCCAACTCCTGCAGCTCCAACTGTGTTTGCGATTGTGTTAAAAGTCAGGATTGCTGCAAGTGGTCTGTTGATTTGTTTTTTAAATTTCTCAAGAATCAAACCACTTTTAGGGTGAGTTTTTTTTAGAATTTCAATGTGAGAACGTGGAACAGACAAAATTATTGATTCCAAAAGCGAACAAACAAAAGAAACTGCAAGTGCAAGTAAAAAGTATAAAATTAATGTAAACATAATCTTTAAATTTTTTGTGAGACAAACTTACAAAGTTTTTAGAAATTTCAGAATAAAAAATTATTCATTTCTAAATTGCTCGTTGAAAATTTCGTTTACTGTGTCAGTTGAAAAGCCTTTGGAAAGCAAGTAGCGGTAAAGTTTTGTCTTTTCTTTTTGGTCCTGCGGATTTTTCAGAGAACGTAGTTTTTTGAAAAAATGCTTCTTCGCGGAATCAATTTCTGTTTCTTCGTTGTAAAATTCTTCAAGAGTTTCCTCAATCAAATTTTCATTAATTTTCCGCCTTTGCAATTCAATTTTGATTTTAAACTCACCAAAACCTTTAATTTTCACAAAATCGTGAACAAGCCGTTTGGCAAGTTCTTTGTCGTCAACGTAACCGTATTTTTTTAGTTCAAAAACAACTTTTTCTACGGCTTTTTCCGAGAAATTTTTGAGCTTTTGTTTCAGTTCCTGTTCTGAAAAATACTTCTTTGAAAGGATGTTCAGGGCTTTCTTTTTAGCTTGTTGCGTTTCATCAAAAAGTATAATTTTTTCTGTGTCTTCAATCGTCAGAAAATCACCTTCGCGAAGTTGGAACTCAAAAAATGTGTTTTCACAAATTCCAAAAGCAAATTTTTCATTCAAAAAAACAGAAATTCTCCGGTCATCTTTTTGTTGTTTTTCAATTTTTGTGATTTTACTTTTGAAGGTCATTATTTTTACCAAAAACCTTCAAAGCTCGGAGAGTTTGAAGGTTTCTAAAAACCTAAAGTGTTGTTAATTCTTCTTCGTCAAATTCTTCAAGTGAGTCATCAACTTCTGAGGCTGTTTCGTTTTCGTTTAAAACTTCTTTTTTATCCGAAAGGTCAAAAGATTGTTTTGCCTTAATTTTTATCTCTTCCAAAAGGTCTGGATTTTGTATCAAAAATTCCATTGTTTTTTCTCTTCCCTGAGCAATTCTTTCGTTGTTGTAAGAGAACCAGGAGCCACTTTTTGCGATGATGTTGTTGTTAATTGCAACGTCAAGAATATCGCCAATTGCTGAAATTCCTTCGCCAAATTTGATGTCAACTTCAACTTCCCTGAAAGGAGGAGCAAGTTTGTTTTTTTGGATTTTAACTTTTGTCCTGTTTCCGATAATTTCAGTTCCGTTTTTGATTGGCTGACCTTTACGAATTTCAATTCTGACGCTTGCGTGAAATTTTAAAGCTCTTCCACCAGGTGTTACTTCAGGGTTCCCGTAAACCACACCAATTTTTTCACGGATTTGGTTTACAAAAACAATCGCAGTGTTGGCTTTTGAGGCAATTCCTGTAATTTTACGAAGTCCGTGAGACATTAATCTCGCTTGCAAACCCATGTGGGAATCTCCCATATCCCCAAGAACTTCCGCCCGCGGAACAAGCGCCGCAACAGAGTCAACAACAATCACGTCCAAAGCACCGCTTCTTACCAAAGTTTCAACGATTGAAAGTGCTTGTTCGCCATCGTCCGGTTGAGAAACAAGCAATTCATCAAGTTTTACACCTAATTTTTTTGCGTACTCTGAATCAAGTGCGTGTTCAACGTCAATGAAAGCTGCTAAACCACCGGCTTTTTGTGCCTGTGCAATGACGTGCAAAGTTAAAGTCGTTTTTCCGGAAGATTCCGGACCATAAATTTCTGTAATTCTTCCGCGTGGAACTCCGCCAATCCCAAGAATTGCGTCAACAGAAAGTGAACCAGTTGAAATTACACCAACATCAAATTTTACTTTGTCTCCAAGACGCATAATTGCACCTTTACCAAAATCTTTTTCAATTTCAGCCATTGCATTTTTAATTGCAATTTGTCTTGGGTCTTCTGTTGAAGTTGTTTTTTTATCTTTTTCTTTAGCCATTTTTTATCTCCAATAAAATTAATTTGTCTTTTTTAGTTTGTTTGTGTTAAAGCTACAAAAGGATTTTGACAACTTTATGTCAGTGTAATTTTTTATTCCTACAAATATTTTTTGAACCAGTCAGAAGTTAGTTCAATTGCTTGTTCAAGTTCGTTTGTTGTTTGCTTAAAAGGATGAACTGCTCCAAAAGTATGGTCTCCGTTAGGAATTATTTTGAAAGTTGTTTTAGCTTTTTTCAAGTTGGGGACAATTTTTTTCCAATTTTCCAAAGGAACCACAAAATCACTTTCTCCGTGAATTAAAAGTAATGGAATTTTTGTTGTTTTCAAAGCACCTTCAATGTCGCCGTGTGAGTGAATTGCTTTTGCATCAAAAAATAAATCTTTGCTAATTGGCATTAATTGTTTAGTTCTTGCGTTTAGAACCTCTGTAAAGCCTTTTTGTTCAAAATTTGAAATATCTTCGGTTGAAAATCGCATTACCGAATCAATTGCTGACCAGGTTACGATTGATTTTGGCTCTAAAATTTTTGAAGCAAGCAAAGAAATTCCACCACCGCGGCTGTGTCCTAAAAATCCGTAACGTAAATTTTGGAGTTCAGGTAAAAATTTACCATTCTTGGTTACGTAGGAAACAATTTCTTCAAGGTCAAGAATTTCTCTTGAGTAAGTGTTAATTCTGAAATTATCAAGGTTTGTAAAGTTTTCCAAGTTATTTTCAATTCCATTTAATGAAAAATTAAAGGAAATTACATTAAAACCGATTTTTGAAAGCCTTTCGCAAACGTAAGGAAACATTCCCCAATCTTTAAAGCCTTTAAACCCGTGACAAACAAAAATTAAAGGTGAACTTTCTTTTCCCTGATAAAAATCTGCTTTGATTAACTTTAAGATTGAGTTTGTAAAATGAAAAGATTTTTTTTCCATACTTCTCCCTCCTAAGACGAAAAAAATGAGTTAACTTAAGTTCACCGCGAAGGCATGAAAACACGCTTGTCCCTTTTTGTATTTTTATGGCTTTGCGACTAACTAATTAAAAGGTAACTTATTTTATCGCAACAAACAATTTTAAAAAGAGGTAAAAAATGGCTCTGACTTCACAACTGCTTGAAATTTTAGTTTGTCCGGAAACAAAAGCTGAACTCGTTTACGACGAAAACAGATTAGTCTCAACAGACCCAAATTCAAGACGTTCTTACAAAATTGATGATGACATTCCTGTAATGCTGATTGAAGAATCAAAGCAACTTGATAAAGAGGAATGGTCTGAAGTGATGAAAAAATATAAAAAAGTATAAAAATGCCAGTTTTTAAGGTAAAAGCACTGATTTTAAGAAGTGTAAACTTTCAGGAAACAAGCAGGATTTTAACAGTTTACACGGAAGAATTTGGTAAAATCACAATCATTGCTAAAGGAGTCAGAAAACAAAAAAGCCAGCTTGTTGGTATTCTTGAACCTACAAACATTGTTCAGGCAATAATTTACAAGAAGCCAAACACTGATATTTCAACACTAACTCAAGCTGAACTGATTACTGCTTTACCAACTTTAAAAATGGATTTGACAAAACTTTACCTTGGAATGGCAATTTTAGAAACAATTTTAAAACTTTCAGTTGATGAAGTTGCAATTCCTGAAGTTTTTAAACTTGCTGCAAACGAACTTTTTTTCCTTGACAAAGCCACGAAAAACTATTGGAATCAGTTTTTTCATTTTTTGATTGGGTTTTTAAAACTTAGTGGTTACGAGCTTGATTTCAGAAAATGTTACCTTTGCAGCGAAACAAAAATTGAAGAAAACTATTGGTTTTTTGCTAAGGGAAGTGGTGGAATTGTTTGTAAAAATCACGACGCACTTTATGGTTTGCCAAAAGTTTCTGTCAGAGCAATAATTTTAATGCAGGAAATTGTCGCTGAAAAAATCCAGACTGTCGCAAAAATCAGAAGTGTGGAGGAGAAAAATTTGCTTTTACTTTTTGAACTTTACTTTGACGAACACTTTGAAAATTTTAAATTTTGGAATTCGCTAAGGCTTTTGCGGGAAGTAGAAAACCCGGCTTTTGAAAAAACAGATTTGATAAAAATTTAAAGGTAAAAATGAAACATAAACCTGTTGCAGAAGTTCTGGAAAGCACTTCAACAACATTTTTGGCTGAACTTTACGCAGAAGACAAAACCCCGGATTTTGCTTCTGTTGTAAAAATTTATGACGAAAAAATTGAGTACCCAATTTGGGCAATTGTTACAAACATTATTAATTGTGGAACTTACGAAAGGCAAGCTGTTGCTTTTGGGCTTTCAAGAACAGAACTTGCAAAAACTCAGCCTCAACTTTCACAGCTTTTAAAAACGAGATTTGAAGGAATAATTATTGGTTTTGGAAGTACACTTGATTTTTCACCTGAAATCCCGCCAAAACCACCTTTAATTCACGACCAAATTGTTTTAGCTGAAGAACTGGATTACAAGATTTTACAAGATAATTTGTCTTTTTTGAGGTTCTTTTTTTTGGCAGACAGCAGCTTTGTTGATGAAATAATTTTTCGTTTGATTGCAAAAATTTTTGAAACAAACAAGGAAAAGCAAGTGTTTGTTAACGCAGGAAAAGAAATTTCGGATTACTTGCGAAATGATTACGTCAGATTAACAAAAATTATCAATCGTTTTGAAATTTTAATTAAGGAAGGAGTTTAAAGGCAAAAATTGTTACCATTTTTTTGTTCTTAACTTAAACTAAAAAAGGAAAAAACAATGACTAATCCAAAAATTTTGTGGGTTGATGACGAGA
>JADZEA010000146.1 GCA_020850775.1 bacterium
AACTTCGCCGTAACTTGAAGTTCCGCAAGGAGAAAGAGTTCCTGTGTAAACCATTCTGGCACGTAAACGGGTAGTACCTAAAGTAGCAGTTCCAGGAACAAGAACTGTTCCCGTGAAAACTCCGCCAACGCCCGTATCAGTTAGAGTTGTTTGTTCAGTCAGAGCGTCAAAAACTCCGTCCTGATTCCAGTCAACCCAAACTGCTGCCTGGTCACCACTGTAGTAAAGAGTAGTTGTGATTGAAACGGGATAACTTAAACTTTGAGCAAGAGATGTAGTTGGTCCGCCACTCGTGTAATCAGCGTAACCACCGGAACAACTTGTAGAGTTGTTGATTGTGTCAAAAGTAAAGTTGTTAATTGCTTCGTCACAAGTAATTCCGTAAGCAGTACAGTAACAGTTTACAGGGTTGGTTTCCATCGTTACGTAAACGCTTGCAGAAGCATCAGTAGTTCCGCAACTAACGTTGCAACGGTAGTAAGTTGCACTTGTTTGCTGAGCGATGTAAGTTGCACTTGTAGCACCACCAATGTCTGTCCAGGTTGTGTTGTCAGGAGAAGATTGCCATTGGTAAGTTTGACCTGTAACCCCGGAAGCACCGGTTAAAGAAAGTGTAAAGTTTGCTCCGTTACAAACAGGATTTACTGAAGCAGCAGCAGTTCCGCCAACTGCAACTCCTGCTGTAACTAAAACACTTGCAGAGTATTCAGTTGAGCCACAAGTAACAGCACAACGGTAGTAAGTTGTAGCGGTTTGTGTTGTTGCGTAATTTGGGTTTGTTGCACCACTAATGTCTGACCAGGTTGCATTGTCCGGAGAAGATTGCCATTGGTAAGTTTGACCTACTCCAGAAGATGAACCTGTTAAAGAAAGTGTGAAAGAAGAAGCGCCTGAACAAACTGTTGAAGCAGTAGAAACTGCAGTTCCCGGAACTGGCGGGTCATCACAAGGACCACCAAGGTCGTAATGAATTGTTCCGTTCCAGATTCTTGAAGAGGTTGTTGTGTTTCCAAAAGTTCCTCCGAACTCGTAGGCTTTGCCAATTCCCTGATAAATTTGCAGATTAGAATCCTGAGCGTAAACTGTTAGCGGAGCAGTTCCGTTTGTGTAGTTCAAGGCTGTTGACGCTACCAAAGTAACGTAAAAGGCATAGTTTCCAGGAGCAAGAGAAAGGCTTAATGGTAGTGGAATTGCTGTTGCAGCGTTAGTTACCGTAGCAGTAAAAGGTGCGCTGTCGCCAAGCAAAGTCCAGTTAGCGGCTGTTGTTTCAGAGCCAACGTAAGAACCTGTTTTGTAGTAAATTCTCGCTGTGTAAGGTCCGCCAACATCAAAATTACCATCAAAACTTGTGATAATAATGTCTGCCAAAGCAGTAACGTTAAACATATTTCCTGCCTGGCCGTTTCCACCTGCGTAAGTAGTCGTTAGTGTAAATTGTGCAAACGCATTCGTTGTAAAAATTGCACTAAGCAGAAAAACTTGAAAAATTCTTTTCATAGCTTTAATCCTTCTTTTTTAAAACTTTTTTTAAAAGTTTAGCTTGTCTTACATTAAAAAAAATGAAAACTGTTTTTTTAGCCAAAAAAATTAAAGCCTTTTGAACCTTGGGGAGGTTTTGATTAAAAAAAATGCTTTAATTTTTCGTTAATTATTAAAAGCTAATCTAAACTCTGCTCATCAGAAAAACAACAAATATTTTTAAATTGCCAAGAAAAAAAGAATGGGTTTTTATTGTTTAAAAATCAGAACTAATTGAAAAAACAATTAGCTCTGAAAAAAAAAGTTTGCTAAACTAAATCGTGTTGTTCTTGTTTAGCAAAAAAGAAATTACCTTCAATTGCAGCATTCTCGTCGGAATCAGAGCCGTGAATTATGTTTTCACCTTTACTGTCAGCGTAAAGTTTGCGGATTGTTCCTTCTTCGGCTTGAGCCGGGTCAGTTGCACCGATTAGTTTTCTAAAATTTGCAACTGCATTTTCTTTCTCTAAAATCATTGGTACAACAGGTCCTGAAGTCATAAATTCTACAAGTTCACCATAAAAAGGTCTTTCTTTGTGAACTCCATAAAATTCACCTGCTGCAACTTTTGTCATTCTCATTTTCTTCATTGCAATAACTTTAAAGCCTGCTTTTTCAATTTCAGCAATAACTTTTCCAATAATATTTTTTCTTACACCATCAGGTTTGATTATTGCAAGAGTTCTGTTACTCATAAAAATCTCCGTAATTAATTAAGTTAAACTAAGTCTTGGTTTTCTTCTTGTGGAAGAGGTTTTAAACAATCTTCACGCCAGCAACAATCTTCCTGGTCACAAAAATATCCTGCTGTTCCAAAACAATCAAAATTTCCTTCCGCTCTTTGAATTTCAAGAACTAATTCGCCTTTTTTGAACTTAGTAAAATTTTTTATTCCAAGCTCGGATGCAATTTTTCTTATTTCATTAATTTTCATTTTTAGGTCTCCTTATTTTTTTATCACAAACATTTACTTAGGTTTATGACAGTTTACCATTTTTAAATTTAACTCTTTTTTGTTTAATGCTTCAACATAATTTTTTTTGCGGTGTTCTGCTGCCCGTTCTAAAATTGTTTCAATAAGTTTTTCGGGTTTTATCCATTCGTAGCTTTGAAACTCAATTTCTTCGCCTAAATCAAAACGAATTTCGGAATCATCGCCAAAAAAATCAAAAAGCACAAAAATTTGTTCCTGACCTGAATACTTTTTATGAGAAGGCAAAAAACTTGGGAAATCGTAACGCAAAAACTCTTCAGTCTGCGTCCTGAAAGTAAGGCTTTTCATTCCTGTTTCTTCGTAAACTTCCCTTTTAGCAGTTTCTAAAACGGTTTCGCCTTCTTCCATTTTGCCTTGTGGAAACTGCCATTGCGGTTTCTCAAAAAATTTAACGGCTTCTGTTAATTTGTCCTTTGGGATTTGTTCAAGTATCGTTTTTGTAAATTCAGGTTGTTCAACTCGTTCAGCAAAAAAAAATTCCCCTTTAAGATTACGAATAATTGCAACAACTGATTTTCTGTAAGTTTGTGTCAAAAAATAAACCTTTAAAAATTGGATTCCAACTCACGGATTTTAAAAAACCTTCAAAATTGAGTTTTTTGAAGGTTCTTTAAATTATTATTAAATTAATGCTTTGATTTTTTCACCAATAATTGCAGGAGAATCGCAAACGTGAATTCCTGCTTCCTGCATCGCTTTCATTTTTTCGTCAGCAGTTCCCTTACCGCCGGAAATAATTGCTCCTGCGTGTCCCATTCTTCTTCCGGGCGGAGCAGTTTGTCCTGCAATAAAACCAACAACAGGTTTTTTCACGTTGTTCCTGATAAATTCAGCAGCTTCTTCTTCAGCACTTCCACCAATTTCACCAATCATCACAATTGCTTCCGTTTTTGCGTCATCATTAAAAAGTTTAATCGCATCAATAAATTTTGTTCCGATTATCGGGTCGCCACCGATTCCAATGCAAGTTGATTGACCAATTCCAAGTGCCGTAAGTTGCCCAACTGCTTCGTAAGTTAGTGTTCCCGAACGAGAAACGACACCAACAGGTCCATTTGGAGTGTGGATAAATCCAGGCATAATTCCAACCTTACACTCACCAGGAGTAATGACTCCGGGACAATTCGGACCGATTAATCTTGAGCCTTTTTTGGTTACGTATTCGTAAGCCAAAATCATATCTTTTACAGGAATTCCTTCCGTAATGCAAACAATCAGTTCAACACC
>JADZEA010000147.1 GCA_020850775.1 bacterium
TTCCTTTCTTTACAAGGTTTAGAAATAATTTTTGATAACTCAAAAGTTTTTTTAGACACAACTGCGATTAAAACATTTGCACAAAAAAAATATCCAAACTTTGAAGTATCTTTTAAGCAAAACACTGAACTTGCAAATTCAATTCAATTAACAATCAGGTCAAAAGTTCTTGCTGAACTTGAGGATAAATTGCACCGTCGTTGGGTAATGTTTGTTTCTGAAAGCTCGTTTTTTGTTTTAATGATTTTAATAGGAATTTTTCAAATTTATAAAAGCTTTAAAACAGAAGTTGAACTCAATAAACGACAACAAAATTTCCTGCTAAGCATTACCCACGAACTAAAATCTCCACTTGCTTCAATCAAACTTTACCTTGAGACGATTCTTTTCAGAGACTTGAAAAAAGAACAGATTTCACAGTTTGTTTCTAATTCTCTAATTGACATTGAAAGACTGAATGATCTTGTTGAAAATATGTTAATTGCTGCAAAAATTGAAAATAATGCTTACACTTATCCAAAAGAAAATTTTAATTTATCCGAAACGGTAAACGAATCTGTGGAAAAATTCAGAAAAATTTTACCTGAAAATGCTGAATTAACCGAAAAAATTCAAGGTGAAATTATTTTTTTAGGTGATAAATTTACGCTTACTTCCGTTCTGGCAAATCTTTTAGAGAACGCCTTGAAATACTCAGGAAAAAATGCTAAAATTACAATTGAACTTTTCACTGAAGAAAAAGGAATTGCTTTAGTTGTTTCTGACAACGGGGTTGGAATTCCCAAAAATGAAAAAAATAAAATTTTTGAAAAATTTTACAGAATTGGAAATGAAAAAACTCGTTCAACCAAAGGAACGGGCTTAGGACTTTACATTGTTAAAGAGGTTGTGAAAGAACACGAAGGGAAAATTTTTGTTTGTAATAATTTCCCTGAAGGAACTGTTTTTAAAGTAGTTTTTCCAAAAAATAAGGGAATTTTATGAATTACAGAATTTTAGTGGTAGAAGATGAAGAGCATATTTTACAAGGGCTTACGCTAAATCTTGAACTTGAAAACTATACAGTTGTAACTGCTGCAAACGGAGTTGATGCATTAAAAATTTTTAGAGAAGAACGCTTCAATCTTGTAATTCTTGACGTGATGATTCCTGAAATTGATGGTTTTCAAGTTTGCGAAACAATCAGACTTGAGAATCAAAGAGTCCCAATACTTTTTTTGACTGCGAAAAACACAAGCGAAGACGTGATTTCAGGTTTAAAAATTGGTGCTGACGATTACCTGACAAAGCCTTTCAACCTTCAGGAGTTTCTTTTGCGGGTGAAAATTTTGCTGCGTAGAAGTGGAAGCGAGGCGGAAGAACTAAACGTTTTTAAGTTTGGAAAGAACACCATAAATTTTATAACTTTTGAAGCTTCTAACTTAAAGGAAAACTTTTTTTTAACAAAAAAAGAAGTAATGCTTTTAAAACTGCTTGCTGAACGTGAAGGACAGGTTGTTTCACGAGATTTGATTTTGGAAGAAGTTTGGGGTTACGACGTTTACCCTTCCACAAGAACTGTTGATAATTTTATACTTACGCTAAGAAAATATTTTGAAGAGGATCCTAAAAAACCGAAATTTTTCCACTCAATCCGAAGTGTTGGTTACAAATTTACAGCAAGTTAGTTAAAAACAAAAAAAGTTAGCTTGACTTTTCCAAAAGTTAGTGCTAAATTTTGAGTTCATTTTTTTAGAAATCAAGTAATTTTAAAAATAAATTAAAACAAGGGTTAAAATGCCACATCACAAATCTGCCTGGAAAAGAATGAAGACTTCAAAAAAGCAAAATTTAGCTAACAGGTCAAACCGTTCAACACTGAAAAACGCAGTCAAAAACGTTCTTGTTTGCACGGAAAAAGCACAAGCACAAGAAGCTTACAATCGTGCTTCTCAGCTTCTTGACCACTTTGAAGGAAAAAATCTTGTCCATAAAAATAAAGTCGCAAACCAAAAATCAAGGCTTGCAAAATTCATCAACTCTCTAAGCAAAGCTGAATAAAAATTTAAAGCCTTTCCGTCTTGAAAGGCTTTTTTTTAGCTCAAAATCCTAAATCTTCGCAAAAGGTAAGAAAAGTAGGAAACTAACCCAAAAAAAATTCCTTTAAATCTTTCCAAAACTGAAATCAGGCTAACAATTTTTCCACTTCTTTCAATTTCCACAACTTTTCCAACTAAATCATTTTCGTTAATTTCAGTTGGAAAACGCCTGTTATCGCCTTTTTCCCAAAAGTAAAGCAAGTCGTGTCTTTCTATCGTTCTGATAATTCTGTGAACGACAAGTTTTTCGTTTGATTTGAAAACAACAATGTCTCCAAATTTTATTTTTTTTGCTTCAATAAATTTTATTTTGATTTTATCACCATCAAAAATGAACGGTTTCATACTGAAGCCTTTTACAACAACATTCACGCCCTGAGAATTGTTTTTAACCATTTGCGTAATTACTTCAACGTTCATTTTTCACCTGAAAGCCAAGAGCTTTTTTAGAATTTTTAATTTGTCCTTTGCTTGAAGTTTTGGTCTTTTTGTTCGGATAAAATCTTTGTTTTCAAGGATTTTATCCAAAATTACCAAGCCTCCGGCAACAATAAAACGAAGTTCTAAGTTCAAACGACCTTTTGTTTTGGAAATTAACTCACTTCCTTCAAGCAAAAGTTTTTTTGTGGACCCAACTTCAAACTCAATCATTTTGGCAAAATCTTGTGGCTTTTCGTCGTTACCAAAAGATTTCCGTGCCAAGCCGAATTTTCTGTAAACCTCTTTAGGAATGTAAACTCTGTCCTTTTGCCAATCAACTGAAATGTCTTGTAAAAAATTTGCGATTTGCAAGCCGGTACAAATTTTATCAGAAAGCAAATCATTTTCAGCGTTTGAGCTACTAAAAAGGCATAAAATTAATTTTCCAACAGGATTTGCTGAATGTTTGCAGTAAAAATATTCTTCTTCTCTCGTTTGAAATTCTGAAAAAGTTGTATCCATTTCAAATGCTTTTATTAAATTAAGGAAAGGTTCTTCAGGCAAGTTCAGAGTTTTAATTGTTTCAGAAAGAGCCAAAAAAATTGGTTCGTTTGGGATTTTTACTCCGTTAAAAGTCGTTTCTAATTTTGCTCTGAAATCACTGAGAAGTTTGAGTTTTTGTTCTGGAGCCGCATTCCCTTCGTCTGCAAAATCGTCTGCTGTTCGTGCAAAGGCATAAATGCTGTAAAAATGTTTTCGCAATTTTTTAGGAACCAAAATTGAGCCGACGGGAAAATTTTCGTAGTGTTTTTTTGTGAGTTGCTCGCAAAATTTAAAAGATTGTTCAGTGTTCATTTTTAACTTTTTGGTTTAAGTATGAAAGTTTACGTTCAGCCTGAAAAAATAGCCGTTAATCGTTACAAACTTTTGCAATTTTTAGGCGAAGGAAGTTCAGGAAGCATTTACAAGGCTCTTGATTTAATTACTCACGAAATTATTGCAATAAAATTTTTTAAAAGCAAACCTGATGAAAATCATAAATTTGAGTTCAAAACTCTCGCAGGTTTTAACCATAAAAATTTAGTGAAAGTTTTTGATTTTGGTTACGATTTTCCTGACTCATTTTTCACGATGGAGTTTGTTGGCGAAAAAAACATTCGCAATTTTTTTGAGAAAACGGATTTTGTTGGTGTTTGTGAGATGGCTTTGCAAGTCCTTTCAGGTCTTGATTACATTCACTCAAAAAAAATACTTCACGGAGATTTGAAACCTGAAAATATTTTGATTGATGAAAAAGAGAAAAACTTAGTTTTTAAACTTATTGATTTTGGTTTGTCCAGCATTGTTTTGCTTGAAAATACTGCACTTATCGGAACAGTTGATTACATTGCCCCGGAAAAAATCAAAAGTAATTCTGTTACTACCAAAAGCGACCTTTACTCATTTGGAGTTATTTTGTATGAAATTTTTTCAGGTGAACTTCCTTTTAATTTTCCGGATTCGCCAAATTCTGTTTTTGAAGGTCATCTTTACAAAATGCCAAAACCACTTTCGGAACTAAACCCGGAAATTCCTGAAAACATTGAAAATTTTGTAAAAAAGCTGCTTGAGAAAAACCCAAACAATCGTTTTTTATCTGTTTCAGAGGCTTTTAGAGAGCTTTCTAAAATTATCCCTAAAAAACTAAAAACAGAAATTTTTATCAGCAACGAACAACTTTTTACGAGTGATTTTTTAGTCGGCAGAGCAAAAGAATTAGAAGTTTTGCAAAATCTGACTTCATCTTTCAAGTTAGAAAGAAAACCGGAAATTGCTTTTATTACGGGAAAAATGGGCTGTGGCAAAAGCCATTTTGTTAAAGAAATTCGGATTTTCTCTCAGATTTCAGGTTTTAATTTTTTGATTGCTTCGCGAAAGCGAACAAAAAAAACATTCTTTTACGTCAAAGATGTTTTAGCAAATCTAAAAATTATTTTTTCAAGTTCAAAAATTATCAGACAAAACCAAAAACTAATTTCACAATTTCTTGATGAAGATTTTATTGAAAACAGAAAGGAAGATTTTGATTTTGCTTTAGCTAAAGATATTTTTTTTAGCAAGTTAGCAAAACTTTTTCTTGCTGTTTTGAAGGAAAATAATCTTGTAATTTGTTTTGAAGATTTTAGTTTTGTGGATAAACTTTCGCAAGAATTCCTGTTTTTTTTGGCTCGTAGCTACTTAAAAACAAATTTAACAAAAGGTTTTTTGATTTACACTTCAAGAAACGAAACACAAACTTTGCTTACAAAATTTTTGTTTGAGGATAAAAACGTTACAAAATTTTTGTTTGAGGAATTTAACCAAAATGATTTCAGGAATTTTATTGAAGGGATTTCAGGTCAAAAAATTGAGGATGCAAATTTTATTAGCTTGCTTTTCAGGGAATCGGAAGGAAACCCATTTTTTGCAATTGAAATTTTAAAATTTTTAACAAAAGAAAAAATGATTTTGCGAAAAAATGATAAGTGGATTTTCCCTAAAAAGCAGGAAATTGTGAAAATTCTTCCCGAAGACATCAAAGAAATTTTGCTGAAATCCCTTGAAATTTACCCTTTGGAATCACAAAATATTTTGAGGATTGCTTCTGTTTTGAATGAGTTTGAAATAGAAATTATTGAAAAACTTTTGTGCAAAAAACACTTGGCTCCAAAAATTAATGAATTATTAGAAAATAAAATTTTATTCGGAGAAAAACAAGACGACAAAATTCGTTACAAATTCTGCCATTCAGAGCTTGAACAAGCGATTTATCAAAACCTTTCTGAAAGTGAAAGGCAAAAAATTCATCTTGGTTACGCAGAATTTCTGGAGAGTTTAAACGACGAGAATTACACAAAAGAAATTGGTGAGCATTTTTATCTTTCAAGCGAGCCTGAAAAATCTTTTCCGTTTTTGGTGAAAGCAGGGAAACAAGCTGAATTAATTTTTGCTTTCCACGATGCTTGTGAACTTTTTAAAAAAGCACTGAAAATCCTTGATAATTTTTTGGGAAACTTTACTCTGAGCCATACAATTGATGTCTTAGAAAAACTAAGCACACTAAATTTTAAACTTGGTGATATTAAAAATGAAGAAATTTATCTGAACCGCCTTGAAGTAGTGATAAAATCTTCAGGAGACAGTGGAAAAATCACTAATATTTTGCTTAGAAAATGTGATTTTTTGGTTAGAACAAATGGTTTGCCTGAAGCAGAAGAAAAGGCTAAACTTTGTTTTGAAAAAGCAAAAGGACTGAAATCTTTTACACTTGAAGCGGAGGTTTACAATTTGCTGGGTAGAATTAAGCACGAGCAGGAAAACTACAAAGAAGCAATTGTTTACCATCAAAAGGCACTTTCTTTAATTACTTTTAAAGAGAAACCAAATTTTTACATCGGCATTTTGAACAACCTTGGCAATTGTTACAAGAATCTGAACAATTACAAGGAAGCACTTTCATCTTTTAATAAAGTTTTGGATTTTGCCAACCAAAGTAGCAACAGGCAACTTTTAGGCAAAGTTTTGAACAACATTTCACAACTTTACTTTGGGCAAGGAAATTTTGAAGAAGCCATAAATTTTGCACAAAAATCAATGCAAATTTTCCGTGAACTTGATGACAAACGAAACTTACCCAAAAGCCTGAATCAACTCGCAAATGCTTACGTGAACATCAGGCAAACACAAAAAGCAATTGAATTTTATCTTGAGAGCCTTGAAATCAGCAGGATTACCGGCGACAAACAAAACGAGACTTTAAGCCTTAATAATCTTGGGTTTAGCTATGCACAAAATCAGGATTTTGTACAGGCTTACAAGTATTTTTACGAGTGTGTGAGACTTCTGAAAAGCGAAGAAAAACAAAATTTATCAAAGGAACTTGGGAATTTAGGTTTAGTTTGCTTTGCACTTGGTAAAATTGAAGAAGCTGAAACTTTCTTACAGGAAGCACTTTTAAATTCAGAAAAAACAGACTACAAGAAGGGCAAAGGAGTAATTTTAGACAATCTTGCAAACCTTAATTTTCAGCTTGGAAAAATACAAAAAGCTAAATCTTACGCAGTTGAATCAATCAAACTGACACGAGAATTCGGCTACAAGTTTATTTTAGCGGAACATCTTTTGTGCTACGGGAAAATTTTGGTTGAAGAAGGCGAGCTTGCAAATGCTAAAAATGTTTTTCAAGAATCTTTGGAAATTGCTGACAACCTTAATTTAAACACTCTGAAAGTGCTTGCAAATTCTTACCTTGCAATCATTTTTCTTAACTCAAACCACTTAAAAGAAGCGATGGAATTCAGTTCTAAGGCTTTGGAAATTTTTGAAAATGAGGGTGAAATTTATTTTGGCGAAGAAGAGTTTTTGTTCAATCATTATTTGGTTTTGCGGGAAAGTGAAAATGTAAAAGCCTACGATTTTCTGAAACGTGCTTACCAAAAAATCATTTCTTTAGCCGATAAAATTCCTGATGCAAACAATAAAAAAGTTTTCCTTGAGACTTACCACACAAACCAAAAAATTTGGAAAACTTTGATTTTTGAGGACGAGGAAAAGATTATCCAAAATTCTGTAAACAACAAAACTCTCTCTACACTTTACAAAATAAATCAAAGTTTAGCAGAAGATTTACTTGACGAAAAATTGCTTGAGAAAATTTTGGCTTTGGCGATGCAAAACACACAGGCAGAAAATGGAGTTTTGATTTTGAAAGAAGGGCAAAAGTTTCAAGTCAAAGTTGTTTCTGAAAATGCTGACGAAGAAGTAACAAAAGACGTTGCAGAAATTAGCCAAAGCATAATTGAAGACGTTACTTCAATTGGAAAAATGATTTTTGTGCGGGATGCTTTACAAGACGAAAGTTTTAACACGAGACAAAGTATAAAAATCCAAAAAATCCATTCAATTTTATGTTTTCCACTACGAAAAGGCGGAGAAATTTTAGGCACTTTGTACGTTGACAGGAGAAAAAATAAAGTTCCTTTTAGCGAAGCAGACGTGAATTTTTTACAAGCTTTTGCAAATCTTTCAGGAACAACAATCGCAAATTTCCGAAAATTTACTGAAGTAAAAACTGAAAATGCAAGGCTCAAAATTGAGAATGAAAAGTTTAAGTTTGAGGAAAATTTTTACGATGGTTTTATTGGCAGAAGCGAAAAAATGCAAAATGTTTTTCGTTTGCTAAAAGGGGCAATAAAATCCGAAGCGAATGTTTTGATTTTTGGGGAAAGCGGAACAGGAAAGGAAATTATTGCAAGAATCATTCACGAAAAAGGCAAGCGAAACCAAAAACCTTTCATCGCAATTGATTGTGGAGCTTTGCCTGAAAGTTTGTTTGAAAGCGAGCTTTTTGGTTACAAAAAAGGAGCTTTTACGGGAGCTTTCGCGGATAAAAAAGGTTTGTTTGAAGAAGCAAACGGCGGAACGATTTTTCTTGATGAAATCACAAACACGAATTTAACTTTCCAATCAAGGCTTCTGCGGGTCATTCAGGAAGGAGAAATCAGGAAAATTGGTGAAAGCGAAGTTCAAAAAGTTGATGTGAGAATTATCGCTGCAACAAACTTAGACATTAAAAAGGAGATTGATGAAAAGCGTTTCAGAGAGGATTTATTTTTCAGGTTAAACGTAATTCCAATAAATCTTCCTGCTTTGCGGGAACGAAAAGAGGACATTCCACTTTTGACCAGGCATTTTGTGGAAAAATTTGCAAAGAAAACAAACATTGAAATCAACACAATTGAGCCAAAATTAATCAGTTATTTTCAAAACCTTCCCTGGAAAGGGAATATTCGTGAACTTGAGAATTTGATTTACAGAATGATTGTTTTTGCTGAAAATTCAATTTTAAGTCTTGGTGAACTTCCACAAGAGTACCTTGAAATTGTTAAAGAACCTCAAATCAGTTTTAGGAATAAACTTGAACAAAGCTTTCCTACTTTTGATGAAATGGCTTCTGAATACATTAAACTTGTGCTTACTCATTGTAAAAATAACCAAACCAAAGCAGCAGAGATTTTGGATTTGAAACGAGAAACTTTACGCTCAAAAATGAAAAAATTGGAAGTAAAATGAGAATTAGAGAAATTTTAATCAGTAAACTTTTTGGGATTTTTAGCCATAAAATCCAGCTCAAAGACAAAGTTACAATTATTCACAGTCCAAACGGGCTTGGCAAAACTTCACTTCTAAGACTTATCAATGCAGTCTTTAAAAATGATGTGGCAATTTTAACTTCAATTCCTTTTAGTGAACTGAAGCTAACTTTTGACGATGGTTCAAAAATTACTGTTTCAAAATCAAGTGAGCTAAACTACAAAAGTAAGCCTGATTTGAATTTAGAGCTTAAAAAAGCTGAAAATATTTTTTCAGTTTTGCTAATTGAAACACAAAGAGTTGTGGCTGTTGAAAAATATTCACGTGAACTTGTTGAAGCGATTAAAACCAAACTTGCGGATTACGCAACGCTTTCACAATCGCTTGACAGAACAATTCCCAAACGTTTACTTAATGCCAAAAGTGGGAAAAACATTCCTGAAAACGAGCTTAGAACGAGGTTTGCAGAACTTGAAAAGCAAAGGTTAAAAGTTATTGAAGCAGGACTTTTGGAAAAAGACAGTGAAGAACCTTTTAAACTTCCATCAAAAATTGATGAACACACAAAAATATTTTTATCGGTTTACTTGCAGGACGCAGAAGCAAAACTTAGTATTTTTAGCGAAATGACGGAAAAAATTGACTTGATGAAAAAAATTGTCAACAAACTTTTTATCCACAAAAATATGAAAATCAGCAAGGAAAAAGGTTTTGAGTTTCTGACTTTTGATAACCAGCTTTTATCCTTAAATGAACTTTCTTCAGGTGAAAAAAATGAAATTGTTTTGCTTTACGAACTGCTTTTTAAAGTGCAAAAAAATTCTTTAATTTTGATTGACGAGCCAGAACTTTCGCTTCACGTTTATTGGCAACAAGAGTTTTTGAAGGATTTGTTGGAAATTACGAGCCTTGCAAACATTGACGTAATTATTGCAACACATTCGCCGCAAATTATTAATGACAGATGGGATTTAACAGTTGAACTTGAAGGAATTTCGTAAACTTGAAGGAATTTTTGAATTCAAACACTGTTGCAAACACAATCAGAATGACACGAAGTTTTCACAAAGGTTCATTTTTGATTGTTGAAGGCGAAACTGACGCAAGATTTTACAAGCAATTTTTGAATAATGAAAAATGCAGAGTAATTGTTGGTTACGGAAAAGAACAGTGCATTAAAGCTCTGAAAATTATTGATGAAACAACAATAAAAGGTGTTTTAGCGATTGTTGACGCAGATTTTTGGGTCTTAGAAAAACATATTTTAGAGAGTGAAAATCTTTTTCTGACTGACACTCACGACATTGAAACAATGATTATCAGGTCAAAGGCATTGGAAAAAATACTTTATGAATTTGCCAGCGAAGAACTTTTGCGAAAATTCAGCTACAGGACTAAAAAAAATATCCGCGAAAAATTGCTTGAGTGCGGGCTTGTTATCGGTTACCTGAAACTGATTTCTTCGGAAAAAGGCTTAGGTTTAAAATTTAAGGACTTAATTTTTGAAAAATTTATTGATAAGAAAGATTTAACCGTAGTTTTTCCAAAATTAATCAAGCATTTAAAAAGAAATTCACGTGAAGTTTTTGTTTTAACTGAAACACTAAAAGAAGAAATCAAAGTGCTTGAAGCTAAAAATTTAGATGTTTGGCATGTTTGTAACGGACACGATTTGGTTGACATTTTGTTGGTTGGTTTGAAGCGTATTTTTGGCGAAAGGAATGCACGGAAACTTGATTCAGGTTCATTGCAAGGGGATTTGCGTCTTGCTTACCCAAGTAATGATTTTAAGGAAACAAAACTTTTTAGCTCTTTAAAAAATTGGGAGAAAGATAATTTTGGTTTTTTAGTTTTAAATGATAATTAATTTTCATTGTAAAATTCCTTGTTTCTTCAAAACAATTTTTGAAATTTCATTGACTTTTTCCGAAAGTTCTTTCGTTTCCTTTGCGATTGGTGCTAAAAACGTTCTTCTGTCCCACAAAACGAAACCAACGATTGATAAAATCGCCGTAACCACCAAAACAAAAGTTGCAGTCATAAAAGTTGCCAAATCACTTCTCAAACCCTGAATTTCGGTTCTCAGGCTTTGGATTTCTGTTCTTAAGTTTTGATTTTCTTGTTTAACGTCAGCTCTGAAATCCTCAAAACGTTTTTCTAAGTTTTTTTGCCCTTCTTCAACCCGAATCAAACGTTCTTCGACGGTTTGTGTTGGTTTGGTTTGCGAAAAAACGTTCAGGCTAAAAA
>JADZEA010000148.1 GCA_020850775.1 bacterium
CGCTGGGCAAAAGGTTCAATCCAAACAATGAAAAAATTACTTCCGGCAATTTTATCAAGCGACCTTCCTTTCAAAGTCAAGTTTGAAGCATTTTTTCACCTGACAAACAACGTAGCTTACCTTTTGATGACGATTCCTTCGTTTCTGATAATTCCAATTGTAGTTTTGAACAAACACCTTTCGTCAAACCTTACTGTTTCAACGGTTGGTTATTTTTTATTTTTCTTTTTTGCGACTTTTTCGGTTTGGTCTTACTACCTTGTTTCCCAAAAATACACCTGCAAAGATTGGAAAAGCCAAATTAAACTTCTTCCACTTTTGATGGGAGTTGGGATTGGACTTTCAATCAACAATTCCAAAGCAGTTCTTGAAGCACTTTTCAATTTCAAAAGCGGTTTTGTAAGAACTCCAAAGTATGGAATTATCGCTAAAAACGGGAATTGGCTAACAAAAAAATACACTGTGAAGAAGAATTTTTCGCTTGGAATTGAGTTGTTTCTTGCAACTTACTTCACCGTGAGCCTCTGCTACTTACTTTTTGAAGGAAAGGATTTTGTTTCTATTCCGTTTCTGATGCTTTTTCAGTTTGGTTTTGTTTACGTTTCGCTTAGTTCTGCAATTCCAAAACTGTTTTTTGGGAAAAAATAAGTTTCATACTTTCCTTACACAAAGCTAATTAAAAATTGATTTCTGCAAGCTAACTTTGGCTACAAGTTTTTTGGAAAAAACTAACTTGATTTTAGTTAATAATTTTTAGATATTTAACAATTCAAAATGGTTAAAAAATAATTTTCAATAAATTTTAAAATTAGGAGACTCTCTTATGAGAAAATTTAGTAAAATCGCAGTTGCTTTGCTTCCTTTGGCGTTTTCTCTTTCTGCAAGCAAGGGCAACGCACAAATCATAATTTCTGGTTTTTTATCAAACCCTGGTGGAACCGATTCGCCTTACGAGTACACTCAACTTATTGCTACACAAAGTATTGATTTTTCACTAACTCCTTACTCTGTGGTCGTTTGTAACAACGGAACTGCTTCTTCCAACGGCTGGTTCAGTTCAACTGCCGCTTCAAGTGTTCTTTACAAATTTAACCTGACTGCCGGAACCGTTAACTCAGGAGACGTTTTTTACGTCGGTGGCTCAGGAAAATTAATTAGTGGTTCCGGTTCAACAGACATCACTGCAGCAAACTGGATTAAAGTAATCAACACTGCTACTACCGGCGGCGATGGTTACGGAACCGCAAACGGTAGCGGAGTTTTCGGAAACGGCGGAAGTTCTGCCGACGGAATCGCAATCTTCAGCGATACAACTTTAACAGCTTCCACTGTTCCCGTTGATGCAATTTTTTACGGAAGTGCTGTCGGCGGCGCAAAACCTTCAACCGGCGGTTACGTTCTGCCAACAAACGACCACTACACAAACGGTCAAACCTTCGGAAACGGAACAAACACTTATCTTTTTTCAAATCCGGGCAGCAACCAGTACGTCAAACTTACAGGAACTTTTAACACTGTCGGAAACTCCTGGAACATCGCAAGAACAAGTTCGCTTGTTACTCTTTCAACTACAAGCACTTTAGCAGACATCACAACGGAAATCTCTCTCGTAACTACAGGAAACCAACCTCCGGCACTGACAGGAACTAACCACTCTCCACAAATTCCAACTTCAACTGACCTCGTAACCGTTTCAGTTGAAGCTACTGACGACTCGCCTCTGACTTACGCTCCCGGTGCAGTTGCTTTGTTTTACGATTCCGGCTCAGGATTTTCTTCTCTCGGAATGGCTAACACTTCCGGCAACACCTGGCAAGCAACAATTCCGGCTCAGGCAAACGGAACAGTTGTTCGCTACTACGTTTCTGCAACAGACAATCAAGGATTAGTAACGACTGACCCGACAAACGCTCCTACAGGTTTTTACCTTTACCAGGTGAACAATTCAGGCACTGCAAGTCCACTTGTAGTTACGGAAATTCTTTACAACGACAGTGGTTCTTATGAATTTATTGAAGTTTACAACAACACGGGAGCTACTGTAAACTTAGATTACTGGGAAATTGGTGACGGAACTTCAAGTTTTACAATCCCAACAGGAACAACTGTTGCTAACGGCGGTTTCGTAATTTTTACCAACAACCTGACAAATTTTACTACTGCTCATCCAACAGTTACAAACGTCGTTGGAAGCTACACTTTTGGGCTTAGTTCTTCTTCAGCAGGCGAAACTGTTACTCTTTCCGATCCAAACGAACTGCTTGCTGACCAGGTTGCTTACCAAAACGGGCAAAACTCGTGGGCAGCAACAACTGCAGGATTTTCAATTGAACTTGTTGACCCAACTTTTGACAACAGTTTTGCAGTGAACTGGATACTTTCAACAGTTTCCGGAGGTCATCCCGGAGAACTAACGCTGACCGACACAACTCCGCCAGGTTTAGTTTCTGTTTCCGTCGTTTCAACAACTGAACTTGACGTCCTTTTTAACGAAAACGTCGGAATTCTAAGTTCCCAAAACACAGGCAATTATTCAATTGACAATGGAATTGGAACTCCGGTTTCAGCAACGGTTGATGGCTCAAACAATGCTTTGGTTCACTTAACTTTAGGAACTGCGATAACTGCAGGAACCTACATTCTGACCGTTTCAAACGTCCAGGACTTGTTTAACAATGTGATGACAAGTGGAAACCTGAGTTTTACTTACGTTGCTCCCGGCTCAATAATTATTACAGAAATTATGCAAAACCCAAACATTGTTTTGGATTCTAACGGCGAATGGTTTGAGGTTTACAACACGACTTCCGCACCAATTGACCTGAACGGCTGGACAATCAAGGACAACGGAAGCAACATTCACACAATTTCAGGCAGTGTTGTTGTTGCAGCAGGAAGCTACGCCGTTTTGGGAAGAGACGGAAACATTGCAGCAAACGGCGGAGTTACTCTCGCTTACGTTTACTCGGGAATTGACCTCGGAAATTCGGCTGACCAAATCATTTTGAAATTAGGCGGAACTGAAATTGATAAAGTTGAGTACGATGGTGGACCTCTTTTCCCGGATCCAACAGGTGCTTCAATGGAATTAACAGACTTAAGTGCTGACAACAATCTTGCTTCAAACTGGGCTACTGCAATCAGTGCCTGGTCAGGAAGTGCCGGAGATTTGGGAAGTCCCGGAACTACCAACACAACAAGTACTGTCCCAACTACTCCGGATCCGGTAGAAATTACAATTACAATTTCCGGTTCAGATTTAACTGTTAGTTGGAGTGCTTCAACTTTAGCAACGAGCTACAATGTTTACAGAGGAACAACACCAGATTTTGTTACTGACGCTTTAAGTTTAGTTGGAACAACGGCTTCAACAAGCTACACCGATTCAGGAGCAGCTTTATCCTCAACTTACTACTACAAAGTAACCGCTGCAAACTAAGTTTTAGATTTAAAAGTATTTTTCTAAACCTTCAGGGAAACCAAAACCCTGAAGGTTTTTTTGTTTTCAGGAAAAAAATGATTTTAATAATTGACAATTTTGACTCGTTCACTTACAACCTCGTGAACATTCTTGGAGTGTTTGACAAGCTGAAAATTTTCCGCAACGATGAAATTTCGGTTCGTAAAATTGAATTTCTGAAACCACGAAAAATTTTGATTTCTCCGGGACCAAAAAATCCTGATTGTGCGGGAATCAGCCTTGAAGTGATTGAGAAGCTGCACAAAAAAATCCCAATTCTCGGAGTTTGCCTTGGGCACCAGGCGATTGGACAGTTTTTTGGTGGAGAAGTTGTTCACGCACCTTCACTTTTTCACGGAAAAACATCAGAAGTTTTGCACAACGGAAAAGGAATTTACAAAAATTTACCTCAAAATTTTTTGGTTGGAAGGTACCACTCTTTGCTTGTAAAAAGGGAAACTTTGCCAAATTGCCTTGAAATCACCTGCGAAACAAAAGACGGGCTTGTGATGGGAATCAGGCATAAAAAATTTAATGTTCAGGGAATTCAGTTTCACCCTGAATCAATTTTGACGACTGTTGGGACTGAGCTTTTAAAAAACTGGATTGGTGAGTAAAAAAGGCGAGAGTTTTACTTTTTCGCAAAACTCTCATTAAACCTGAAAAAATTAGTTGTTGATTAGCTCTGAATATTTTTGTGCGGAAAGTAAGTTGCTAAGTTCAGAAACATTGGAAAGTTTGATTTTTACAATCCAACCTTCACCGTAAGGGTCAGAATTTATCATTTCGGGAGTTTCAGCTAAAACCTTGTTTACCTCAACAATTTCTCCGGAAACGGGAGCGTAAAGGTCTGAAACTGCTTTGATTGCTTCAATTGTTCCAAAAGTTTTCCCCGCCTGAACATGCTTTCCAATTGATGGAAGTTCCACAAAAACAATGTCTCCCAATTCTCCTTGTGCAAAATCTGTAATTCCTGCGGTTCCGGTTTCGCCTTCAATTTTTATCCATTCGTGTTCTGCCGTGTAATTTAAATTTTCAGGGATGTTGCTCATTTTAATCCTTTAAAAGATAGTTTTACTGTTGTCAATTTTTGCTCTTAAAATTAGCAAAAACCTTTTTGGAATAAAAGTTAATTTTCTAAGTTCGCAAAAAAAACATTGATTTAAAAGAATTGCTCGTTTAAATTAAAAACCCATTTCTGTTTGAACCTTGTTTTCGCTTGCTTTAAACCTAACTTAACCTAAAGGAGATTTTCTAATGTCAAAACTCGTAAAAATTTTCTTAACTAACACAATTCTTTTTACAAGTTCGCTTGTTTTCGGGCAAAGTTTAGTTTACGAAAATTATTCAACAGTTCTAAACTCTAACCTGAGAGAAACCAAAATTCTCTTGAACGTTCCAAACATTGTTTACAAAGAAATTAAACAAGATGGAAAAACTTTTATCCGGTTTGAAGAGCAAGATTTTCCTTTGCTTTACGAAATTGGTAAACCGGAGCTTCCGTTTTTCACGACTTTTGTGGCAATTCCGGCAAAAGCAGGAGTTGACCTTCAAGTAAAAGCAAACTACACCGAAACAATTAAAAACGTAGTAGTTTTTCCTTCTCAAAACAAGGAAATCAACGAAAGAGAAGGTTCTTACGGAGTTAGAAATTTTGATTACGATACAAATTTTTACGAACAAAAAACAGAAATTTTCCCGGAAGAAAATGGAAACGTCAGCGAACCAATGATTTTGCGAAACCTGAGAGTTGTAGCTTTAAGAGTTTATCCTTTCACCTACAACCCAAAACTAAAACAACTTGAAATTGCAAAACAACTTGAAATCACACTTGACTACACTTCTGCAAATCCAACAAACACTTTGGAAACAGAACCAACTACCGTCTCAAAAGCCTTTGACGAACTCTACAAAAACACCGTAATTAATTACCAGACACTCGGAACACAAACCGCTCCGGTTAGCTACTACGTGATTTACGCTCCTTTGTCTTCTCACACAACTCTGCAACCTCTCGTTGACTGGAAAAACCAAAAAGGCGTGAAAACTACTCTGGTTGACCTTGGAACAATCGCTAACTCAACCGCACTAAAAACAGACATCACAAACCGCTACAACTCACCAACTCCACCCGACTACGTGCTGATTGTCGGAGATGAAAGCGTAACAAGTGCCTACAAAGAAACTTACACTCCTGACCCGGAACCAAGTCCGGGAGCAGGAAGCCTTCCGGGTAACTACTCCAACGACAACTACTTTGTAACAGTCTCAGGAACAGACTACTTTCCCGATATTTTTGGAAGCAGAATCCCAATCAGCAGCAGCGGAGCCACAAACCTGACAAAAATTCAAAGAGCCGTAAACAAAGTCCTTCAGTACGAAAAAACACCATTCACAAACCCAAACATTGACTGGTACAAAAGAGGTGTAGTCGCTGCCAACGATGCTTACGTCTCACAAAAAGACACAAAAAGAAAAGTCAGAC
>JADZEA010000149.1 GCA_020850775.1 bacterium
AAAGAACCAACGCCGACGAGTGCAGTTTTTAGTTTTTTCACTTGTCAATCCGGTCAACGATTCCGACGATTCCGGCGTCAACCGGAGTAAGTTGGTTTTTCAGAGGCAAAATTGCTTCCTTTGAAGTTACGTAGTAAACAATTTCGCCGATTCCGATACCAACGTGGTCAACGCTGACCAAAGGGCTTCCGATGTTTTTAAAATCAGAAGTTAAAGGCTGAATTATCATCAGTTTAAGTCCTTCAAGTTCAGGCACTTTCTGAGTAGCCCAAAGGTTTCCGATAACTTTTGCGAGGTTCATTTTTTACCTTAAAATTGATTTAAAAGACAAGGATTTAAACTTCAGGAGAGTAGCCTTCAACCCAAATTTCTCCGCCTTCAAAGTATTCTTTTTTCCAAATCGGGACAGATTTTTTAATCGTTTCAATCACAAAACGGCAAGCTTCAAAAGAAGCTGCTCTGTGCGGACTTGAAACGGCAATCACGACGCTAACTTCTCCAATTTTCAAGTGTCCTGTTCTGTGTTCAACAGCGATTTTTTCAACTTCAAAATTTTTGTAGCACTGAGTTACAATTTCTTCCAATTTTTTTTGAGCCATTGCTTCGTAGCAGTGGTACTCAAGCGAGAGGACATTTTTTCCGTTTGCGTTGTTTCTGACGGTTCCGAGAAAGACGTCAATCGCTCCGACCGAATCGGCTTCTACAAGTTTGATTAGTTTTTCAGTGTCAATTTTTTGTGTTACAATTTTTACGTGCAAAGTCTAACCTCCACTAACCGGTGCGATGAAAGCAATTTCGTCGCCATTTGATAAAACCGTTTCTAAAGGAACGTAATTGAGGTTTACGGCTAATTTTCCAACATTTCTGAGCTTTTTCAGTTCGGGAAATTTTGTTTCTAAAATCTCCAAAAGTCCGTTTCCGTTTGTGTTTTCAGGAATTTCAAGTTCAATTTTTGAAGTTCCCGCAAGTTCCTTGTAGATGGCAAAAAATAAGACTTTAACTTTCATTTTCTCACTTTAATTTTTCTCTGAACTTACGGAAAAAACTCGTTTTTTTAAAGACAAAAAACTTAGTTAAATTGAAATTTTTTGAGTGGAAAAAGTTTACAAACTATCCGGAGTTTTTGGCAATGTTTTCGGAACAGATTTTGACAACGAAATCTTTTGAAACTTCGGAAAGTAAAATTAAACTGTTAATTTTTATTCACTGAAAGGGTTAAAAATTTGTTAAATTCACTTTCTAATTTTACTAAACGAAGAGTTTAAAAATATGAATTGTCCAAATTGCACTTTACCACTTTCAGCTAATTTTTTAGAAATCACTTCAGATTTTGGTTTTTGTAATGCTTGTCGTACAATTCTAAAAATGGACGACGACACAATTAAAGTGGCAACTTTTGAAGAGATTGAGAAAGCATCAGAAAGGCTTGGTGAAGAAATTTCTCCCGATAACAGGGATGTTTTTTGTCGTTTGATTGAAGCAAACGCAGTTTCAATCACGAGAAACTGGCATAAACACGCAGATTTTTTAAAAACAGGACAGTACGAAAATATCAATCTTGGCGAACTGATTGAACACAAGATTTTTTCCGAAATCCTGAAAGTAATGAAAAGTGAATTTTACGATTAAAAATACAATCTAATTTAAACAGGAATAAAAATTAAAAATGAAATCTACACAAGAAAGTTTTCCTTCAAACAGAGAACAAAATTTGGAAACTAAACTTGACAATCTTTCTGCTTACGAAATGGTAAATTATTATTTTGACCTTGCGGCAGACAAATTAAATATTCCACAAGAGTATCGTTTTGCAATGAAAGGAACTTACAGAGAATTAAGAGTACAGCTTCTTTTGAGAATGGACAACGGAGAACTGAAGGAATTTATTGGTTACAGAGTTCAACACAACGCGTCAAGAGGACCTTACAAAGGTGGAATTCGTTACCACAAAGATGTTGATCTTGATGAAGTCAGAGCTTTAGCAAGTTTAATGACCTGGAAAAATGCAATTGTTGACATTCCTTTTGGTGGTGCAAAAGGTGGAATTTCTGTAAAAGTAAGAGACCTTTCACAAAGGGAACTTCAGGGATTAACAAGAATTTACACGAGGAAAATTGACCTCTGTCTTGGACCACACAAAGACATTCCTGCTCCGGACGTTCAGACAAACGCAACAATTATGGGTTGGATGATGGACGAGTACAGCAGAAGGAGAGGTTACACTCCGGCTTGTGTTACAGGAAAACCGATTGAGTTGGGTGGTTCTGAAGGACGTGAACAAGCAACAGGAAGAGGTTGTGTTTTTGTAGTTCAGGAAGCGTGTCAGGATTTTGGAATTGATTTAAAAAATGCTACTGTTGTAATTCAGGGTTTTGGGAACGTCGGCTCAAACTTAGCACTTTTATTAGATGAAGTAGGTGCTAAAATCATTGGAATTAGCGATTTAAGTGGTGGAGTTTACGATGCTGAAGGGATTCACATTAAAAAAGCAATTGCTCACGTTAAAGAGCGTGGTTCACTTGAAGGTTTTTTACCAAATCAAAGGCTTACAAACGAACAAATTTTAGAAGCTGAATGCGATCTTCTTTGCCCTGCTGCACTTGGCGGAGTAATCACTCACAAAAACGCTCCAAACGTTAAAGCAAAAATGATTGTTGAAGCAGCAAATCATCCAATCACTCCTGGTGGAGATTTGATTTTGAACAGAAGAGGCATTCCAATCGTTCCTGACATCCTCGCAAACGCAGGCGGAGTTACAGTCAGTTATTTTGAGTGGACACAAAACCTGCAACAACTTCATTGGGAAGAAGATTACGTTAATCAGGAACTTCACAAAAAAATGACAAAAGCGTACAGGAATGTTCATGCAATGTCTAAAAAAAATAATGTTCCTTTGCGAATTGGTGCTTTTATGCTTGGTCTTGAGAGAGTTTTTAATGCAATGAAATCAAGAGGAATTTAGTTTGTCTAAGATTCAAGTTGTCATTGCTACGAGAAATGCTAAAAAACTGAACGAACTTAAAGAAATTCTTGGAGAAGAGTTTGAGTTACTGACGCTTGACTCTTTTCCAAATGCTCCTGAAGTGATTGAAGACGGAACAAGTTTTACCGAAAATGCTCTCAAAAAAGCTACTGAAATTTTTGAATTTACAGGAATTACTGCAATTGCAGACGATTCCGGACTTGAAGTTGACGCTTTAGACAAAAAACCCGGAATTCATTCTGCTCGTTTTTCAGGTGAAAACGCAACTGACGAACAAAACAATGAGTTACTTTTGCAAAAATTAGCGAATGTTCCTGAACAGGAACGAACTGCAAAATTTGTTTGTGTAATTGCTGTTGTTGGAAAAAATATCAGAGAAACATTTGAAGGAAGCATTGAAGGAACAATCCTTTTAGCACCTTTTGGAAAAAATGGTTTTGGTTACGACCCTTTGTTTTTTGTAAAAGGTCATTGTGTAACTTTTGCTCAAATGCCAAACCAACTCAAAAATAAAATTAGCCATCGTTCGCAAGCTTTGCAAAAACTTTTCTTAAACATTGAACGGCTTTTAAAGTTAATTTAAACTTTAATTTTTAAACCATTTTCAGTTACAAACCTCTTAATTTTTGAAAAAACCTTAATGCTTAAAAAATTTTTATTCTTTTCAATTTTAATTTTTGTTTACGCTTGCTCGCCAAAAATCCAGATTTCCCGTAACGACACTGAAGAAAAAGTGATTAGGCTTGTGAACACAAACCACGACAAGCTCAAAACTTTTATGGCTCAATCAAGCATTAGCATTGAAAACCAATCCTTTAGCCAAAGTGTCAACACTGAAACAGTTTTGAATTTTCCCGATTCTCTTTTTGTGAACGTAAAAAACGTGCTTGTTGGAAGTTTTGCAAAAGTTTTTGCAAGCCAAAAGAATTTTATGGCTTACATTAAACTGAAAAATGAGCTTTTTTCAGGTAAAACTTCGCAAGCAACAATTGGTGATTTTTTTGGTGTTGAGATGGAATTTAATGAGTTGATAAGTGTGGTTACAGGAACGGAAAAATTTTCAGTTGAAGACGTTGCAGGAATCAAACAGTTTAGTTTTGAAGATGAAAATTATTTTTTTGTGATTGAAAAAAAAGAACTTATAAAAAATGTTTGGGTTGACCCAAAAAGCTACACAATTACAAAGGTTCAGTTTGTTGACCTGAAAACAAACAACGTGCTTTTGGAAAGAATTTACACCAATTTCAAAAAAACAGATGGTATTTTCCTTCCTAACTCAATTAAAGTGAAAAACTTAGCGAAAGAGCAATTTTTGGTAATCAACCACAGAACAAAAAAAGCTAACAAGAAACTTTCAAGCAAGGTTTTCAAGCTAAATTATCCTGAATCAGTTAAAAAAGTAACTTACATTTCAAGAGAAAATTATGGAAGTTGATGTTTCAGTTGTTGTTCCGTTTTTGAACGAACAAGACTCACTTAAAGAACTTGCAAGTCGTTTACAAACAGTTCTTGAGAAAAATAATTTTACGTACGAACTACTTTTTGTTGACGACGGAAGTAGCGACAATTCGGTTTCTGTTTTGCTTGAAGCAAAAATTCCAAATCTCAAAATCATAAAATTTCGTAGAAATTATGGAAAATCCGCCGCACTTTCAGTTGGTTTTAAAAAATCGGTTGGAAAAATAATTGTAACAATGGACGCAGATTTACAAGACGACCCAAATGAAATTCCAAATTTGATTGCAAAACTAAACGAAGGTTACGACCTGGTTTCTGGTTGGAAGAAAAAACGAAACGACCCTTTAAACAAAACTGTTCCTTCAAAATTTTTTAACCTTGTAACGCAAAAATTGACGGGAATAAAAATCCACGATTTCAACTGTGGATTGAAAGCCTACAAATCAAAAGTTGCCAAAGAAATTAAAGTTTACGGTGAACTTCACCGCTTTGTGCCTGTTCTTGCAAACGAGAAAGGTTTTAGAGTTGGAGAAGTTCCGGTTTTGCACCACGAGAGGAAGTTTGGAACTTCCAAGTTTGGTTTTGAAAGATTTGCGAAAGGTTTTTTAGACCTTGTAACAGTAATATTCATAACAACTTATATGAAACGACCTTTACACCTTTTTGGAATGCTTGGAACTTTGAGTTTTGTCGCAGGAGCAATCATTGAAATTTACCTGAGCATTGGTTGGTTTTTTGGAAGTTGGATTGGTAACCGCCCGATATTTTTTGTTGGGATTTTACTTTTGATTTTTGGATTGCAATTTTTCTCAATTGGTTTGATTGCCGAAATGATTACAAGCAAAACTTTTGAAGCCGATTACTCAATTGAGGAAGAACTTTAGTTTTTTTCGTAAACTAAAATTTTTATCCCTTGCAAAAACCAACTCAAAAAATGCTCAAAGCTAAAAAACTTTAAAACAAACATTTTGAACTTCAGCACTTCTTTTGTAAAATTAACCTAAATCTTTACGGGAAAAAATGTTAAACTTAGCTGTTGTGCTTGTTGAACCGCGTCATCCGGGAAATCTTGGTTCTGTTGCAAGAGGAATGAAAAATTTTGGTTTTACAGACTTAAGGCTTGTAAATTCTTGTGAGTTTACAGAGGAAACTTACGTTCTTGCTCACAGAAGCAAGGAAATTTTGGATTTTGCACAAAAATTTTCAACACTTTCAGAAGCAATCGCTGATTGTTCGCTTGTGTTTGCAACCTCAAACAAAGAACGCCTGAAAACAAAATCCTTACTTCCGCGAAAAGCAGTTGAACTTGCTAACGAAAGCTACAAAAACCAAAAAATTGCTCTTGTTTTTGGTCGTGAAAGCACAGGACTTTACAACTCTGAGCTTGATTTTTGTAATTATTTAATAAAAATTCCAATGGCTGAAATTTATCCTTCAATCAATCTTTCACAAGCAGTTTTGATTTTGCTTTACGAATTTTTTATTTTTGAAAACAAGATTCCAAAACTTGGAAAACTGCAAAAACAAGCGAATTTTGAGTTCAAAAGTAAACTTGCAAACAACGTAAACGAAATTGTTAAAAGCATCGATTTTATGCCAAAAGGAATTGAGAAAAGGTTTACAAACTCAATTTCAAAATCTTTTGCAAGGCTTCCGCTAACCGAAAAAGAAGTTGGAATTTTGCAAATGCTTTTTTCAAATATTGCTCAAAATATTAAAAAATAAAGTTTTAAGATGAAAATAATTGTCCTTTTTTTCCTTTTGAACTCACTTGTTTTTGGTCAGCAATCAACTCAAAAAAAAATCCAAAACAACGCAACAAAACTTCAGGAACTTAAAAGCTCAATCAAAGCACTTGAAAAAAAACTCAAAGAACAGGAAAACAAGGAAAAATCTGAGCTTGAAGTTCTTGCAAATTATGAAAAACAAGTAAGGCTTTTACAAACAGTTCTTTCAACTTTGGAGCAAGAGAAAAACAACAAAGAAACAGCAATCAAACAAACTCAAAAAAATCTTGCAAAGTCTGAAAAAGAACTTGAAGAGCGAAAGGAGATTTTTGCAAAACGCCTGAACCGAATTCAAAAGACAAAAAGGCTTAGTGAACTTGAGCTTTTACTAACTTCTGAAAATTTTCCTGAAGCACTCAGGAGACTTAAATTTTTATTCCTGCTTTCAAACGAAGACCAAAAAAACATTGAAAAAATCAACCAAATCAAGGTAAAAATTATTGAAAACAAGAAAGTTTTTGAACAGGAACTTGAAGAAAAGAAAAACATTTTAAAGCAAAAAGAAACTGAAGAACAAACGCTTTCCGAGAAAAAAATAAAACAAAAAGTTGTTTTAGAGAAAGTTCAATCGGATAAAAATTTTGTTCAAAAAAATATTGACGATAAAAAAAATGCAGCAAAAGAACTTGAAAAAATCATTGCAGAACTTGAAAAAATTCGTCTTGCAGAGCTTGAAAACGAAAAACGGGAAGTTGAAGAACAAAAACGTTTGGCAAAAGCACAAAACAAAAAGTACACAGAAGTCAAAACCGAAAGGCAAAAGTTTTTCATTGCAGCGGGTTCCTTTTCAAAAAATCAAGGTAAGTTAAGTTGGCCTGTTCAAGGAAAAATTGTTAATGATTTTGGTTTGCACAAAGACCCAAAACTTTTGACAACAACGGAAAACACAGGAATTGACATTGGAACTGAAATTGGTTCGTCAGTTAAAGCAGTTGCCAATGGAAAAGTGATAATGATTACTTACTTGCGAGGTTACGGAAACACAATTATTCTTGACCACAACGATGGCTTTTACACTGTTTATTCTCATGTTACAAACATTACGGTTCAAAATAATTCTTACGTTAAATCAGGCGAAATAATTGGAAAAGTAGAAAACACAAAAAATTCACAAAAAGGAATTTTGCATTTTGAGGTTTGGAAAAATAAGGACAAGCAAAATCCTAAAAATTGGTTAATCAAGTAAAATTTTGAGGTAAAAATGAACATTGCACTTGTTGGCTACGGAAAATTAGGCAGGGAAATTGAAAAAAAAGCAACTGAAAGAGGACACAAAATTTGTTTGATTTTGAATTCCAAAAACAATGCAAAAGGTGAAAGTTTTACAAAGGAAAACTTTGAAAAAATTGATGTTTGTTTTGAAGCAACTTCACCAAAAACGGCTTTGCAAAATATTTTAGCACTTGTAAAATTACAAAAAAGCGTTGTTGTAGCTTCAACAGGTTGGTTTGGCGAACTTGAAACAGTGAAAAATGAAGTTGTAAAAAATAAAACTGCTCTTTTTTACGCATCAAATTTTTCGGTTGGAGTAAACCTTTTTTTCAAAGTTATTGAAACCGCTGCGAAACTTTTTAGTGAAAAAGGCTTTGATTGTGCAGTTCACGAGCTTCACCACAATAAAAAAATGGATTCTCCAAGTGGAACAGCTTTAGTTTTAGCAGAAAAAATTTTACAAAATTTTCACTCCAAAACCCACTTTTTGACAAATCTAAACAAAGGGGAAATTGATAAAAACGCACTTTACGTTGGTTCAACAAGGCTTGGTTCAGTGATTGGAACTCATTCAGTTTTTTTTGATTCGGAAGTCGACACAGTGGAAATCACTCACACAGCACGAAATCGTGAGGGTTTTGCACAAGGTTCGGTTCTTTGTGCCGAGTGGATTTTAGGTAAAAAAGGCATTTTTACGATGGAAGATTTTTTGGAAAGTTAAAAACTAAGACTAACCACAAGACTTTTAGCTAAACCTTCAGGATTTATTTTTTTCAAAACTTGATTGTTGACTCGTCAAAATTTGCCGGATGACCTTCGTAAATTAGTTTTCCTTCCCCGTCAATCACAACAAAAAACGGGATTTGAGAAGCTCCGTAATTTCCTCCGACACTACCATCAGAATCAAGCAAAACAGGAAAGGTGTACTTATTTTGAGTCATAAATTCTTGAACCTTTTTTTCGTCTTCTCTCAAGTTTACAGTAAAAACTACAACGTTTTTGCTTTTAAGACTTTTTTGGTAAAGTTCTTCTGTTTTTGGCATTGTTTGGCGACAAGGTCCGCACCAGGTTGCCCAAAAATCAAGGACTACAGTTTTTCCGCGTAGAGATTTAAGAGAAATTTTTTGGTTGCTTCCTGCTTTTGCAAGGTCAAAATCCATAGTTGTTGAACCTTTTCGTCTTTCAGCCAGAATTCCTTGTCTCAAATCCATAATTATCCGCGAAATATTTTGGTCGGAAGCACCTAAGAACCAGGCATCTTTTGCAAGGCTTTCAGCTTTTTTAAAGTCTTTTTCAAAAACCAAAGCTCCCTGACCTTTTAGGTAAGCAATGAAAGACTGTTCAGAAGTGTTTGGATTTTTCACTTTGTCAAGTTCTTTAAGTGTTAGAGAATAGCCTTCTTTATCTTTTTCACGAATAGAAAGTTGACCTAAAAGTGTTAGTGAAGTAAAATCAGTACTTCGTTTTTTTAGAACATCTTTCATAATTTTGATTGCAGTTTTTGCATCGTTTAAGACTTGAAAGGCGTCAAGAGCGTCTTTTTCTGTTTTCTCTTGTGCAAAAACATTGTTTGCAAAAAGAATTAACCAAATAAAAATTAATAACTTAGAATTAGTTCTCATTAAAATTACCTTTTTTGAATTATTTGAATTTAAGCAAAAAACTTGACTAAAGTATTTTTTTTGTTGCTAAGGAAAGAAAAGTTTATTAAAATTGATTAGTTATTGAGACTTAATCTCAGATGTAAAACAAGAAAGTAAAAATGGAAAACATACTCTTACAAAATCAAAAGATAATTTTAGCAGAAACTTCAAGTGGTTCTGTTTTTCAAAAAGGGAACTGCAAAGTAATTCATCTTGAGTTTGGAAACTTCCTGCTAAAATTTACTCTTGAGCCTTTTTCTGTTTTCAGGGAGTTTGTAGAAAAAATTGATACTTCGCAACTTCAGTCAAAAAACGAAGATTACAAAAGAAAAATTTTGGTAAAGATGCCTTGTGGAGTAACACTTGCTTTTTCAGAAGCAGAAATTTTTGAACTTCGCAAACTTTTGCGGGAAGCCGAGTTTTTACTTTCTCTAAAACAAATCATTCAAAATGCAAACTATTCTTTTAATTAACAAAACAATAAACTTTTAAAAAAAGGTTGAACCTTAATGAACTTAACTCTAAAATTAACACTACTTTCAAGTTTAGTAGTAACAACTTCCGTTTTCGCGGAAGATGAATTTTTTACACCAAAAACAACCGTTGGAGGTTACGGAGAACTGCATTACAACTACGAAAAAAAAGACGGTTCAGACGCTACAAAAATTTTGGATTTCCATAGGTTTGTAACATTTTTTTCCCATTCCTGGACAGAAAAATGGTCTTTTAAATCTGAAGTGGAACTGGAACACAATTTTGTTGAAGGCGCAGCAGAAAAAGGCGAACTTGAACTTGAACAAGCTTACGTCAATTATCACTGCAACGAGAGTTTTGGCTTTCAGGCTGGAGTTGTTTTGGCTTCAATTGGCTTGATTAACGAGTATCACGAGCCACCAACATTTTTGAGCGTGGAAAGATCTGATTACAACAATAAAATTATCCCGACAACGTGGTTTGGAAATGGAATTGCTTTTTACGGAAGAAAAAGTGGTTTCGATTACAAATTTACAGTGATGGAAGGATTGGACGGGAAGAAAATCAGTGCCTCAAAAGGGATTCGCGATGGAAGACAAAAAGGTTTTAAATCTAATGCCGAAGATTTTCTTTACAACGCAAGACTTGATTACACGGGTTTTTCAGGTTTGAGAGTCGGCACTTCTTTTTCGTTTAACGACGCAACAGTTGGAAAGGACACAACAAATTCAGTTTCAATCCTTGAGCTTCACGCAAAGTACGAAGCAAACGATGTTTACACCGTTTTTGAAGTTGCAAACATTACTTACGGAGACAAAGACCTTGCAGGAGTTGAAACTTCGTTTGGTTACTACCTTGATTTTGGCTACAACTTTGGGACTTTCCTGAAAACAGAAGCTAAAATTATTCCCTGGTTACGTTTTGAAGACTACAACACAGCCAAAAAAGCTGCAACCGAGGCAGTTGAAAAAGCTAATCATTACACAAACTGGAAAGTTGGTGTTTCAGTAAAACCAATTGAAAGTGTGGTTTTCAAAGTTGATTACGGAGTAAAAAAACAAGAATCAACCAAAACAAAAACCAAACAAATGAACTTAGGTGTTGGTTATCAATTTTAAAAACAATTAGTTAGAATAAGGGAGTTGAAAAAATAAATTCAACTCCTTTTTAGTTTTTCTAATTAACTTTAGGCTTTAGTTTTTTTAAGGAAAGATGAGAATAATTTTATTCGTATTTGTTTTGCTTGCTTTTGTGCAAAATCTTTTTGCCTCAGAAATCAAAAAACAAGCTGAAAAATCCATTTCAGGAATTTTTGGTAAAGATAAAACTTTAACTTTCAAAAAATTTGCTTTGCCAAAAGACACTAAAAACAACATCGAAAAAAAAGTGCAGCAACAATTTTTTGCACAAGAAGTTTACACCTGGAAAATTACACAAAAAGACTCTGTTTGTGGTTTTGCGATTCTTGACAATGTTCTTGGAAAAGCTTTGCCAATCACTTTTTTGGTGGTTTTTGACGCAAAAGGTTCAATCCTTTCAACTGAAATTGTAAAGTATCGCGAAGCTTACGGCGGACAAATTAGCGAAAAAGGTTGGAACTTAAAATTTATCGGCAAAAATGCTAACTCAACTTTTGTTGTTGGAAAAGACGTTGACGGAATTAGTGGAGCAACAATTTCCGTAATTTCTGTTACAAAAGGAATTGAAAAACTCTCGCTTTTAATTCAGGAAATAAAAACAAAATTATGAATTTTCAACTTTACAAACTTGATAAACCTTTAAAAAATTTGCTTTTAACTTTTATTTGTGTTTTAGGAACCGGTGTTTCGGTCGGTTTGATTTTTCTTGGAAACACGACGAATCTTTCGCCAAACGGGACAATTACACGCTACAACGGAACCGGGCAAACTCAGGACGAAATCCAAACAGAGTATCCAAAACCAATCCAGGAACTTTTGCTGACAACTCACAACCACATTTTGGGAATGTCTTTATTTTTTTTTGCAATTGGTTTGATTTTCCATTTTAACACGATTGTTAGTGGTTTTTGGAAAAGTTTTTTGATGATTGAACCTTTGATTTCTGTTGTTGTAACTTTTGGTTCGATTTGGCTGTTGCGTTTTGTTCATCCAAATTTCGTTTACCTGACGATGATTTCAGCAATTTTAATGTACCTTTGTTTTTACACAATGATTTTTATTTTAATCTTTGAGCTTAGGTTTAAAAAATGAAAAGACGCAATTTTTTGAAAAACAGCTTTTTAGCACTTGCAAGCGTAAGTTTTTGCCAAAGTGGTTTCGCAAAAGTTTTTGAACAGAAAACCAGTAATTTTGAGCTTTCAATCCTTACACAAAATCCGGAACTTGCAAAAATACTCGTTCAAACAATTTTAAAACCATTTTTTCCAAACAAAGTTTTAAGTTTTCAGGAATTTTTTTTGCCTCAAAAAGTAGTGGGAGATCTCGTTTGGGTAGAAAATTTTAGCCTTGTCAACTACAAAAATCAAAAAACAGAAATTGAAAAAGCACTTTTTAAAGTTGCCCAAAAGCTAAAACTTCCATCTTTGCAAGAGAAACCAACTTTGATAAAAATCAGCGATTTAGAACATCAAAAAGGTAGTTTTGCAAAAGTTACTTCTCAAAGTCAGGGAACAAAAATTTTTGAACTGAACAAAGACTTTCAAAGCGAAATTTCAGGAGTAACTTTTGAAGTTAAGAACAACAAAATCAAAATCTTACACTCAACTTGCAAACACAAAATCTGCACTCAACCCGGTGAAATTTCCCAAACAAACGAAAAATTAATCTGCATTCCAAACTGTGTTTCAATCCAGATTTTTGGAAAGGTAAAAAATGAGTTTGACGCTTTTACTTTGTAGTTTTTTGCTAATTTTCAGACAAAGTTTTTCGCAGGAAACACTTTTCCAACTTGAACACGAAGAATTTTTACTTGGAACTTTGGTAGAGTTCAAAGTGATTCACGATGATTTTGGAGAAGCACAAAACTCAATTTTACAAGCGGTTAGTGAAATTCAAAGGATTGAAAATTTAATCAGTCCGTACATTTTTTCAAGTGAAGTTTACCAAATCAACGCGAATCCGGGAAAGTTTGTTAAAGTTAGTTCTGAAACGCTTGAACTTTGCCAAAAAAGTTGTGAACTTGCAAAGCTAACAAATTCTGCTTTTGAGCCAACACTTGGAGCGGTTTTGGAAAAGTGGAATTTCAATGCTTTAGAACCCAAAAAACCTTCACAAGAAATCCTTGACGCTCTTGTCAAAAAAGTTGGTTACTCAAAAATCCAGTTTAAAAATGACTCAATTAAAGTTGATTTTGAAATGAAACTTGATTTTGGTGGAATTGGAAAAGGTTTTGCGGTTGACAAAGCAATTTTGATTTTAAAGAAAAATGGGATTAAAAGTGCTTTGATTAACGCAGGAGGAGATATTTTTTGTTTTGGGAAAAATTCTGAAGGGAAAAAATGGAAAATTGGAATCAAAAATCCAGAAAAATCAGACAAAAACCTTGGAACGGTAGAAATTTCAGATTTTGCGGTTGCGACAAGTGGCAATTACGAAAGAAATTTTGTTGAAAACGGAATTTTTTACCACCACATTTTAAATCCAAAAACAGGTTTACCTTCTCAAACCTGCAAAAGCGTAACAGTTCTTGCAAAAACTTGCGAACTTGCAGACGCTTTGGCAACGGCAATTTTTGTGCTTGGAGCGGAAAATGGAATTGAGCTTGTTGAAACTTTAGAAAAAACGGAGGCATTTGTAGTAGATGGAAACGGGAATTTATTTTTTTCAAAAGGTTTTAAAGATTTTGGTTTTTCAGAAGGTTTCTAAAATTCAGGCATTAAGGAATTAGTAAATCCTTTCTAAACACTACTCAAAATCTTACGTTAAAGAAATTGCTTGTTAAAGCAATTTTTCGTAATTTCAGAGACTTTAAAAGTAGTGATTAAGGGAAAAATGTTAAAGAAAATTATATCTTCGCTTGCTGTGTTTTCATTTCAAAAACCGAAAACAATTCTGTTTTCAGGTTTATTTTTAGCAATTGTTTTAGGTTTTTTCGCTTCAAAACTTACTCTGAACAGTAATTTTATCTACCTCGTTCCACAAGATTCGCAAATTGTGAAAAGTTTTTGGGAAGCAAGTTCTGATTTTGGAGCTACTGAATACTTGGTTGTGCTTTTAGAACTCAGGGAAGGGAAGGAAAAAGACCTTGCCAAACTCCAGAAATTTGCTGATTTTTATGTCTCAAAGCTAAAAAACATTCCTGAAATTATTTCTGCCGAACAAAAAATAGATTCTCAAAAGCAAAAATTTCTAGCTGATTTTTTTGTTGAACACGCCTTGCTTTACCTTGAAGAAAAAGACCTTCAGGCAGTTTTAGACAAACTTTCCGATGAAAAAATTGCCGAGCAAATCAAAACTGACAAAGATATTTTGAGTTCTCCGATTGGTTCTGCCGTTAAAAAAACAATTATTGGCGATCCTTTAATGATTTCAGAGATTTTGAAAAAATATTTTGAAAAAATTACGGGAAAAAAGGAAGAATCTTTTGGAGCAAAAAAAGAGTGGTACTTTCTTTCAAATGACGAACAAGCCTTGTTAGTTTTAATCAGACCAACAAAACTTGCTCAGGACCCGGGATTTTCAAAGATTTTGATGGGAAAAGTTGACCAGGCAACAAAAGAAGCTTTTGGAGAATTTGAAGGAGCAAAAGATTTGGCAACAATTGGTTTTGCCGGAGGTTACGTTTCAAGCATTTCAAATGAAAAATCCATTCAACGGGACCTTGTTTCATCTTCAGGAATTGTATTAATTGGAATTGTGTTAATTTTTTACCTTTTTTACAGGAACAAGCGTTCACTTGCTTACATTGTTTTGCCACTTCTTTTGGGAATTATTTGGACGCTTGGGCTTGCTTACCTTGTAATTGGAAGTTTAAACGTAATCACTGTTGTTTCTTCTGCGATTTTGATGGGGCTTGGAATCGATTACTCAATTCATCTTTACAATCGTTACCTTGAAACAGATTTGCAAGACACTCTGCCAATTGATAAAATCAGGGCAACTTTTTCTTCAACCGGAGTTGGTGTTTTTTACGGAGCTTTGACTTCTGCTTTTGTTTTTATTGGATTAATGATTACTGATTTTAAAGGTCTTTCAGAACTTGGCTTTGTTTCAGGAAGTGGGCTTTTACTCATTTTGTTTGCGATGTTTACTGTTTTTCCTGCTGAATTAAGTTTTTTTGGGACAAAAGAGGTTCAGAAAAAACTCCATTTTCAAGAAACACTTGCCAAACTTATGGAACAAAATTTCAGGTTTGTAATCACTCACCCAAAATACATTGTTACGGGAACAGCACTTGTTACAATTTTTATGCTTGTTGTTTTAACAGGGTTTTTACCAACAAAAATTTCTGGTTTGGGAGTTCCCTTTGAAGAGGATTTACAAAAAATTCGCCCTGAAACAGACAAAGACATTCAGGTTCAGGCTAAAATTTCTGAAAAATTCAATTCAAATTTTAAGCCTCTTTACGTGATTTCAAAAGACCAAAACAGCGATAAAGCCATTGAAAAAGTCTCTTTGCTTTCTGCGACTCTTGATTCGCTCAAAGTAAAAGGAATTGTTGACAACTATCAAACGATTACTGATTACGTTCCGTCATTGGAAAGGCAAGTTAAAAACATTGAGCTAATCAAAAAAGTTGACATTGAAAAAGTGATTAAAAAAATTAATTACGAGCTGAAAGAAAATGGTTTTAAACCTGAAAAATTTGAAACTGAACGTCTTAGAAAGGCTTTTTCAATTCGTAAACCAATAAAAATTGAGGACTTTGAAAGGCTTGGTTTTCACGATGTAATTTCAAAATTTTACGTGAACAAAGACAATGAGTACAGAATTAAAACACAAGTTTTTTTGAATGGTTACGTTGAAGATTTGAGTAAAATTACAAGTTTTGAAAAAGACTTAAAGGAAAGCGGAAATCAAGACACGGTAACGGGAATCAGAGTTGTTGTTGCGGAATTTATGAAAATTGTAAAACACGATTTTTTTCTTGCGACTATTTTTGCTGCTTTATCGGTTGTGATTACGGTAATTTTCACTTACAGGAAAACCAAACACGTAATTTTGAGTCTTTTACCGCTAACGATTGCGATGATTTGGATGTTTGGTTCAATGAAAATCCTTGGCATCAAAATTAATTATGCAAACATGATTGTTACACCTTTGATACTTGGAATTGGAATTGATTATGGAATTTACATTTTAACACGTTACCTTGAGAATAAAGAACACGATATTTTTGTAGTTGTTCGTGAAACAGGCATTTCCTTAATTTTCAGTGCTTTAACAACAATTTTAGGTTTTGGTTCATTAATTTTTTCACAAAACAGAGGGATTGAAAGTATTGGAATTTTATCAACACTCGGTGTAGTTTTTTGCACGGTAAATTCTTTAATCCTTTTACCGGCTTTGTTAGAACTTTTAGGGAGAAAGCAAATCAATGAAAATTAGGACAGTTTTTTTACTAATCTTTTTTTGGCTCACAAAAATTAGTTTTTCACAGGAAATCACTGTTGACTACGTGATTGAACAAATGAAAAACAAAGCTAAAACTCTTGAAACCTTTACCGCAAACTTTGAACAGAAAAAAATCTCAGCACTTTTTGATAGCGAAGAACTTTCTTCGGGTAAGTTTTTCTACCAAAAAAAAGATAAATTTTTACTGCTTTACGAAAAGCCAAACAAAAATTCAATCCTTGCAATCGGGAAAGAACTGACAATCGTTTCCGAAAAAACACAAAAAGCCGATTTTTACAAGGTGAAAAAAGGTCCCGAACACCAGGAAGGATTTTGGGGTTTTGGAAACACTTTTGAAGACGCAAAGAAAAAATTTGAAATTGAAGTCAGCACCAAAAACGATGAAATCACAATCAAACTTGTCCCTTTGGAAACAAACCCAACTGCAAAATATTTTACAGAAATTTACCTGACTGTCAATAAAAATGAGTGGTTGCCTAAAAAAATTAAGATGATTGACAGCGACGAAGACGTTACAGAAATTAGTTTCAAAAACTACAGGGAAAACTTACCTTTGGAAGCAAAAACTTTTGAACTGAAAATTCCGGCAAACTACAAAAAAGTTGAACACTAAAAACTAAAAGGGACACAAAAATTGAACTTCAAAACTTACCAAAAACTTCAGGATTTAATCAAGGCTAAAGGTGCAATTTACGTTCCGCTTTTGGACCCGGATAAAAAATCTTTGTCAGAAATTGAAACTCTTGTTGTTTCTGCTGAAAAATCAGGTGCAGACGCAATTTTTGTCGGAAGCTCAATTTTGGTAAGAAACTCTTTTCAGGAATGCCTCAAAAGGATTAAAGATTCCTGCACTTTGCCCGTGATTATTTTTCCGGGACTTTTTAACTACGTTTGTGAGTACGCAGACGCAATCCTTTACCTGAGTCTTGTTAGCGGAAGAAATCCTGACCTTTTGATTGGTGAACACGTAAAATCCGCTCCTTTGCTGAAAAGCATCGGACTTGAGCCAATTTCCACTGCTTACTTGCTTGTTAGTTCAGGAGTTACGACTTCTGTTGAATTTATGAGCAACACAAAACCAATTCCACGAAACAAACCAGACATTGCACTTGCACACGCGTTAGCAGCAGAATTTATTGGAATGAAATTAATTTATCTTGAAGCAGGAAGCGGAGCAAAAGAATCTGTTCCTGAAGAAATGATTAGAGCCGTAAAATCCGTTACAACAATCCCGATAATTTGTGGTGGTGGAATCAGAACTCCCGAAGAAGCTAAAAAAAAGGTGAAAGCAGGTGCTTCAATCGTCGTTACAGGAACAGTTCTTGAAGAAAAAGGTGATTGTGAAAAATTGATGAATGACTTTGCTAATGCAATTCATTTTTAATTTGCTTTAAACTTTTGTAGAGAGTACATTTTTTTACTTTTGCTGGTGTGAAAAATTAAAAAAAATGATTGAAGAAAACCTTAGAATTGTTTCGGAAAAAATAGAAAAAGCTTGTTTGCGTTCAGGAAGAAAAAGCGAAGAAGTTACTTTGATTGCTGTTAGTAAAACTTACCCTTTGGAAACAATTGAAAGTGCTTACCAAAGTGGCTTACGGGTTTTTGGTGAAAGCAAAATTCAGGAAGCCGAAACGAAAATTTTGGATTTTAAGGAGAAAGTTAGTTGGCACTTGATTGGGCACTTGCAAACAAACAAAGCTAAAAAAGCGGTAAAATTTTTTGAGCTGATTCATTCAGTTGACAATTTTAAATTGGCTAAGGAACTTGACAAGTTTTCCAAAGACTTGAACAAAAAAACAAAAATACTTTTGCAGGTAAACGTTTCAGAGGAACAAACAAAATCTGGAGTTTCTGTAGTTAATTTGGAAAATTTTGCTGAAGAAGTTTCACAACTGAATTTTTTACAAGTTTGTGGTTTGATGACAATTGGGAAAAATACAGAAAACACAAAAGAAATTCGTAAGTGTTTTGTAACTTTACGCAAGGAACTTGAAAGACTAAACTCAAAAGGAATTTTCCGGGAGAAACTAACAGAACTTTCAATGGGAATGAGCGGGGATTTTGAGTTTGCAATTGAAGAAGGAGCAACTTTGGTAAGGATTGGAACGATGATTTTTGGTAACCGTAACTACAATTTTTAGAGAAACTTAAAGATGTTTTTATTTGGAAATTTGATTTCAGCTTTGGCTGATATTTTGGACTTTCTTTTGGGAATTTACAAATGGATTGTAATAATTAGTGCTTTGCTTAGTTGGGTAAATCCTGACCCGTACAATCCGATTGTGCGTTTTCTTTATTCCGTAACCGAACCGGTTTATTACAAAGTTCGTTACATTTTAGATAAATTTACGGGTTTTGGCGGTGGTTTTGGTGGATTGGATTTATCACCAATAATTGTGCTTTTATTAATTATGTTTTTGCAAAGTTTTCTCGTGAGAAGTTTACACGAATTAGCTTTTAAACTACAATAAAACGGAGGTTTTTAACTTGAAAATCACTCCTCTTGAAATCAAAAAGGAAAAAGATGCCTTCAAAAAAAGAGTTCGTGGTTACGACACTCAGGAAGTTGACTTTTTTCTTGATAAAATTGCTGACGATTACGAAGCGGTTTTGACTGAAAACAAGAAATATTCTGATAAAATTATTGAGCTTGAAACAGGCTTAAAAAAATACGCAGAAGTAGAGAAAACCTTGCAAGACACACTTGTAACGGCACAAGTTTCCACTCAACGCTCAATGGAAAATTCACAAAGAGAATCGGAATTAATAATTCGTGAAGCAAAACTTAGGGCAAACGAAATTATCCAGAAAGCACAGGAAACAGAAGCTAAAATCAAAAATGAAATCCAAACTCTAAACACTCAAAAGAAAACTTTGATTAAAAAAATCAAAAATCTTCTTGTTTCACAACTTGATTTTGTCAAAGTGCTTGAGGAAGAAGAGGAAGATTTGCAAAGCAGAAACTCAACAGAAAATGCCGTTGTACCAGAAGAATTTAATGAAATTGAAGAGAAAAAAGCAGAACCGGTTGTTTCAAAAGTAGTTGAAGAGAAAAAAGCAGAACCGGTTGTTTCAAAAGTAGTTGAAGAGGAAAAAGCAGAACCGGTTGTTTCAAAAGTAGTTGAAGAGAAAAAAGCAGAACCGGTTTTTGAAGAAATTATAGAAAAAAAGAATGTTGAAAAAACAATTTCAGAACTTGAAAAATCAGAAGAAGACGAGAAAAAACGTGAAATCAAAGAGGTTCTTGAAAATGTTTTTGACCAAATGGGCGAACTTCCGGAAAGCCTTTTGAACGAACTTGAGAAAATTCCTGAAACAGTTTTGAACGAAACTGAAGAAGAAGCAAACGAAATTAATGAAACTGAAGAAAATAAAGAAGAGCCTCAGGAAGAAGTAAAAAAGTTAAAAATTGAAAAGCCTGCTGAAGTTCCTGATTTGATGAAAATTCTTGATGAAACACTTAAAAAAGTAAAAATGATTGAGAAAGAAAAAAATAAGAGTTAATTAAATGCTTAAGGACTGAAATTTTAAAGGTAAAAAATGGAAAATCTTTTAGAAAAAATCAATGAAACAGTAAAATTTATTGGAACACAAACAGCTTTAAAACCTGAAATTGGGATAATTTTAGGAACAGGACTTGGCGGACTTGTTAAGGAAATTAAGATTGAGAAAGAAATTTCTTATGAGAAAATCCCGCACTTTCCGGTTTCAACAGTCGAAAGCCACGCAGGAAAACTCATTTTTGGCAAACTTGGTGGAAAAAATGTTGTTGCGATGCAAGGACGTTTTCATTACTACGAAGGTTACACAATGCAACAAATTGTTTTTCCTGTCAGAGTGATGAAGTTTTCAGGCATTCACACTCTTTTGATTTCCAATGCTTGCGGCGGGATGAACCCACTTTTTAAGGCTGGTGATTTGATGATTATTGATGACCACATTAATTTGCTTGGTGATAATCCTTTGATTGGCAAAAATTACGACGAACTCGGACCAAGATTTCCAGACATGAGTGAACCTTACTCAAAAGAATTAATTTTAATGGCTGAAAAAATTGCTTCAGAAGAAAAAATAAAATTGCAAAAAGGTGTTTTTGTTG
>JADZEA010000150.1 GCA_020850775.1 bacterium
CTTCAACAATCAAAACCGGATTCGTGATTGTGTCGCTTCTGTTTCCTGCAAGTTCAGGCTTTCCGCAAACAACACTTGCGTCCGGGTAAGTGTAAAGTCCGTTTGAGTTAACACGGATTCTCAGGTTACTGTCAAAAACCTTGCAAGACTTGTCTTTTAAAATTTTACGAAACTCACTTGTGATGTTTGCCGAAATCAAACTGTGGTTCACGGTTCCGCCTGACATCGCAAAAATTTCACCCTTGTAGAATTCGTGTTTTTCTTCCGAAAGTTCTTCCTGTTCAAGGTATTCCTGCTCTGTAAAAAAAATCTTTTTCTCTGCCAACATCGTTTTTGCCTTTTGTTTTTTTTAAAATTTACGCAATAAAAATAGATTTACAAACTTTTGATTTGTGTTTTAGAAAAGAATTAAGGACTAATTAGGCTTCTCAGTAACATTTTTTTTTGGTAAAGCACTTTTATTTTCATACATTCCCTAAAACTTTGATAACTATCACATTTTTAAATTAACTTAATTCAACTAATTTTTTGGAGGTACGATGAAATCTTCAAAGCTACTGCTTACTGCGATTTTTAGCTGTTCGGTAACGAGCCTTTTCGCTGGTGGATTTCAAATTAATGAGCAAGGTGCAAGACAAACTGGAATGGTTGGAACGTTTGTTGCGACTGCTAACGACCCGAGTGCTGTTTTCTACAATCCTGCCGGTTTGGTAAATCTTGAAGGAAAACAAATTTCTTTAGGTTCTACGATGGTTTCAATTTCAAACACTTTTGCAGGAACAGACCCTTCGCCAGGTTTTGGCACAAAAGCAAAAGCTAAAACAGGTTACTTTTTTCCGTCAACTTTTTACTACACTCAAAAAATCAACGACAAAAATGCTTTTGGAATTGGTTTTTTCACTCCTTTCGGGCTTGGTGAAAACTGGAACGAAGAAAACTACGTTGGACGTTTTGTTTTACGTGAAATTGATTTGAAAACTTTTTACCTGAACCCGACTTACGCTTTTCGTGCTAACGAGTATCTTTCAATTGGAGTTGGGCTTGATTTTATTTGGTCTCACGTGTTTTTGTCAAAACAAACTGCTGTCGGAATTAACCCTAACAACGGCGAAATCGTTGATGCAGGGCTTACTGAAATCAGTGGCACAAGCGACATGGCAATCGGCTGGAACGTTGGACTTCTCTCAAAAATTGACAAAGTAAGGCTTGGTCTTTCTTACAAACACGAAGTAACTTCCGAGTTTAAAGACGGAGAAGCAAAATTTAACATCACACTTCCAACTACTGACCCATTTTACGCAGTTGCAAAATCAAAACTTGTGAATCAGGGAGCGACAACAGAACTGACTTACCCAAGCACTTTAACAATTGGTGCCGCTTACCAGATTACCGAAAACGTTTCAGTTGAAGCGGATTGGTCTTTCGTTCAGTGGTCAGCTTTCGAAAAAATTGATTTAAAATTTGACTCGCTGCCAACCGAAACTATCCCTGAAAATTACAAGGATGTTTGGAACTTACGGTTTGGCGCAGAGTGGAAAACTTCTGAAAAATTCACCGTAAGGTACGGTTATCTTTACGACAGAAATCCTGTTCCTGACGAATCTGTCAGCCCTCTTTTACCTGATTCTGACAGACATAATTTTTCAGTTGGGCTTGGTTGGAAAATCAATGAAAACTTTAATTTAGACGTTGCTGAAATGATGGTTTTTGCAAACGAAAGAAACACTAACGGAAAAAACAGAGACAATCTGAACGGCGAGTACAGAACTTTTCTTAACCTTGTCGGATTAAGTCTAACTTATAAATTTTAAGGAAACACAAAATGAAAATTAAATATTTTTTACCGGTTTTTTGCTTGTCTGCTTTAGTTGGTTGCGAACTTGACGAAGGAACGATTGACGCACCACCAGTTTCTCAAGCGACAAAAGACTTGTTTGTTCGTTACGTTTCTATCGGAAACAGCCTGACTTCTGGTTACACAAACGGCGGACTCAGAACCGATTTTCAGTTAAATTCTTTCCCTGCACAAATCGCAAGACAAGCAGGTTTAGTTGTTGCTGACAACGGAACGACCACTTCCGCTGACGAGTTTGAAATCCCTTACGTCGGAATGCCCGGACTTTACAAAGCAGGTTACGGAACTCTTGAACTTAATGGTTTTGATACTTCAGGAAATCCGGTAATTGCTCCGGGTGGAACCTGGACGACTTTGCCACTAAATAACTCTGCTTTGGCAAAACCTTACAACAATCTTGGTGTTCCCGGTGCAACTGCTTTTCAGGTAATGCTTGCAACGAGTTCAGCAGGATTTGGTGCGGGAAACACTTACTTTGACATCGTTTTACGCGGACAAGGAACAGTAATTCAGCAAGCGATGGTTCAACAACCAACTTTTGCAAGTGTTTGGCTTGGAAACAACGAGGTTTTGGGTTACGCAACTGCCGGAGGTTTGTTAGACCTTGACCCGAACACAGCAGGATTTTCTCCTTTTAACAAAGATGCTTTTGCACTTTACTACTCTGCGATTTGGGATTCTTTGAAAAAAGTCGGAACAACGAAAGGGATTACTTTTACAGTTCCAAAAGTTACAAACACTCCATTTTTTACGACCTTAAAACCTTACTTTACTCACGAAGACAATCCGGCAATTCCTGAAAACGTAAAAGTTCCCGTTTGGGGACAGGAATTAGACGGAACTTCAAGAAAACTTAAGGAAACGGAGTTTGTTTTGCTTACTGCCAGCGATAGTTTGAAAGTTGGCTACGGACAGGATTCTTTGAAAGCATTGCAAAACCAGTTCATTCTTGACGAAACAGAAATTGCAGTAATTACTGATTTTACAAATTCTTACAACTCAACAATCAATTCAGTTGCACAGACAAACGGGATTCCTGTTGTTGACATCAATACTTTCCTTGAGAAGTTCCTTCCCGAAAATGGAGGTTACGAACTTAACGGGATTACTTTGACAACAGAATTTATCAGTGGCGGACTTTTTGGGCTTGACGGAGTTC
>JADZEA010000151.1 GCA_020850775.1 bacterium
AAGAAAAAATTGATAAAGTTTTGGCAGGTTTGAAGCATTTTCGCCATAAAAAACACGAGGTCCTGGTTTTTCACATTTTTGACCCTTCGGAACTGAATTTTTCTTTCACTAAAGACGCAATTTTTAAAGACCTGGAAACACAGGCTGAAATCACAACTCAACCCTGGCACATCCAAAACGAGTACAAAAAATTAATGCTTGATTTTATGAACACTTACAAAAAATTGTGTCGTAACAACAACATCGATTACATTCCTTTAAGCACTGCAGAACCGCTTTCCGTTGCACTTGCTGAGTACTTAAAAAAACGACAAATGGTTGGTTAGCTTTAAAACTTGAAAAAACAAATTTAATTTTTTAGCTTAACTGAAAACTTTCAAAGGTTCAAAAAAATGACTACACTTTCAGAAACTCCGGTAAAAAAATGGACTTACGCCGATTACCTTAAACTTGGCGGTTACGAAAGGCACGAAATCATTTCAGGAGAAATTTTTATGGCACCTTCAGCAAGCACTGAACACCAAAGAAGCTCAAGAAAACTGGAATTTTTAATGATTGATTTTGTTGAAAAAAACAGGCTTGGAGAAATTTTTGATGCTCCTTACGACGTAATTTTTGATAAAACAAACGTAGTTCAACCTGACTTGCTTTTTGTCTCAAACTCAAATTCCAAAATTATTCAGGCAAGGGGAATTTTTGGAGTTCCCGATTTGGTCGTTGAAATCGTTTCGCCTGCTTCACAAAAAATGGATAAAATCCGTAAAAAACTGCTCTACCAACAGTTTCAGGTTCAGGAATACTGGATTGTTGAACCTTTAAGCAAAACCGTTGAAATTTTTACTTTGCAAAATGGTTTTTACGAACTTTTTTGCTCTTCAAAAAACAGTTCAAAACTAACTTCCAAAATCCTTTCAGGCTTTGAGTTTGAAGCTGACAGGATTTTTTCTTAAGTAAAAAAATTGAAAGCATTTTTGCAAAATGGAAAAAATAAAAGTTGCAATTCTTGGAGCAACGGGAACGGTTGGACAAAGGTTTGTTCAACTTTTGGGAAATCACGTTTGGTTTGAAATTTCTGAACTCGTTGCGTCTGACCGTTCAGCAGGGAAACCTTACCACGAAGCTGTTAATTGGAAACTTGATACCGAAATCCCACAAAAAATTAAAAACCTTGTTGTAAAACCTACCAGCGAGCTAAAAACTTTAAACTCAAAAATCGCTTTTTCAGGGCTTGATTCAACTGTTGCGGGAGAAATTGAGCTTGAGTGTGCGAAACTTGGGCTTGCAGTTGTGAGCAATGCTTCAAACTACAGAATGGAAAAAGATGTTCCGTTAATCATTCCCGAAATCAACTCAGACCATCTTTCAGTGCTCCCTTTTCAGCAAAAAAAACGCGGTTTCAAGAAAGGTTTCATCGTTACAAATTCAAACTGTGCAATGATGTTTTTCACTCTCGTTTTTGGTGCAATTCAAACAAAATTTAAAATTACAAAAGCAATTGTTACAACGATGCAGGCGATTTCCGGAGCCGGTTATCCCGGAGTTGCTTCAATGGATATTTTAGGGAACGTAATTCCTTTCATCAAAGGAGAAGCAGACAAGGTTGAAACTGAACCACAAAAAATTCTCGGAAAAGTTGTTGGTAACGAAATCGTTTCCGCAAGTTTTCCGATTAGTGCAAGTGTAAACAGAGTTCCTGTTTTTGACGGACACTTAGCAACTGTTTCTTTTGGGCTTGAAGAAAAAACAAGTGTTGCAAAAATTAGTACTTTACTTAAAAACTTTGTTTCTTTGCCTCAGGAACTTAAATTACCGACTGCTCCAAATTTTCCGGTTGTTGTTCGTGAGGAAGCAGACAGACCTCAACCTCGTTTAGACTTGAATGTGAATCAAGGAATGTCGGCAATTGTTGGGAAACTGCAAATTTGTCCGGTTCTTGATTTTAAAATGACCGTTTTAGGACACAACACGATTCGCGGAGCTGCCGGAGCAGCGATTTTGAACGCTGAACTTTTATTCAAAAAAGGTTTGATTTAAAAAGGACAAAAAATGAGTTGGAAACCCATTTCTTTAGCACACACAGAATTAACGGAAACAATGATTTTATTTTGCCAAAAGCTGGTTCAAACACCAAGTTTTTCAGGAAACGAAAGAAATTGTGCGGAGCTAATTCTTACAAAAATGCAAGGATTAAGGTTTGACACAGCCGAAATTGACAAAGCAGGAAACGTAACAGGTCTGGTAAAAGGAACCGACGAAACAGCTCCTAAAATTCTGCTCTCCGCACACATTGACCACGCAAGTTTTGAAGACGCAGAGCTTTGGCAATTTCCACCTTTTTCGGGAACAATCACGGACAATAAAATTTTTGGCAGAGGCTCAGCTGACTCAAAAGGGGCAATTGCTTCACAAATTTACGGGCTTGCCGCAGTTTTAGAAGCAGGTTTACGACCAAAATCGGATGTTTACTTTGCTTACTGTGTTCAGGAAGAAACTGGTGGAACAGGAATGCGTTACTTCATCGCAAACAGTCCTGTAAAATTTGACGTCGCAATCGTCGGAAATCCAACTTACAACAACATTAATCTCGGACACCGTGGCGTTACAAACATTGAAATTACTTTTTTTGGAAAATCAGTTCACACTTCAAAGGCTGAAAGCGGAGTTAACCCACACTACGCCGCAGCAAAATTTTTGGTTTTACTCGAAAACGAACTTGCAAACCTTCCTGAAGATAAAATGCTCGGAAAATCAATGATTTCTCCAACGCTTTACCAAACAGACAAAACACAGATTAACGAAATTCCAAACTACGTAAAATTAGTTCTTGGCTGGCGTTTGATTTCTGAAACTAAAGAAGAAGTCCTGAAAAAAATTCGCGAAATCGCCGGCAAAATTAGTTTTGAAGGTGTGATTGAAATCTGTAAGCAAAAAAATATCACTTACAAAGGGTTCAGGGAAGGCTTGACAGATGATTTTTCAAGGGCGTTTTTAGCCGATGCCAACCACGAGTTCATCAAAAAAGCTGTTTCACAAATTGAAGAAGTTACAGGGAAAAAGGCTTCTTTAGGGATTTGGAAAGCTGCAAACGATGGAAGGTTTATTGCTCAAAATGGAACTTTAACCTTTGGCTTTTCACCCGGAGACGAGAAAGTTTCTCACATCAGAAACGAGTTCGTAGAGATTCCAATGCTTGTTAGTGCGATGAAATGTTACTCAAAATTTGTAATTTAGGATTTTAGGGAGGCGAAAGAAAAACTGGTGTTTTCCGCGGTCTTCAAAACCGTTTGTTTTGCATTTAAGATGTAAAAGGTGAGTTCGATTCTCACACGCCTCCGTTTTTTTAGTGAAAGATAAAATTTTGTAAAATGATGAAAATACTTTTCTTAACCGAACATTTTCCTTCCGAAGATGAACCTGACGCAAGTCCCGTTTCGTACTTTGCAGCAACAAACCTCAGTAAGACAAACAAGGTTTACGTTGTCCACGCTAATTTTATTTCTAGCGGAAAAGCCCCTGAAATCAAAGTTGAAGTTTACAATAAAAATTTTGAAGTAATTCGCCTTCCAATTGCTTTACCACCGAAAGGTGACAGACTTTGGTTGCGTTCAATTTTGCTCAAAATTGCTTTGAATTATGCTTTGGAAAAATTGGAGTACTTGAAAACTGTTGACGTGATTTTCGCAAGAATGGCAACAACTCCCGGTTTTGCCGGAGTCAGACTTGGAAAACAGCTAAAAATTCCAGCCTTAATCTGGGCAGCCGGCTCAGACATTCACACTTATCCCAAAATTCCAGTTCTAAGGCGTTTTAACAAGTACGCTCTGAAAAATGCTCAGGGAATTACGTGCAACAGTGAATTTTTAGCAAAGGAAACCGAAAAACTCGGCATCCCGAAAGAAAAAATCCGCGTCGTAAACACAGGAATTGATAAAACTATCTTTTTCCCACAAAGTAAAACTGAAACACGGAAACTCCTGAACCTTCCCCAAAATAAAAAAATTGTGCTTTTCGCAGGGCATTTGATTCCAATTAAAGGAATTGATGTTCTGTTAAATGCCTGGAAAATTTTTCTTGAAAAAGAACCGGATTCACAGCTCGTTTTGTGTGGAAACAGCGAACTTCTTGGCGACTACAGAAAACTTACAAAAGGACTTGAGATTTCTAAAAACGTGATGTTTCGTCCTTCAATTGCTCATTCTGAAATGCGAAACTGGTTTGGTGCCTGTGATGTTTTTGTTTTGCCAAGCCGTAACGAAGGATTTCCCGCGGTTTTGATGGAAGCAATGAGTTGTGGAAGACCTGTTGTAGCCTCAAAAGTTGGTGGAATTCCTGAAATTGTTAGTAGTGATGAAGTTGGAATTTTGGTTGAGCCTGAAAATATTGCTGAACTTGTAAAAGCCCTGCAAAACGCTTTTACAAAGAACTGGGATGCACAAAAAATCAGTGAAGCTGCAAGCCGTTTTGATTGGGAAATTTTCACGAAAAACATCAATAAATTTTTAAATGATTTAATTTCTAACTAAACTATTCAATAAAAATTTTGCCGCTTCTTCCGGTGAAACTGGATTTATGTAAAAACCTGTTCCCCATTCAAAACCTGCGATGCTTGAAAGTCTTGGAATAATTTCAATGTGCCAATGAAAAAAATTTTCAATATTTTCATACTTTGTGTGTAAAGAATTTGGTGAAGTGTGAATCACAAGGTTGTAAGGTGGGTTGTTCAAAGCATTTTTTAGCATTGTCAGAGTTTCACCTAAAATTTTAGAAAGCTCTGCCAAATCTTTTGATTTTATCTCTGAAAAATTTGAAGAATGATTTTTGGGTAAAACCCAGGTTTCAAAAGGAAAGCGTGAAGCAAAAGGTTCCAAAGCAATAAAGTTTTTAGTTTCACAAATTATTCGTTCGTTAATTTTTTTGTTTTCATAAATTTTTTCACAGAAAAGGCAGTTGTTGTAGGTTTCCCAAAAATGCTTGCTTGCCTTGATTTCTTCCATCGCCCGTTTGGGAATTGTCGGAACTGCAATCAGTTGTGAGTGCGGGTGAACCAAAGAAGCACCTGCAATTTCGCCAAAATTCCGAAAAATCTGCACGTAAACGAAACGTTTGTCCCGGTACAAATCCTCTACTCTTTCACGGTAAACTTCCAAAATTTTGTAACGTTCTTCATCCGAAAAGCTCCAAAGTTCGCCGTCGTGTTTTGTGCTTTCAATGATTACTTCGTGAGCGCCAACGCCTCCGATTTGGTTGTGAACTCTGTTCAGGTTTTTCAGAACAAGGCTGTTTTCAATTTTTAAAGCTGGAAAACGATTTGCAACAACTCTCAAATCCCATTCACTTTTTGAACCGTTTTGCGGTCTGCCAACCGAACGAATTTCTACAGAAGTTTCGTCTTCATTTCCAGGACAAAAAGGACATTTTTTTCCTGAATTTTGCAACTCTTGTGTTTTTTGGATAAAATCCGTTGGTTTCTTGCTTCTTTCAGGTGAAACAATTATCCAGCCATCAGAAAAAGGGTCTTTGCGAAGTTCTGAACTCATTTTTTTACCTTAAATTGGGATTCCGTGTTTTTCCATTTTTGAATAAAGCGACCTTCTCGTAATTGTTAAAAAATCGGCAGCTTTGGATTTGTTTCCGTTAGATTTATCAATTGCAAGAAGAATGAATTTTTTCTCAATTTCCTCTAAATCAACACCTGAATCAGGGATTTCAAAAATATTTGCAGAGTTTTTATCAAGTCCTAAATCAGGCAAAAGAATGTCGTTTGGAGTGATATTTTTTCCGTCAGTAAGGATTGTAGCCCGCTCAATCACGTTTTCAAGTTCGCGGATGTTTCCGGGAAAATTGTAGTTTTTCAGTTTGTTCAGCGCCTGTTCTGAAAATTTTAAATTTTTTACTCCAAAATTTTTCAAAAATGCTTCGCTAAGCAAAGGGATATCGTCTTTTCGTTCACGCAAAGGCGGAACTTCAAGCGGGAAAACGTTCAGCCTGAAAAACAAGTCTTCGCGAAACTTACCTTCCTTAATCAGTTCTGGTAAGTGTTTGTTTGTTGAGGCGATAATTCTTGTGTCAACTTTAATTAAATCCGAGCCACCGACACGGTAAAAACTCTTCTCCTGAATCGTACGAAGCAATTTTACCTGAAAATTTAAGCTAACTTCTCCAATTTCATCAAGCAAAATTGTTCCGCCGTTTGCGAGTTCAAATTTTCCCGGTTTTCTACCAACTGCTCCTGTGAACGAACCTTTTTCGTGTCCGAAAAGTTCGCTTTCAAGCAAGGTTTCCGTCAGTGCAGCACAATTAATTGCAATAAAAGGACCTTGTGAGCGGTTGCTTTTTTCGTGAACTCTTCGTGCTACAAGTTCCTTTCCTGTTCCGCTTTCGCCGACAATTAAAACGTTTGCGTTTGAAGGCGCAACTTTATCAATCATTTCAAGCAGCTTTTTAATTTTTGCACTTTGCCCGATAATTTCGCGTGAGATTTCTTTTTGGGAAACGATTTCTTTCAGTTGTTTGTTTTCGCTGACGAGTTTTTGTTTTTCAAGCATTTTCTCAACAACCACAAGGATTTCATCAAAATTAAAAGGTTTCATCACGTAATCGTAAGCACCTAATTTCATTGATTTTATTGCATCTGACACAGAAGCGTAGGCAGTCATCAGAAGAACTTCTGCTTCAGGTGAAACACGCTTGATTTTAGTGAGAAGTTCAATCCCGTTAGTTTGTCCCATTCGGATGTCAGAAATTACGATTTCCGGATTTTCCCGAATAAAAATATCTAAACCTTCTTCTCCGTTTGAAGCGATAAAAACCTTGTAACCTGCGTCTTCAAATTCTTCTTTCAGAAGCAAAACAAGTTTTTTTTCATCGTCAACAACAAGTATTTTTGCCATAAAAACCTCAAAAAATTTAATTTACAAAGGTATTTTAAAAGGTAAACCTTCTTTTTCAACCACAAAATTCGGAACAGCAAAACCAGGTAAGCGTTTTCGCAATTCTTCAATGATTTTTTTGCCTTCCTCAACAGAGACATCAAAATGGCTTGCACCTTTGACCGTGTCAAGTTTGTGAAGATAGTAAGGCAAAATGGAATTGTTTACCTGTAATTTCAAAAATTTTTCAAGAACTTCAGTTGAATCGTTGATTCCACGCAACAAAACCATCTGGTTAAAAACCGTAATTCCTTGTTTTGTAAGCAGTTTCAGAGCTTCTAAAACTGTTTTATCCATTTCGTTCGGATGGTTTGAGTGAACAACAAAGTAAACCGCAAACCTTGAAGAAGCCAACAAATTAACAAGTTCTTTGCCAATTCTTTCAGGAGAAACAATCGGAAACCTCGTGTGAATCCTCAACCTTTTAAGATGAGAAATTTTTTCAAGCCTTAAAACCACTTTTTCAAGTTGCGAATCAGTCAAAGTTAGCGGGTCTCCTCCGCTTAAAATGACTTCTTCAATTGTTTTGTCAGCTTCAATTTGTTCTGAAAATTCTTCTAACTGTTTGTAAATATTTTGTAAATCGTCGTAAGGAAAGTTTCTGCGAAAACAGTAACGACAGTTAACTGCACAATTTCCCGTCAAAATCAGAAGCACACGGCTTTGATACTTCTGAAGCAATCCGGGAATTTTTTGTTTACCAAATTCACCAACCGGATCCTCAACAAAACCTTCTTTTTCCACAAATTCACTAAGGCTTGGTAAAACCTGCAAAAGTAAAGGGTCTTTTGGGTTTCCCTTCTCCATATTTTCAGCGAAGTGTTTTGTAACCTTAAAATCAAAAAGTTGTGAGCCTTTTTTAGCATTTTCCCTGAGTTCTTTTGGCAATTTTAGAAAATCAATAAGTTCGTCAGAATTTTTAATTAGTTTTTTCAATCAGCATTCCCAAAAATTTCGTAACTTTACGCAAAAATAAACAATTTAAGTTAAACTTGAGAGGATAAAAATGGCTTTTATTTCAACAAACGACTTTAGAAAAGGTCTTTTCATTGAAATTGACAACGAACCTTACCTTTTGGTAGAAAATCAATTTGTAAAACCAGGAAAAGGACAAGCATTCAGCAGAGTAAGGTTCAAGAGCCTTACAACAGGAAACATTCTTGAACGAACGCTAAAATCAGGCGAAAAAGTTTTACTTGCAGATGTTGAAGAACACTCAATGCAATACCTTTACTCAGACGGCGAGTCGTGGACTTTTATGAACACTCAAACCTACGAACAAACAGGACTGACTAAAACTCAGGTTGAGGAAGCACTGCCTTTTTTGGTTGAAGAAACAGTCTGTAGCGTTGTTTTTTTTAAAGGAAAAGCAATTTCAGTAACTTTACCAAATTTTATGGTTTTTGAAATTATTTACACTGAACCAGGTTTTAAAGGCGATACTTCAGGAAACATCACCAAACCCGCTCAAATCGTTACGGGAGCGACAATTCAAGTCCCGCTTTTCATTGAAGCAGGTGAAAAAGTAAGAATTGACACAAGAACTAACGGTTCTTACGTTGAAAGAGTTAAAGCCTAATTTTTTTTTACTACACAAAAAACCTTTGGATTTTCTGAAGGTTTTTTTAATTTTTCAAAATAGTTTTTATGAGAAATAATTTTTTTTCTACTTCAAACCTTGAAAATCTAAAAACAAGAAGTTTGCTTCTAAAAAATTTACGGATTTTTTTTGAGGCAAAAGGCTACCTTGAAGTTGAAACTCCTCTGCTTTCACATTTTCCATCAATAGATTTGCACATTGAACCGTTCACAACTTTTTCTGCAAACAACGAAGAGTTTTTTTTGCAAACTTCACCAGAGTTTGCGATGAAAAGGTTACTTGCTTGTGGTTTCGGAAGCATTTTTCAAGTTTGCAAGGCTTTCCGGAACGGCGAATTTGGAAACCTTCACAATCCTGAGTTTACGATTGTTGAGTGGTACAAACCCGGATTTTCTCACTTTGAACTGATGGCTGAAATTTCAGAACTTTTCACAAAACTCCTGCAAACTAAACCTGCAAAATTCACAAGCTACAAAGAAGCCTTTGAAACTCACCTGAAAATTAATCCTTTTTTGTGTTCAACTGAAGATTTACAAAACCTTGCAAAACAAAAACTTACAACTTTGCCAAATCTTGAAAATTCAAAAGACGACTGGCTAAATTTTTTACTGACTGAATTTGTAGAAAAAAAACTTGGAGTGGAACAACCTGAGTTTTTGTACAACTACCCTTCTTCACAAGCGGCACTTTCAAAAATTAACGGCGGGTTTGCAGAACGTTTTGAACTTTACGTTGACGGAATTGAGCTTTGTAACGGCTTCCACGAGCTAACAGACGCAAAGGAACAAGCAAAACGTTTTGAACTTGAAAACCAAAAACGCGAATCGCAGGGGAAACGGGTTTTGCCAAAAGACACAAGATTTTTGCAGGCTTTAGAGTTTGGAATTCCTGCTTGTTCTGGAGTTGCACTTGGTTTTGACAGGCTTGTGTTACTTGCTCTGAAAACAAAAAATATTAAAGAAACTCTAACTTTTAGTTTTGAAAACGCTTGATTTTTTCAAAATTTTGGAAAGCCAAACAATGTTTTTACCAATTTTTGCTTACGCTGAAATCCATTACCGTTTCAAATATTTTTTTTCTTACCTCAAAACTAACGAGCCTGAAATTATTGCTGACGCTCCTTACCGAACCGAACCAGGCAAAAAAATTCCACTGTTGATTTTAGTCAAAGACGCAAACCGCTTTCCAATCACTTTAGAAAAAATTTCCGTGAAAATGACTTGCGGAAAAAAAGCTAAAGTTATTATTTTTTTTGTAGATAAAAAAATCTCTTCACAGTTTTGGGAACAAATTTTTGAACTTGAACCACTTGGAAAAGGGAACAATTTTTTAGACGTAACATTCTTTTGGAAAAACCGAAACAACAAAGCAAAAACCGCAAAAAATGACAATTACAAAGGCGTTTCCCACGAACCACTAACAGTTTTTGTTGCCGAAGAACCTTTGCCAAAACTTCCGGGTTTGTTTTTTGGTGAAACACACTTTCACACAAACCTTACAAGCGACCAGGTTGAGTTTGGTGCTTCGCCTGAAAGTTCAAAAACGCTTGCAAAGGCAATTGGAATTGATTTTTGCACAACAACTGACCATTCTTACGACCTTGACGACACTTGGGAAAACTACTTGGAAAACTCTGAAACTTTGCCGAAGTGGGAATTTTTGCAAGCTGAAACCGACCGACTGAACGCTCAGAACGATGGTTTTGTTGTAGTTCGCGGTGAAGAACTGACTTGCAGGAATTCGCAAAACCAAAACGTTCACCTGCTTGTTTACGGAAACACAAAATTTTACAAAGGAAGCGGTGATTCTGCTGAAAAATGGTTTCAGACTTTTTCTGAATTTTCTGTTTCGGAAGTCTTACAAAATCTTGAAAAACAAACAGTTACTTTTGCAGCTCATTCTGGTTGTCCTGCTCCTTTACTTGAAAAATTATTAATTAACAGAGGCGAGTGGCTTGAAAAAGACCATTTTGCAGAAGGCTTGAACGGAGTTCAAATTTTAAACGGCGAACTTGACAAAGTTTTTGAAAAAGGTAAGGAACGCTGGATTAACGCTTTGCTTTCAGGAAAAAAACTTTCTGTAATTGCCGGAAACGATGCACACGGAAATTTTAATCGTTTCAGGCAAGTGGGTTTTCCGTTTTTTAAGATGCGTGAGGGAAATTTTCAGTTGTTTGGAAAATCAAAAACTATTGTTAAATTGGTTTCCAAGCCAGCGGAACAATCAATTTTAGAAGCGATGAAAAACGGAAAAGTTGGGCTTTCAACGGGAGTTTTAGCTGATTTTGAGTTTGTTACCGTGCGTGGAATTTTTACTTTTGGCGATACGGCAAGTGAACTCAGCGGAGTTGTTTTTATCAGAAGTAAAAGTTCAGCTGAATTTGGTAAGATTACGGAAATTAAAGTAGTTACAGGAAATTTTAGTTTGAAAAGAGAAAATGTTTTCAGGCTTTTCAGACCTGATTGTTTTGATTTTGAGACGAGTTTTGATTTTACTTTTCAGGACGATTACTTCAGGCTTGAAGGCGAAACCGAGAAAGGAGAAATTTTCATTTTAACTCCAATTTTTAAAAGTTCTCAGAGGTGAAAGATGTTTTTATTTTTAGTGAAAAGGTTTGCGGCGCTTGTTCCAACACTTTTTGGGATTTCAACTTTAGTTTTTTTTATGGTTCAGTTTTTACCAGGCGACCCGGCAAGAGTAATGCTTGGAGAACGTGCAACTCCCGAAGCAGTAAAAAATTTGCGTGAAGAACTTGGTCTTAATGAACACATTGTTTTTCAATACTTTAAGTTTGTAAAAAAAACTTTGCAAGGTGATTTTGGACGTTCTTTCAAGTCTCGTGAACTTGTTTCAACAGAAATAAAAAATCACTTTCCTGCAACTATTGAACTCGCCTTTTTTAGCCTTTTGCTGGCTTCATTTTTTGGAATTTTAGTTGGAATCGTTTCAGCAGTGAAGCGGAAAACGTTTTTTGATTACTTTGGGATGGTTTTCGCACTTGTTGGAATTTCAATGCCTGTGTTTTGGTTAGGTTTGGTTTTGATAATGGTTTTTGCGGTAAACTTTAATTTTTTGCCGGTTTCGGACAGGATTTCACCTGAATTTATTTTTGAACCGATTACAAATTTTTACTTGTTAGACGCTTTAATTCTAAAGGATTTAAATATTTTTACAAACGTTTTACAGCACTTGGTTTTGCCTGCTGTTACACTTGCAACAATTCCGCTTGCAATCATCGCAAGGCTTACACGTTCAAGTATGCTTGAAGTTCTTAACAAAGATTTTGTGCGAACTGCCCACGCAAAAGGTTTGAGCAAAAAAGTGGTAATTTTTAAACACGTTCTAAAAAATGCTCTCATCCCAATCGTTACAGTGATTGGTTTGCAGTTTGGTTTGTTGCTTGGCGGAGCGATTTTAACCGAAACGGTTTTTGCCTGGCCAGGAGTTGGTCGTTGGGTTTTAAATTCTGTGCTCGCAAGAGATTTTACTTCCGTTCAAGGCGGAGCAATCACAATTGCAACTGCTTTTGTCCTGATTAATCTTCTTGTTGACGTGCTTTATTTTTATCTGAACCCAAAACTTCGTTCAGAATTTCTGAGGTAAAAACTCGCCTGTTTATTTTTCCTCTAAAATTTTATTCATAAACTTTTCAAAACTTAGCAAGCACAAAAAAATAATTTAACAATCCCCTTTCCTGCTAAAAAATTTTAACTTTAAAACCTGAAAAAAATTAAAGTGAGTAAAAAAATTGTTTAAAAAGGTCTTTAAAATAGTTTTAAAATTCTTAGTGTTTTCCTTCATTTTTTCACTTGTTTCGGTGATTTCACTAAGATGGATTCCACCGCTTTTTACTCCGTTAATGCTTCAGAGAAAAATTGAAGCAATGTTTTCAGAAAAAACCAAAAGCTCAGAGATTTTCTACGATTGGGTTGCTTACGATGAGATTTCAGTTTCAATGCCTTTAGCCGTTGTCGCAGCGGAAGACCAAAATTTTCCCGTTCACTTTGGTTTTGATTTTCAGGCAATTGAAAAAGCACTTGAGAAAAACAAAAAAAGTAAAAAAGTTCGTGGTGCAAGCACAATCAGTCAACAAGTAGCTAAAAACGTTTTTTTGTGGAGCGGGAGAACCTGGGTAAGAAAAGGGTTTGAAGTTTATTTTACTTTGTTAATTGAGTTTTTCTGGGGGAAAAAACGGATTTTGGAAGTTTACCTGAACGTTGCGGAAATGGGCGAAAGAGTTTTTGGCGTTGAAGCTGCTGCTCAGAAATTTTTTAAAAAACCTGCTAAAAAACTAAGCAACGAACAAGCTGCTTTAATTGCTGCTGTTTTACCTAACCCTTTGCGTTTCAAGGTTTTAGCACCTTCAAACTATGTTTTGAAACGAAAAAATTCAATCTTAAACCAAATGAATTCTTTAGGTGGAACTGCGTACCTTAAAGAAATTGAAAAGTAATTTTTTTAATTTGTCTTTGCAAAAATAAAGTTAAATTAAGAAAATTAGCTTTTACCATTTTCAATTACTTTTTTTTAGGAGAAATTTATGAACTTTAAAAACTACCTTCTTTTAGCTGCTTTGGGCTTGACAATTTCAAGTTGTGCAGGTGAAAAAAAAACTGACACAATCAAAATTGGCGAGTACGCTTCACTGACAGGTCCGACAGCAAGTTTTGGACAAAATTCTCACAACGGAATCCTTCTTGCGATTGAAGAAATCAATGCCGCAGGCGGAGTTTTGGGAAAACAAATTGAGTTGATTTCGGAAGACGACCAAAGCAAACCCGAAGAAGGTGCAACAGTTGTGAACAAGCTGATTCACAGAGACGGCGTCGTAGCAATTCTTGGCGAAGTCGCAAGTTCAATCAGTTTGGCGGGCGCTCCGATTTGTCAGGAAGCAAAAATCCCAATGCTTAGTTCCGGTTCTACAAACCCAAAAGTTACTAAAGTTGGTGATTTTATTTTCAGAACTTGTTTCATTGACCCTTTCCAGGGAAAAGTCCTCGCAAAGTTTGTTGCTGACAGTTTAAAACTTAAAAAAGTCGCAATTTTACGGGACATTAAAAATGACTACAGCGTTGGACTTGCTGATTTTTTTGCTGAAAACTTCAAACAACTTGGTGGTGAAATCATCGCTGACCAGGTTTACTCTGCTCAGGACAAAGATTTTAAAGCCCAACTAACTGCTTTGAAAGAAATTGGAATGGAAGGAATCTGTGTTCCCGGCTACTACAACGAAGTTAGTTTGATTGCAAGGCAAGCACGTGAACTTGGAATTAACGTTCCGCTTTTTGGAGGCGATGGCTGGAGTTCACCAAAACTGCTTGAAGTCGCAGGAAACTCTCTTGAAGGTGCTTTTTACGTTGAACACTTTTCACACAAAGACCCAAACCCTGTTGTTCAGGATTTTGTCAAAAAATACAAAGCAAAGTACAATTCTGAGCCAGACGGAATGTCCGCTCTCGGTTACGATTCCGCAAAATTAATGGCTGACGCAATGACTCGTGCAGGCTCAACCGAAGGCGAAAAAGTCCGCGACGCTTTAGCTCAAACACAAGGTTTCCAAGGTGTTACGGGAACTGTAAACATTGACGCCGAAAGAAACGCTTCCAAATCCGCTGTCATTCTGCAAATCCGAAACGGTGAACACGAATTTTTTGCCACTGTTAATCCAAATTAATTTTTACCAAAACCTTCAGGCAGAAAACCTGAAGGTTTTTTTATGCAAAGTTAAAAAATGCAAGAACTTACTTTAAATGATTTTGCCCGTTACAACAGACACTTAATTTTACCCGAAATCGGAACACAAGGACAAAAAAAAATAAAAAATGCTAAAGTTCTGGTTGTCGGAACAGGTGGTTTGGGAAGTCCGTGTTCCCTTTACCTTGCTGCTGCCGGAATTGGAACACTTGGACTCGTTGATTTTGACGTCGTTGACGTTTCAAACCTGCAAAGACAAATTCTTTTTGGAACTGCTGAAATCGGGAAATCCAAAGTTGAAAGCGCAAAAAAAAGGCTTCTTAACCTGAACCCTGAAATCAAAATCACAACTTATGAAGCTGCACTGACCTCTGAAAATGCTCTTAAAATCATTGAAAACTATGACTTGGTTGTTGACGGAACGGATAATTTTGCTACGCGTTACCTCGTAAACGATGCCTGTGTTTTTCTTGGAAAACCAAACGTTTACGGAAGCATTTTTAAGTTTGAAGGGCAAGCCTCTGTTTTTAACTACCAAAACGGACCTTGTTACCGCTGTCTTTACCCTGAACCGCCACCGGTTGGGCTTGTTCCTTCCTGTGCTGAAGGTGGAGTTTTAGGCGTTTTGCCGGGAATCATCGGCTCAATTCAGGCAACTGAAACAATAAAAATCATCACCGGAGCCGGCGAAATTTTAAGCGGGAAATTTTTACTCTACGACGCACTTTCAATGGATTTTACCAAACTGAAAATTCACAAAAACCCGGACTGTGTTGTTTGTGGAAAAAATAGAAGTGTAACAAAATTAATTGATTACAAACAATTTTGCGGAGTTGGTAAAGAGGAAAAAAATTTTGAAGAAATCACCGTTTTTGAACTGAAAAAATACTTTGAGGAAAACAAAAAATTCACTTTGCTTGATGTTCGTGAGCCTTACGAACTTGAAATTTCAAAACTTCCACAAAGTTTGAACATTCCCGCACAAAGCATTCCTGAAAGAACAGGCGAGCTAAATTCAGACGTTGAAACCGTTGTTTTTTGCCGTTCCGGAGCTCGTTCTGCCAAAGTTTGTGATTTTTTGCTAAAACAAAATTTTAAAGTGAAAAATTTAAAAGGCGGGATTTTAGCCTGGTCAAAAGAAATTGATAAAAATCTGCCTGCTTACTAAAAAACTAAGTCTCAATTTTTTTCCCGAAAAGAAAGTGCATTTCTTTCGTGAGGATAAAAGTTACAGTCGCCTTTGCAACCAAAACCTTGTGCAAATCAAAAACTTCTACTTCCAAAACATTGATTCTGCTACCTTTACGCAGTGTTTTGGCTTGTGCAATGATTTCTGTTTTTGCTCGTGAAAGGTAGTGAACCGAAAGGTCAACAGTCGCAAAACTCATCTGACCGTCAAAATTTGTTGCAAGCGAAAAAGCTGCAACTGTATCGCAAAGCATCGCCAAAATTCCGCCGTTAATTGTGCCTTTTCCGCTCGCGTTGGAGACTAAATCCGAATGCCTGAGTTTCATTTCTGCAAAATCAAGCCTCACCTCCGTTAAGTTTACTCCAAAAAGTTTTGCAAGTGCAGATTTTTCAAGTCTTTCGCTTAAGCGTTTTTTTAAATCCTCTGAAAGCTCCAAAAAATCACCTACGAAACCAAAATCATTTTTACGCCTTTTTCAACCGTCTGCCCTTTTTCCACTTCAAGTTTGGTAATTTTTCCACTGATTGGAGCTGAAATTTCGTTTTCCATTTTCATTGATTCAATCACAAGAAGCGTATCGCCCTGTTGAACTTCGTCGCCAACCTTACACTTTACAGAAACGACCAAACCAGGCATTTTAGAAACAATCTGACCTTCGGCTACTTCGCTTCCCGTGAACTTGATAAATTTCTTAAGGTGTTGTATTTTTTCGTCTTCAAGGTTCACGCTGTGCCATCTGTGATTGATAAAAACCAAGTACTTTCCGTCTGACGGAACGAGGTTCATTTTACAAACTTTGTTGTTAAAAAGAAAAAATAATTCATTGCCTTCGCTGTGCAGCAACTCAAAAGTATCTTCTGAACCCGAAAAATTCACATTTATTTTGCCTGCTGCTGAAGTAACCGAAAGTTCTTCTTCTGTTTTTCCGACTGTGGCTACAAGTCTCATTTTTATTTACCTTTTTTATTTACAATAATTTATGCAAAAAAGAAATTAGACTTTTTTACTCTGACAATTTAACTTCCCAAACTCACGGAAAAAAGAAAAATTGTCTAAAAAAAACTAAAACAAAGGAACTTTCCAGACTTTTAGTGTTTTGTCGGTTCCAAAAGCGAGTTTTTCTGTTCTCTTTGAATTTCTGTTTTTTAGTGTTGTTTAGTTATTTTTTTAGAAGTTACAAAAAATTTTTTCAGGCAGGTTTAGTTTTGTCGGGTTTTGTAAAAGTTTAAACAAAAAAAAGCCTTCAAATTTAAAACTTGAAGGCTTTAGAAAATTAAATCGTGAACAGTTTTTTAGTCTCTTCTGTTTCCGAAAATGCGTAACAAGAATAAAAACATATTGATAAAGTCAAGGTAAAGCATCAAGGCACCACCGATTGCGACGTTGTGTCCGAGTGAAGTTGAAGCATCAACAGATAAACTTAACTCTTTGAGTTTTTGTGTGTCCCAAGCGGTTAAAACCATAAAAATCAATACTCCGGCGTAGCTTGTAATCCAGTAAATTGCCGAATTTTGCAAAAATAAATTAACGAGAGATGCGATTACCAAACCAATCAAAGCAGCAAAAGCAAGTTGTCCGAGTTTGCTTAAGTCTTTTTTGGTAACCATTCCCCAAAGCGACATCGCACCGAAAGTTCCGCCAGTAATGAAAAATACCTGAGCGATTGAAGTGCCTGTGTAAACCAGAAAAATTGAAGCGAAAGTTACACCGGAAAGCACTGAGTAACCAAGAAAAGCAAGCGTTGCAGTTTGTGAACTCATACTTGTTAATCTTGCACTTAGCCACATTACTAAACCAAACTGTCCGATAATTACAACCCAGAAAAGCGGTGTTCCAAAAATTGCGTTAATCAAAGTTTCGGAAGAAGCTGTGAGCATTGCTACAATTCCCGTTAAAAACAATCCGATTGTCATCCAGCCGTAAACTTTTCTGAAAAAGATGGCAGTTGATTCGTTTGTCAGGTTTTGTGTTCGTGAAAAAGCCTGAACTGGTTCAAACATTTTAATTCTCCTTTTTATTAAATTAAAACAAACAATTTTATTTTACGAAGCAATTTAAAACAGTTTCAAAATTTAAGGTATTCAAAACGTTTTCTTTTTGCGTTCCTCCTCTACGTGCAATTTTAATTCCAAATTTTACGTCTTTCAAGCCTTCTAAACTGTGAGCATCAGGATTTATGGAAATTTTCACACCTTTTTCAAAAGCATTTTGCATAAAACGCCAATCAAGGTCAAGCCTGTGAGGATTTGCGTTAAGCTCAATACAAACAGAATTTTGTGCACAAGCATCAATGATTTTTGGAACATTCAGAGGATACTCTGCTCTTGAAAGCAAAAGCCTTCCGGTCAAATGTCCGAGCATTGTTGTAAAAGGATTTTCAACGGCTTTAATGATTCTCGCAGTCATTTCTTCTTCGGAAAGCCCAAACTTAGAGTGAACTGACGCAATGACAAAATCAAACTTGCTTAAAATTTCATTATTGTAATCAAGTGAACCATCAGACAAAATGTCAGATTCTATTCCTTTGAAAATTTTTATTCCATCAAGTTTAGAGTTTAAGTCATCAATTTCTTTGTGTTGTTCTTCAATTCGTTCTTCGGTTAAGCCGTTAGCATAAAAAGCAGTTTTTGAGTGGTCAGAAATTCCGATGTAAGTGTAACCTGAATTTTTCGCTTCCAAAACCATTTCTTCAAGGGTTGCTTTGCCGTCGCTGTAAGTCGTGTGGTTGTGGAAAATTCCCTGAATGTCTTTTTCACAAACAAGATTTTGTGAAAACTTTGTTCCAAGTTCAACACCAAAATGCCTGACTTCAGGAAAAATAAAACTTAGTTTTTTACTCTCAAAGACCTCGTTTTCAGTTTCAAAATTTTTGTTGTCAGAAGCTAAGTGAATTTCCTTTACAAAGTTTTCCGTTGAGTTTAGTTCAAGTAGCCTCGCACCGAAATTTTTGCTGTTGGTTTCAAGTGTAAAGTTTAATCCCGTTGCTGAAGTTCCAATGATTTTATTGTCTTCAAGCCTAATTTTAGAAAAGATTTCGCTTGAACCTTTTTCAATAACTAAATTTTGTAATTCATTTATTTTACAGTCAGTTAAAAAATTAAGTTCGTCAATCACTTCAATGCCTTGGACAAGTTTACCGCAAAGCTCAAAGCGTGCTGGTTTTAGGTTTTGTATAAAAAAATCCTGTAGCAGTTCAGCTTCCTCAAAGGCAGTGTTCAGGAGTTTGAAGCCCTTGCTTCGCTTCAAAAAAGCAATGTTTTTCAGAATATTTTCCTGTGTTTTTTCACCAAAACCGTCTAAAGTTACGAGCCGATTTTCAAGGCAGGCGTACTCAAGTTCACCTAATGTTGTAATCTTTAATTCATTGACAATAACTTTGACTTTTTTGATTCCAAGCCCTTTGATTTGCATAAGTTCAAGAACACCATTTGGTATCTCATTTTTGAGAGTCTCGAAAGTTTGGCTTGTTCCATTTTTCACAAATTCTTCAATGTCTTGAAGTAAACTTTTGCCAATTCCTTTAACATTAATAAGTTTTTTATTTTCAAGCAAAACTATTGCTTCTTCCTTCAGGGAACGGATAATTCGTGTTCCATTTTCGTAAGCACGAACCTTAAAAGCATTTGCTTCTGTAAGCTCAAGGAGTTTTGTAATTTCCTCTAAATGGTTAGAAATTTTATAGTTATCCATAATCTAAAACCCATTAAGTTTTTAATTTTAAAATATAATTCTTTAAAGTTGAATTTTCGCCAATTATTTACGGAAAAATAATTTTGCTTAATTCGTTATTTGTCTGCACAGTAAAAATCCTGAGATTTTCTTAATTTAAAACACAAATCAAAATTGGCATTATCTTTGCTCCTTTATTCTATTAGTTTTAGCGAAAGCTAAACTTCATTTATTCTCCTTCTCTTTTTCCTCTTTTATCTGGATTTTCTTAGGGAGTTTGTGGGGAACGTTCTAAGGTTAAAAAATTCAGAACCTCTTAAATAGCCTTTCCGATAGAATGGTATAGCTTAGGAGTTACTTTAATAAGTAACTCCTTTTTTTTGTCATTTTGTCATAGGCAATATTTTTGTTTATTTTTGAATTAAAAGTTTTTTTATTCCTAAAAAATTAATAGGTGCTATTTTGGAGAAAAAAAAATTTATTCGTGATTTCGAGCCAAATGAAGTTGTAACTACGTTTTTGTATTTGAGAAGGAAAGAGCTTCGTAACAAAAAAAATGAAGAACCTTTTGGCTTTCTTGAGCTTGTTGATAAAAGTGGCAGAATTTTTGGCTACGTTTGGGAAAATCCGGTTGAAATAATTGAAACAATTGAAAATGGAGTTGTAAAAGTTCGTGGTAAAGTTGGAATTTTAGACGAGCAATTAATCCTGACAATTGAAAAAATCAGGCAAACAAAAGAAGGCGATGAATTTGTTTCTGAAGATTTAATCCCTTCCTCAAAAAATGATTCAGAAAAAATAATCAAAGCTCTTTTTACAAGAACTAAGCGTATGAAAAACATTTACTTGCAAAGACTGTGTGAATTGTTTTTTGAAGATACCGAACTTGTAGAGTTGTTTAAAAAAGCTCCGGCAGGGAAACTTTGGCATCACAATTATCTTGGCGGACTTGCAGAACACACGTTTGGAGTTGTGAAAATCTGTGAATTTTTGACTGAAAATTACCCTCACTTAGATAAAGATTTATTAATTACAGCAGCAATTTTCCATGACTTAGGGAAAATTTATGAGATGACTTATGAAAATTACATTGATTATTCCGATAAAGGACGCTTACTTGGCAGTATCACATTAACTATTGAAATTATTGAGCTTAAAACCTCAAAAATTATTGATTTCCCTGAAAAAATAAACTCTAAACTAAAACATCTGATTCTTTCCCACGAGTTCAACGGAAAGGAAGGAATGCAACCAAAATTCATTGAAGCAGAACTTTTAAACCTTGCAAATAAAATGGACATTAACATTTCTGCCTACAAAAGACTTACAGAAAAAGAAAAAGGATTTGGTGCATCGTGGAGTTCTTACATTAAATTACTCGACAGACAAATCTATTTTGATTAGTTTACCACTTCATTAAATTCATTTCGTCAACGTTTACGGTGTCTTTTTTCTTGAAAATTGCAATGATGATTGCTAAACCAACCGCAACTTCTGCAGCCGCAACAGTCATTACAAAAAAGACCAAAAGCTGTCCATCAAGGTTTCCGTGCATTCTCGAAAAAGTTATTAAACTTAAATTTACGGCGTTTAACATCAATTCAATTGACATAAAAATAATAATTGCATTTTTACGAGTGAGAACTCCAACAACTCCAACCGAAAAAAGAACTACACTCAAAAAAAGATAAAGTGAAACCGGAACCATTTTTTTTCCTCTATTTTTAACCACATTGAAGTTAATAGTTTTTTGGCAAAAATTGAAGTAAGTTTTCATAAATTTTTTATTTCAACTACCCCAAAATTGCTAAAAATTAATTTCATCCTGACTCTTTCGCCCAAAAGCCTTTCCAAATAAAAAAGCGTAAGTTTAATTTTTAATTCAAAGGTTCTAATTTCTTTTTCAACTGCTTTGACTGTTGAAGAATCTGAAACCTTGAAATCCCAAACTTCCCAACTATTTTTTCCCCTGACAAGCCTGTCAACTGAAGTAAAAAACTTAATAATTTCTAACTCTGAAACCTTAATTTCCATCAGGTAATTAACTTTATTCACAAAAAACTCATTCTCAAGCAGTGAAACAACCTTTTGTAAATTTCTGTAATGATTGTTGTAGTTTGCAAAAACTTCTTCCGTAAAATCCTTGCCAAGCAAATTTTGAACAAAGTTTCTAACTTGTTTTTCCTCTAATTTCTCAAATTCCATTAGTTTATGGATAATTTTTCCACGTGTTTTAAAACCTGTTAAAATAAAATCTGCCTTTCTGATTTCACTCAAAACCGAAAAATCAAAAACTAATGGTTCACCTAAAAATTTAAAACTAAATTTCTTGTCTTTGATTGAGCTAAAAGTATAAATTTTTTCAGGTTCAAACTGAATTTTCCGGGAAATTTCAAAATCACGCTCTACTCTGCTTACTTCGTTTTCAGGAGTAAACATCCTGCATTTTTCATTGAAAATATTAAAGTTAATTCCTTTAAAAGTCCCTTCAAAATTTCCGGATTCAACCGAAATTTTATCCTTTAACTCCTCAAAGTAACTTCCAAAATAATCTAAAAAACTTCCCTTTCTCAGGCTTTCTTTAAAAGTCGTGGAAACAATCAAGTTAGTTTTTACTCGTGTCAAAGCAACGTAAAGAAGCCTTTTGAGTTCTGCTTCCTCCCTTTTCCTGGCAAACTCTGAAAGTTCGTTTTTTATGAAAGTGTCTTTCCTGTCAAACGAATTGTTTTTTAATACTTTAAATCCGATAAATTTTTGGTAGGAACCCTCAGTTTCACCAAAAAATAAGGTTTCATTTGAGCTACTTTTACCTTGTTTTCCTGCATCAACAAGAAAAACTGTATCAAACTCAAGACCTTTTGAAGCGTGAATCGTCATCAACTGAACAGATTGTTTCTCACCAATTTCAGGAACTGTTGCATTCCCTTCAAGAGTTTGGTTCTCAAACTGAAATTCCAATAGTTCTACAAACTCACTTAAACTAATATTTTTATTAGCTTTTGCCATTTCAAAAAATTTTGAAAGATTTTTTAGCCTTTGTTTGTAATCATTTTCTGCAAACAACGAAACCAAAAAATTTGTGTCTTCTAAAATTTTAAAAACCAGTTCTGAAACATTTAATTTACAAACTAAATTTCGCCAGTTTTCAAGGTTTTGCCAAATTTTACCCTGTTTTTTTTTGAGTTGTGAAAAATCTTCAGCAATTTCTAAAAGTTCAAAATCACTTAAGCAAACCATCGGAGAACGTAAAAAACCAAACAACTCAATTTTTTTACTTTCATTTGAAAGGTAAGCAAGAATATTAAAAATGTCCTGAATCTCCTGATTCTCAAAAAAACCTTTTCCACCTGAAATTATGTAGCTAACTTTAAGATTTTCAAGTTCTTTAGCAAAATTATCAATCCGTTTTTTAGTCCTGAAAAGCAAAGCAATTTTTTCGTTTGGATTGCTTTTTAAAATTTCTTTAACTTGTGAAGCGATAAATTTTTCTTCAAGATTTTGGTTTTGATCGCCTTGTTTTCCTACGTTAAAGAATAAAAAATTAACCTTGCCATTTTCCTTATCACCTTGTAAATTTTGGTGTTTAGCTTCATAACTTTTTGTCTCGTAACCAAAAATTTCTTTAAAAAAACTATTGAAAAACGCCAACAAATTTTTTCCTGTTCTAAAGTTGTTTGAAAAAACAATCAGACCATTTTCCAAACTGTTTGCTTCGTTAATTTTTTGGATTTCCTCTTTTGCAAGATTGAAAACCTGAACGTCAACTCCTCTAAAACTGTAAATTGATTGTTTCTCGTCTCCAACCAAAAAAAGTTTGTTTTTTGCCATTCCTTGCAGGTTTTCACCGTTCCAGCCTGCCAAAAATTTTGCAATTTCCCACTGAACTTTATCGGTATCCTGAAACTCATCAACCATAATAAAATCAAACTGTTGTGCCAATTTTTCACGAATTCCGTTTCTGTTTTCCCGTAAAACCTTGTAAACCATTTGTGATAAATCAGCAAAAGTGTAGAGGTTTTGATTTCTTAGCTTAGTTTTGTAATCAATTTTTACAATATTCAGGATTTCTGACAAAGCTAAAATAAACCCTCTTTCAATTTCTCCAAGGCTTGTAAAATCCAAAAATTCAATCGCATTTTTAAGCAAATTGTTTGCTTCTTCATCAAACTTGTTTGGCTTTCTCCATTTGTCAAACTCTGTAAAAACAAACTCTTTTGTGTTCCCTAAAAATTTATCAATTTCTAAAAGGCATTTTGAAGCAATGCTTCCAAGTTTTGGTTCACTGGCGTAAAGTTCAAGTCTTGAATTGATTTCCTGCTTGAAAAACACAGCTTTTTTAATAAAAAGTTTTTCGTACTCAATGAACTTTTTTGCCAAACTTTTTTCTTCCAAAAATTCATCAATCCAATCTTGCTCAAGAAGTATTTTTACAAACTCAACAATTTGTTTCCTTGACCAAATTTTTAACAAAACTCTAAGGCTTTCATTTTTATTAAAAGCAAGATTATCAATAGTTTGTTCAATTGTTTCAGAAACTGAAAGTTTTAATTCTTGTTCATCAGAAACTGAAATTTCGCTGTTCAAACCAAGTTCAATTGCATTTTCACGCAAAATTCTCAGGTAAAAAGAGTCAATCGTGGAAATCCAGTTTTTCGTAAAATTTAACTTTGCCTCCAAAAAATAAGGGCTGCTCTCAAGGTTTTTTACAAGTGTTGAGTAAATTCTGTTTTGCATTTCAACAGACGCTTTTTTCGTAAAAGTGATTACTAAAATTCTCTCAATTTTGCCTTTCGTTTCCTCAATCAGTTTTAACATTCTTTCCGCTAAAACCATTGTTTTTCCTGAACCTGCACCTGCTGTAACAATTATATTTTTACTAAAATCAAGTGCTTGTTTCTGGTTTTCTGTCAGTTCAGTTTTACTTGCTTGCTTTGTGTTTGGGAAAGCAAAACTTTCTCCTTCAATCGCTGAAATTTCGCTAAAATTACCTTCTGGTTTTTCAAAAACTTTCTCAATTTTCAAGGCATTGTAACGGCAGATTTTTTTAAAATCACAGTAAGCACAAATCTTTTCTTGTTCGTGTTTTGTAAAATTGAAGTGTGAAAGTTTGATTTGTTCTTTTTGCCCGCGAAAGTTTTCTAAAGCTAAACTTATTGTTTCTTCGGTGTTTATCCCTTGTTTTTCATTCGGAACAATTGTTTCAAGTCTTACTCTTTCAGGAGTTTTTAAATCGTAGTAACTTGCTTTTTGCGGAGTTTTTCCGCTTTTCTCCGCAAAGGCTTTCAGGTAAACCGGAAGTTGGAAAGATAAACCTTCCCTGATTTTTTCAAAATTGGAGAAAGAACCAGTTTTGTAATCAATTACTTCAAAAAAATTTCCATTAAAATCAATTCTGTCAATCACTCCAAAAAACTTTAAACCTTCAATTTCTGTGGTAAACTTTTCCTCAAAACGTAACGGAAGCCAACCTTCCAAAATCCGTTTTTCATCGTTTTCAAGAAGTTGTAGCAAAATTCCTTTTTTGGATTCACCCAAAAGCCCGCTTGTAAACTTTTCTTTTAGATTTTGCAGGTAAAGATTATCAAAAGAGGCTTCAAAAACTCCAAAAACATCGTCGGAAATTTTTTTCATTAATTGCATTTTTGCTTCAAAATTCAAGTTTAAATTTGGTAAATTTTTGTAGAAACCCTCAAGAATTTTATGGATTAAACTTCCTTTAACGTTTGTCTCAAGGTCTTTTCCCTGGATTTTCAGGCTTTCAAGTTTTAGTTCCCTTTTGAAAAAATACTTCATTGGACAAGCAGAAAACTCCTCAAACTGTGTAATTGAAAAAGTTTTTTCACTGAAATTCTCAATTTGATTTTCTAAAAAACCATCAAATTCTGTAAAATTTGGACTGTTTCGTTTTTCTGTAACTTCAAGGATTTTTCTTGTGTTTTTATTGTGGAATTTTTTAAATCTTCCAATTACTTCAAATTTTTCAGTTTTGCTGTAAAGTTTAGTTTCAAGCTCAACTTTTTTCTCAATTTTTTTAAGTTTCAGGTCAACTAAAATTTCTGAAATTTCTTGTTCCTGGTCGCCAACAAGTTTTGCCGAAGAAAGCCTGAAATCCGTTTTGTTTTTCAGCAATTCTAAAAATGTAAAAAGTTGAATTTGTGGAGTTCTCACAATGCTAATCTCTTGTAAAAGTTCCGTAAAGGCATTTTTTTCCGCTTGGTTCGGGAAAAATTGGTTTGTCATTCCAACCTGGTAAACCCGTAAAAAACCTTCCTTTGAAACTCTTGTTAACTCTGTAACAAGGATTTTTTGTGTTTTAGCTTGTGGAAAGTAGCTTTTTTGAGAAAAATAATTGAAAAAATCAAGGTAGTTTGAAAGTTTGTAATTTCTTTCGCCAAGTTCTGAGAGTGTTTCCGTTAATTCTTCCCAAAGTTTTAAGGCTTCATTAAAAGCATTAGTTGTTCTCTTAACTTTAAGAAAAATCATCACTTCACTAAATTTTTTAAAAAAATCTTTTGGTTTTGATTTTTCAGGAAGCAAATTTTTTACCTCTTGAATTTTTAAGCAAAAAACCGAAAAATCGTGCAAAATTTTTGCTTGTTCCTCATTAATTTCCCGTGAGTTGGCAAATTCGTACTCAACTTTTCTTTTGTAGTGGTTTTGAATTTTCTCAACAGCTTTTTCCGTGTTCACAAGCTCTGAAACGCCACTTTTTAACAAAACAGTTTCTAAATTTTTCAAGTTTTCAAAACCTGCCAAAGTTACAAAAGGAGATTTTAGAAACTTAAAAACTTCAGTTGTTTTATCCCAGTCAAGTGAAAGGAAAAAACGAATAAAAGCACTTAAAGGATGTTCAGCAAGCGTTTTTGAAAAAGTGTGGTTAAACGGAAGCCCAAAATTTTCAAAAATCTCGTTTGTTTTGTAGCCGTATTCTTTTGTTGGGACGTAAACAGCAATTTCATCAGGTTTGATTTTGTTTTCAAGAAGGTCTTTTTTAATTTGTTTGGCAATAAAACTTAGCTCCTCTTCCCAATCAGCAAAAAATGAAAATTCACTAAGTTGTCCGGTAAACGAGTGAATTTCAGAAAAAAAACTGTTTTCTTTTGAACTGAAAAAAAAGTCTCTGATTGAATTTTTGAAATCCATAAAATTATGATTAATAAAGAGTTGTTCTAATTCTTTTGCAAAAGTTCCGATAAAAACAACTTCTTGAATTTCAGAAGCAAAGTTCCGTAAAATTTTTAGTTCAAGTTCTGTCAGAGCAAAAAATTCACCACAAAACACAATCTTTTCACAAGCACGAAAATTAGGAATTTTGGTTTCCGAAAGCAATTTTAGCATTTTACTTTCATCGTAAAAATTGAGTTTTTCGCACTCTTGCAGGTAAACATTCAGGAATTGCCGGATTTTTTTTGAGAGCGGTGAGTTTAGTTCTTCAAGTTTAAAAGTTGGAAAACATAAAATTGCTTTGATGAGTTTTGGAAGTTCCGTTTGGTTGCTAAAACAAGAAAAATCTTGATTTTCACTAAGTATTTTTTGGATTATCAGGCTTTGTTTGGTTTTAGAAAGGATTTTTTGAGAAAGAAAGAGGTTTTCAAGTTCAGTAAAAAGTTCTTTTGTTTCCAAAACGGTTGGTAAAAATTTATTGAGTAAATTTTTCTGCAAAAGGATTTTTATTGAATTTGTGTCAGAAATCCAAAGTTCACTTTGTGGTTCTGAAAAATCACAGGTAGCAAGGTATTCGTCAGGATTTTGAAAAAACATTTTTGAAGTTCCTTTTTAAGTTTTCGTAAAAATAAAACACCGAACTGCCAACTGTATGGAAAAGGTTCAAATTAAATTTTTGTTGTTAAAAATTTATTGTCTTCCCAGGAATAGAGAGTTTTTGTTTTATTCACGAAAGTCTCTAAGTGAACGGGTCTTGTCCAAATGATTGAAAGGTTTTTTAGTGTATCTTTTGCGTAATTTGTGTCAAGGTCAGTTCCTTCGTGTGAATGTTTTATGAGTAATTCTGTGCGATTTCTAAAGTTTCCGTCAATAATTTCAATGTTTGGGTTTCCTAAGTTTGTGAGTTGAGCGAGCAAGGTAGCTTTTACTTTTTCGAATTCACGTGTGTAAATTTCGTAGTTTGCAGAGTAAGGATTTTTCCAAAAGGAGAAAAGCTGTAATTTTTCCGCAAGTTCAGGAGTCAGGAACTCGTCAAGAAAAGTTATGTCGTTGTAAATTTTTCTGATTTCAAATATTTTTTGCTGTCCAAGTCCTAAATTTTTATTCCAGTTCAAACGTTGTTCATAATTTGGACAATCTTCGTAATCTTTTCCAAATTTTCCTTTGTTCCAGCGGTCTTCTACATCGCGGAAAATTTCAAGCCCGATTTTGTAAGGATTGATTGAGTCTTTGCTTGTTGCAACGGTTCCTGCGTGGTGTTCGGCAAAATCAATAATTTCTGAATCAGCAAGAATTTTAGAAGTCATAATTTTTGTGTGCCAATAGGAAGCCCAGCCTTCGTTCATAATTTTTGTCATTCCCTGAGGAGCAAAATAGTAGGCTTCGTTTCTGACGATTGCAAGAACATCCCGTTGCCAATTTTCAATCGGAGCGTGTTCAATCAAAAAAAGTAAGACATCTTTTTGTGGGTTTTCACTGATTTTTTTGTCTTTTACTTCTTGTTTTTTTTTCATCGCATCCACAAAATCCGGCGGATTAATGTAAGGATCCATGTAACCTTTACTTTTAAATTTCAGAGACAAGCTTCTGTCGTCAAATTCTTCTTTTATGGTTGTTTCGCTTCGTTTAAAATAAGGAGAGTGAATGTCTATCAAGTTTTCAATTGAAAGACAGCAAGTTAAGTAATCTTCAACAACTTCGTAGCCGTATTTGTTCATGTAACTTCTAATCCGATTTCCGTGGTTACCCATTTCGTCAATCATTTTGCGGTTTGTGTGTGAAAACCAAAAATTGTTTTTGAAAAAATCAACGTGTCCGTAAACGTGAGCCATCACAAGTTTTTGGTCAACAAGTGGGTTTGTATCCATTAAGTAAGCATAACTTGGGTTGTTATTAATTACCAGTTCATAGATTTTCATTAATCCGTAAGTGTAACCTTTGGCAAGTTTTTCGTATTCCATTCCAAATTTCCAATGTGGATAACGAGTTGGAAAACCACCAAAAGCAGCTGCTTGATTGAGTTGGTCAAAGGAAAGCACCTCAAAAATTACCGGGAAAAAATCAAGCCCAAAATCCTTTGCGATATTCTCAATTTTGTACTTCCATTCTTTTAGTTCTGTAGAAAATCTTGTTTGGTACATAATTTTTCCCTTAAAAAAATCTAACTGAGTTTTACTTAAAATTCCAAAAGTAATTTCACTTTACACAATTCAATTCTAAAGTTTAAATTACTTTCCCTTACCTAAAAAATCTTTGATTGAACGATAAATATCTTCTTTTGAGCCAATTACAGAAGTAATTACATCTTCTTCCTCTGTAAAATTTTCTCGTAAAGTTTGAATAAATTTACCACTTCCGTAAAGGCTTTCAACCTGCCCGTAACAAAAAATATTACAACGTGGAATTAGGTTTTGGCTCAAAATTTCAACGCATCTTTCTGTATCTCCAGCCCAGTTATCTCCATCTGAAAAATGAAACGGGTAAACATTCCATTCCGCAAAATCATAATCTTTTTCAATAATTTTCATGCAAAGTTCGTAAGCAGAAGAAATTTTCGTTCCGCCACTTTCACGAGTTCTGAAAAATGTATCTTTGTCAACTTCCCTTGCTGAAGAGTCGTGAATAATGTAGCGTGTTTCAAGTCCTTTGTACTGTGAACGAAGCCACGTATCAATCCAAAATGACTCAATCCGCACAATTTCCTTTTGCTCTTCACCCATTGAGCCGCTAACATCCATAATGTAAATTACGACTGCATTGTTCTGCTCAACTTCCTTTTCAACCCAGGAACGGTAAACTTTATCTTCGCGAATTGGAATTACAACAGGGTTTTTTTCATCGTAAACTCCACTTGAAATCATTCTTTTAAGTGCTTTTTTGTAAGTTCGTTTGAAGTGTCTCAAAGATTCCGGACCAACGTTACGAATTCCAACGTAACGGTCTTTTACAGACTCAATTTTTTTACTCCCTTTTGGTTCAATTTTTGGCAATTCAAGTTCTTCACCAAGAATTTCTGCAAGTTCATCCAAAGAAATATCCACTTCCAAACCGTGTTCTCCGGGATTTTCGCCCGCTTCTCCTTTTCCGTCCTGTTGTTCGCCTTGTCCGATTGTGTCGCCTGCTTCTCCTTCTCCTTGTCCAACCCCCTTTCCTTTGGAAAAATCAAACTTAAAACGCGGAATTTCAATCTCAGGCATCGGAATACTTACAAGGTCTTTTCCTTGCCTTCCAATCATCTCACCTTGTTTAATGTATTTTCTTAAATCCTTTTTTATCTGACCCTTAACAATTTTTTTGAACCTGCTAACGTCTGTGTCAATTTTTCTAACCATTGTTTAAAAACCTTTCAGTTAAAGATTTTTGTGATTTTTTGCGAATTTTGTAGCTATTTTCACCAAAGTCTTGTTGGGTAAAATAATAATTTTAAGCCCTGCTCAATAGCAATTTTTTAAAAATAAAATATGATAAATCTAATTTTTGTTCTTTTAGCCTGTCTTTCACTGATTTCTTGCTCATCGGAAGAGAAAAAACTCTTTGAACAAGCCACACAACTAATAAAATTGGCGAAAGAAACTGAAAAAATTAGCTACAAAGATGCTGCAAAACTTTACAACCAGGCTCAAACTAAAATCGATTCTATCAATTCTCAATTTCCTAAATCCGAACTTGCACGAAAAATCAGCGAAGGAAACCTTGAAATTGATATTTTTCCAATCTCTGAATTTGAAAACTCAATCCTTCCAAAAGCACAACTTAAAGCTCAAGCCGAAGAAAATCCTCTTGACTGTGCTTTACTTTTTTCACAAAAAATCGATTCTGATTACCTGAAAATCTTAACTCTGACTGAACTTTCTGACGCTTTTCTTAAAAATGGAAACACCGAAAAAGCCGAAAAACTTTTACCACAAGCATTTGGAATTTCTGAAAAAATTTTGGAATCTTCTTACAAAACAAATGCTTTAATAAAAATTGCAAACGGTTTTATTGACCAGAAAAAGTTCGGTGAAGCCTTTACTGTTACACAAAAAATTAGCAATTTCCCTTCCCAAGTTTTGCTGCTAACACAAATTGCCATTGAAACTCAAGACTCCCTGCTTTTGAAAAAAACGATGGAAGAAACAAAAATTGGTTTCAACCCTGATGAAATTCTCGCACAAATTATTCAAAAATTCAGTGAAAACTCAAACTTTCAAAAAGCAATTGAAACTTCACAAAAAATGGAAAATCCTTTCCCTAAAGCAAGAATTTTGTCTGAATTAGCAGGCAAGCTAATTGAAAAAAATGAAACTGAACTTGCTAAAACACTTTTGCTGCAAGCACTTGAAGAAGCAAACAAAATCACTGAAAAAACCTCGCAAACAATTGTTCTGACTAAAATTTCAGTAAACTTTGCCGAAGCAAATGATTTTCAGCAAGCTCTTTTTACGGCTTACAAAATTTCCGATAAAACAGCAAAATCCTGGGTTCTAATAAAAATTGCAAGCCAATTTGCAAAACAAAAAAACTACACTGAAGCATTTAAAACAAGCCAAAAAATCACAGAAAACAATTCAAAAGTCTTTGCATTTTTAGAAATTGGAAACGCTTTTTTTGAAAACAGCGAACCCGAAAAAGCTTTCGAAGTCCTTAGTTTTGCTTTAAACACAACTCTGAAAATCACTGAGCCAACACAAAAAATTGATTTTTTGCTTGAAATCGCAAAGAAATATTTTGCTTTTGGAGAGTTTGAAAAGGCAAAACAAACACTTCTCCAAGCACTGAACTTAGCAAAAACTTTAGTCAATTTTCAAACCCAAAACGACCAGTTCAAAAAAATTGCAGTTGC
>JADZEA010000152.1 GCA_020850775.1 bacterium
TTGAGCCACAAAGCAAAAGTGTGGAAGTTTTTTGTTTGCAAGGAAAAACTTACGTGTTGTTTTCGTCGGCGAAAGAAAACGGAGAAGTAAAATCCAAAGTGATTGATGGTTTTGTGGTTCAGCTTGCGGAAATTTTTGTAGCATAAAAATGTCAACTTCAAAATTTTTAGAGGGAGGGTTTTTACCGGTTTTATTCGCTTTTAGTGAAGAAAAAGCCTCAATTTCAAAGGAAGAAATTTTAGAAGTAGCAAAACAATTCAAGTTAGATTTTGAAGAAGTCAGGCAAGTTGTTGACGAAGTGCTTGAAATTCCAATTCGCAAAACTCCACAAAAAATCATTAAAGTTTGTACAAACATTCATTGTAACATTGCTGGAAGTGAAAAATTAGTAGATTTTCTTTGCCAAAAGCTAAAAGTTAAATTAGGTGAAATTTCTCAAAAAACTGACACAGCTTTAGTTTCTGCAAAATGTTTCGGTTACTGCGATATTGGACCAAACATTGAAATCAATGGAAAAATGTTTGACAGCGTAACAACTCAGAGTCTCGTAAAAATTCTTAAAGAAAATGAAAAAATTTAAACTTGGGCTTGTTGGTAAAACGCTGAAACACTCGCTTTCACCAACAATCCACGAATTTTTTGCTAAAAGCACAAACCTTTCAGTTAGCTACGAACTTTTTGAGTTTGAACAAAAAACAGACCTTTTAGCGTGGTTGGCGACTTGTGGGCTTGACGGGTTTAACGTTACAATTCCTTACAAAGAAACGCTTTTACCGGAACTTGACGAGCTTTCTGAAACAGCAAAAAATTGCGGTTCAGTGAACACGGTTTTACTAAAAAATGGTAAAACTTTTGGAGAAAACACAGACGTTTTTGGCGTTGCAAAGACGTTTGAAAACATAAAAATTCCCAAACAAGTTTTGCTTTTTGGAGCAGGTGGTTCGGCTAAAGCAGTAATTTTTGCACTTGAAAACAAAGTGGAAAAGGTTTTTGTTTTTAACAGAACTTTGGAAAATGCTTTGAAACTCAGGGAACAGTTTGGCAAAATTATTGAGTTAGTTTTGGAGCGGGATTTGGAAAATTGTGTAAAAAATTGTGATTTGATTGTAAACAGCACGCCACTTGGAATGTTTCCAAACATTGAAAAAACGCCTTTTATTTTTAGAACAAGCCTTGCAGGAAAGACAGTTTTTGACCTTGTTTACAATCCACAAAAAACATTATTTTTGGAAAGTGCAGAATGTTCCGGAGCGAAAATTTTGAATGGTTTGCCAATGTTAATTTTTCAGGCAAGTAAAAGTTTTGAGATTTGGACGGGGAAAAAAGTTGCAGAAACAAAAAACCTTCAAGTTTTGCCTGAAGGTTTTAAGTAAAAATTTATTGTTGCTTTTTTTCTTTGGAAGGGTCTTTTGTAACTTCAATTCCATAGTTTGCAAAACTTCTCCAGTTTGCATCTTTTGCACATTCTTCAAAGTATTTTATTGCGTTTCCCTGACTTCCGATTTTTCTGTAGCCTTCGCCGATTTCGCAGTTGCATTCAGCTTTTCGTCTTTTAGGAGCAGATTTTAATGCTTGTAAGCCGACGTCAACAGCTTTTTTGTGTTCGCCAAGTGCGTTGTAAGCTTTGACCATTCCAACGTAGGAATCAGCAGCGTAATCTTTTCCCAATTTTGAAGCAATTTCGTAAGCAGCAATTGCTTTGCTGTGTTGGTTCAGGTGTTCGTTTGCAATTCCAAGATTGTAAGCAGCGAGTTGGTTTTTTGGGTCAAGTTTCAGAGCAGACTCAAAATTAGAAATGGCACTTTGGATGTTGGTTTCTCCACCTCTTTGCATGTAAATTTCACCTTTTCCGACGTAGGCTTTGTCGTAAGATGCTGATTTTATTGCAAGGTCATAGTTTTCAAGAGCTTTTGCGTCTTCATTGGAAGATTTGTGCAGGTTTCCGATTGCGTAGTAGGATTTTGCTTTCAGCGAGGCCTCAGAAGTATTTTGAATTGCTTTGTTGTACATCTGTAAAGCTCCGTCTTTGTCACTCATCGCTCCGTAGCACTGTCCGGCAATGTAGTAGGCTTTGTCAAAATCAGATTGAATTGAGATTGCACTTTCAAGGTCTTTTAGTGCTTCGCTGTAACGTTTTTGTTTGATTAAATTTAGTCCGCTGTTGTACAGTCTTTTGGCTTCACCTTCAGCATTGACAATTTTGTTCAGCTTGCTGATTTCTTCTTTTTCTTTTTCAATTTGAGCAACAATTTTATCGTACTCTGCCTGAGTTACAGCTCCTGTTTGCCTGTCTGCACTTAGAGTTTTAATTTTTTTGTTTAATGTTTCAGTGCGGGTTTTAACCTCTTGTTTAATCTTTTCAACGTTTTTCGCCTCTTGCCCAAAAACATTTATTGAAAAAGTTAAAAGCATTAAAACTACAATGTTTTTCGTTTTCATAAAAATTTCCTTTGTTTCTTATTAATTTAACTAAAAATAAATCAAAGCATTAAGGGAAGCGTAGTTACTGATTCCCCTGAATTCGTCTTTTGCATTTTCTGTAAAATCAAATTCAAGTGTCGGAGCCAAGGTCAAGCCAACACTAAAATTTTCCACCAAAAAATACTCACAACCATAAAAAGGTGCAAGCCTCAAAATTTTTGTCGTTGCTCTCTCAAAGCTCGTGTCAAGGTTGTTGTTAAAATAAAAACCAACTCTCGGTCCCCAAAAAGTCTTAAAATTTTCACCTTCAAAAATATTAAATCCAAAATTTACGTTTGTGTCCAACTGAACGGAACTGTTGTTTCTGTAGCCAAAACTGGCTTGAAAATCAATCGTTTGGTTGGTTTTGCTGACCCGCAAAACGTAACTTTCCAAAATTCCGTTGCTTTCAAAAACTGACGAACCTAAAGCAAGTCTGTTTTGCGCAAAAGAAGGTAAGGAAGTTAAGAGAATCCCTGCAAAAATAAATCCGTATTTTTTCAATTTTTACTCCAATTTTTTAAAATTTTATTCCAATTGTCCCAAACATTCGTCCTGTTTTGCCTTTGTCTCTTCTGTGTGAAAAAAAAAGTTCTTCGTTTTTGTAAGTGCAAAGCCCGGAAAGTTCAATGTTTTCTTTTTTTAAGCCACAATCAAGCAACTGTTTTTGAAGAACCTTCTCCAAATCTACAAAAGGTTTCGCCTTACGTTTAATAAAATTTTCACTAAAATTAACGGCAACTTCCTCACCAACCTCAAAATTTTCGCAAGAAATTCCGGGTGTTACAAAAGCTAAAATCTCGTTTGGCTTACAAAAAAACTCGTTTTCCATTTTCAGAACAGCTTTTTTGACGATTTCCTGAACAGTTCCACGCCAACCTGAGTGAACTCCGCAAACGACTTTTTGTTTTGGTTCGTAGAAGAAAACGCAGTAACAATCCGCTCCCGTAAGCGTCAGGAAAACGTTGTTTTTGTTTGTAATCAATCCGTCGCATTCTTTTTGTAAACCAAAATTTTGCGGGAAAACGATTCTTTCGCCGTGAACCTGACCTGAAAAGGCGATTTTTTCCTGCGAAATTCCTAAAGCCGAAAAGAACAAGTTTCTGTTTGCCGAAACATTTTCTTTTTTGTCGTTAACGCTGACACTTAGGTTTAAACTTGAAAAATCTCCTTTGCTAAAACCTCCAATTCGTGTACTGAAGCCAAAAACAAGTTCCGGAAACCGTGAAAAAAGGGTAGAGCGTAAAATTTTTAAACCATTTTTTTCTTCTAAAATCATTCTTGTTTTTTCACTTTTAAAATTTGTCCGTTTTGTAAGTTTAGTAAGTGTAAAGATTGATTTGAGTTGTTTTCAAACGAGATTTCTCTTTGCATTCCCTGGAAATTTTTCACTTTTGAAAGTTCACGGGCAAAATTTTCACGTTCGGAGCCGGAAAGAGAAAGTGTTTCAAAAACAAGTTTTGCTGTGTCGTAGCCGTAAACGTTCATTTTACCGGGATTTTTTTTCATTAGTGTTCTGTAGTTTGTGATGAAATTTTTCACTTCCGGTTCCGTGTTTTCCCAAAAATAATCACTTGTGAAAAATGAACCTTCAGCATAAATTTTGTTGTCGTTAAGCAGTTTTTCATCGTACCAGTTTTCGTTACCAAAAAATGTTGCGTCAAGTCCTGCGATTGTAGTTTGTGGTAAAATGTAGCTTAGTTCGTCAGAGTAGCAAGGCACAAAAAATGCGTCAATTTTTTTCCCAATTCCAACAAAATCTCTGTGCCATTTTTCTGAAAGTTGCGTTTTAAGTAGTTCCAAGTCAAATTCCTGTTCATCTTGAGCAATAATTTTTTCAAATTCCGCGTTTATTGAATCTTGAATTATTGGCTCAAAAGATGCGTTTTTAATTCTGCGGATTTGTTGTGAAAAATCTTGAATTCCAGGGTTGTACCATTCTTCAGCGATGGTTTTGCAATTTGCGTTGTTCAAAGTTTCAGTAAAACCTTCTATTATTTTAATTCCATAGTTATCAAGAGGTGCTAAAATTGCAATAGTTGGGTTTTGATAATTTGATAAAATATGGTTTGCAACAAATTTTCCGCAAGACTTAAAATCTGTGTTAGCCTGAAAAATTGTTTTTCCAAGTTCAGTAATTCCTGTTTTTGTTGCTGTTGGCGAAATTATTGGAAAATTATACTCGGAAGCAATTCCCGAAGCTGCAATAAATTCTTCGCTTGTGATTGGTCCGATTGCACAAACAACTTCTCCTGAAGTTGCAAGTTTTTTAGTGATTTTGACAACGTTTACAAAATCTGATTCAGTGTCTTCAATTCTCAAGGCAATTTTCAAACTGTCCATTTTGATAAATTCATTGAAAGCAAACTTGATTCCGTCTAAAATTTTGTTGCCAATTTCTCTGTCTGTTCCGGTAAGTGGCAAAATTACAGCAATTTGAGTGATTTTGTCTTTTCCGGATTGTTTGGCAAGTCTTTGGAGTAATTCTGCTTGAGTGTTTGTTAGTTTTTTTCCAAAGTTTTCAATTTCTTCCTTTGTGAAGTTTACGGCTAAAATTTCAGAAACAAGTTTTTCTGTTTCGTGTTTGAGTTCAGTATTTTTACCCTTTGAAAGTTCTTCAAAAAAAGTTAAAACTGCCTGCTCAAAGTTACCAAGCTGGTAAAAAATTTTTGCGAGTAAGACTGTTGATTCTTCAAAGTAAAGGCTTTCAGGGTAGTTTTTACGAAAATTTTCGCACTGAATTTTAGCTTTTGAGAAGTTTGTTAACTGGTAGTAAGTAAGTGAAAGTAAAAATTCAGCGGAAGAGGTTAGTTCGTTTGGTTCTCTTTGCAGAACGGCTGAAAAATCTTCCCGTGCTTTTGTGAAGTTGTGTTGTTTGTAGGCTTTCAGACCTTCGTCAAGGTAGGTTTGGTAAAGAGGTTGTTTTTTTGTTTGCCCAAAAGCGTTAAAAGAAGCAATGAAAAGCAGAAGCAACGTAATTTTTTTCACAAATCAAATTCCTTGTTAAGTTTGTGATAAAAATTTAATAGCAAAAGTTGTATTTTTCAAAGGTAAAGTTTTCTAAAAGAGAAAATTGACTAAGTTCAAAAAATTACTTACTTTGTAGCAGTAAAAAATTAAGATTAACTTTAAAGGTAAAAAATGAAAAAATTAACTAACCTACGATTCCTGGTCGTTTCTTTGGTTTTAGTTTGTAATTCACTTTTGTTTGCACAAAAGAATTACGAACTTGTTTCACCAGTTCGTGAAATGAAAAACAAGCTAAGAAGTGACGAACTTAAGAGCAAGTTTGGAAAAATCAAACCTTCTCAAACGCTTTCAACAACAAATCAATCTGATTACGATGTAAAAAGTTACGAAATTGCGATTGAAGTTTTCCCAACGACAGAAACAATCAAAGGCAGTGTGAAAACAACTTTTGCGATTGTAAATGCAACAACAACAATAACTTATGATTTTGCAAATTCGCTAACGGTTGACTCTGTGAAAGTTGGGAACTTAACAACCGCTTTCACTCACTTAAACGACCTTTTAAACATTCCGATTGGAGCGAATGACACAACAACGACTGTTTTTTATCACGGTGCTCCAAGTGCTTCGGGATTTCAGGGCTTTGATTTCAGCACTCACGGACCTAACAACATGCCTTTAATCACGACTTTAAGCGAGCCTTTTGGAGCAAGAAGCTGGTGGCCTTGTAAAGACCATCCAATTGACAAAGCATTGGTAAAAATGGCAATTACTTGTCCTGATAATTTAACGGGGGTTTCAAACGGACTTTTAGTCTCTCAAACAAACAACGGAAACGGAACAAAAACTTTCTTTTACGAACACGGCTACCTGATAACAACTTATCTTGTAGAACTGAACGTTAGTGATTATTCGCATTTTACTTACTACTACCATTACACCGCAACTGATTCTATGCCTCTTGAATTTTATGCGTACCCTGAAAAACTTACTCAGGCGATGGAGGATTTTAATGCAACTGACGATGTTTTGACAGCTATTTCGCAGCGTTTTGGTGAGTACAGGTTTTTGAACGAACACTACGGAATGGTAATGTTTCCCTGGGGCGGAGCAATGGAACACCAAACATTGACAAGTTATGGAAATAATCTTGTGCTTGGCAACCACGTTTACGATTGGATTAATGCTCACGAGGCTGGTCATCAATGGTTTGGCGATTACGTTTCACCAAAATCTTGGGACCACATCTGGTTAAACGAAGGTTTTGCAACTTACATTGAAGCAATTTGGGCAGAGTACAACGGTGGAAAAACTGCTTACCTGAATGACATTATGGCTGAAATGTTTAATAGTTTTTACAACGTTACCGTGATTGCTGATTCGCTTGACCCTTTTGGAAACACAAACGCAATCTACAACAAAGGCGGAATCGTCCTTCACATGCTTCGCGGAGTTATGGGCGATACAAACTTTTTTGCAGCGTTAAACAACTACTTAAACCAGTACGCTTACGGAAATGCTGAAACTGAAAACCTGATGGATTTTTGTTCAGCCGAGTACGGAACAAGTTTAGCCTGGTTTTTTAATCAATGGATTTATGAAACGGGAGTTTTAAGCTACCAACACGCATGGGACTGGAATCCTGCGACTCAAACGCTAAAAATTGCACTTAAACAAAACGGAAACAAGTTTTATAAAATGCCGGTACAGTTCAAGTTTAGCGGAAGCGGAATTGACACTGTTCTAACTTTTATGAATGATAATTACTTACTAAACACGTTCCAAATTTTTACTACAACCTTGCCTTTTACTCCAACAACAATGGTAGTTGACCCGGAAAACTGGATTCTTGCTAACAAACAACCGACATCTTTCCCGGCAGGAATTGAAGAACCAAACAAAAATCCAGTTACTAAAACTTTTGAGTTACACTCAAATTTTCCAAACCCTTTTAACCCAACAACCACAATTCCTTTTGAGCTAAAAAATAATTCAAAAGTTACCTTGAAAATTTACAATCAGTTAGGACAAGAAATCGCAAAAGTTTTTGAAGGAACTCTTGCCCCGAATTTTTACAACTTTGTTTGGGACGGAGTTAACCAAAACGGCGAACCAGTTTCAAGTGGAACTTATTTTTACAAGCTAAACGTTGGTGGAGAAGTTCAAACCAAATCAATGACACTTCTGAAGTAAATTTTTTTCAAGTGAGAGCCTGAAATTAAAAAATCAGGCTTTCACTATTTTACAAACCTAAAGATTTAACTAAAAAAACTTCGTGTACCTCTTTTTACTAACAATTAACAATTAATGAAACTACTTGATTATTCAAAAAATACGCTTTGGGCTTTTACCGAAAAAGGTATTCAGGCAGTTTACGGAATTGTTTTTGCAGTTTATGTTTTACGTGCTTTGCCTTCAGGGGAAAGTGCTTTGTACATAATTTTACAAGGGATTTTCCTTAGTTTTTCAAATATTTTGCAAGGTCTCGCACTAAATCCGATGGTGAAATATTTTTCTGAAGACAACTCACGAAACAAAATCCTTTTTGCAAGTTTCTTCATAAATTTTACAGCTTTTGGAATTGGTTCTGTTTTACTTTTTGCTTCAAAAACTTACCTTTCGTCTGTTCTAAAATTGCCAACTTTTGACGAAACACTTTACCTTGCACTTTTGGTTACCTTTTGTTTCTCACTCAAAAACTTCATTTGTGAAGTGTACAGAGCGAAAAATGTGATTTGGATTTACAGTTTAATCAATATTATTTTTCTTGTTTTTTGCATCGTTTTGTTAACCATTTTAGGGCTGTCAGATAAAATTTCAAATGCTGTTCAAGTTGTTTGGATTAATATTTTTGGGCTTTTAGCTTCGCTTGTTTTTGCATTTTGCATCTTTTTGAAACGTAAAAGTTTGGCAATTTTAAAAAGTTTTGCGTTTACGTTTTGGGAAGAAGTGAAAACTTTGTTAAACTTCGGAAAGTTTACTGCTTCGGCACTCACTTTTCATCAAATCTACGAAAGAATTGATATTTTTATGATTGCAGCTTTGCTTGGAGATAAAGAAGTTGCGGTTTACTACGCTGTAATTAATTTTAAAAAAGTTTACGAACTAATCAAACAAGTGGTGTCCGTTGTGTTTTTCCCGACTTTTTCAAAACTTTGGTACGAAAGAAAACTTGTTGAGCTAAAAAAAATATTTGAGAAAGTTGTGTTTACTTCGTTTGTTGTAAATCTTTTAGTTTCATTGGTTTTGCTCGTTTTTGCAAATGAAATTTTTAGTTTGATTTACGGTGGAAAATTTCCTGAAGGAATTATTTTACTAAAATTTTTTGTGGTTTACGGGATTGTTTTGCCTTGGAGTTTGGCGAGTGAACTTGTTTTGATTGCGATTGAAAACCCAAAATTTGTTTTGATTGTCAGGGTAGTTTCAGGGATTTTGAACATTGTTTTGAATTACTTTTTGATTGCAAATTTTGGCATTGCAGGTTCAATTTTTGCGACACTTCTTTCAACTTTTTACCTTGGCTTTGCCTACACTAAAAAAAGCAGGGAAACAATTGATTTTACTTTAGTTGGCATTTTTTCACGTTACAAAGATTACCTGAACCTTGCAAAAAACAAAGTTTAAACTTGCTTTGAAAAAATTTCAAAAGTAATTTTCAAGCCTTCAAGGTTAAAAAACCTTCAAGGTTAAAAAACTTTAAAACCAGGATTTTTTATGAAAGTATTAATTCTTGCAGCAGGAATTGGTTCAAGGCTTGGAAAACCTTTTCCAAAACCACTCACAAAACTACAGAATGACAAAAGCATAATGCAAACTCAACTTGAAAATTTTACAAACTACGTTGACCTGAACGATATTTTTGTGGTTGTTGGGTTTAAAAAGGATTTGATAATGGAAGTTTTTCCCGAACTCACTTACGTTTACAACGATTACTTCGACTCAACCAACACTTCAAAAAGTTTGCTTAGAGGCTTAAAAAAACTAAAAAATACTGACGTTCTCTGGATTAACGGAGACGTGGTTTTTGACCACAAAGTTCTTGAGAGAATTATTAATTTTGACGGCTCTTGTATGGCTGTGAACACCTCAAAAGTTGCTGACGAAGAAGTTAAGTACCTTGTGAATGCTGACGGAACAATTTCACAAGTTTCAAAAATTGTTGTTAGCGGGCTTGGTGAAGCTGTTGGAATTAATAAAATTAAAAGTAAAGACATTAATTTATTAATTGATTGCCTTGAACACTGCAAAGATTCTGATTACTTTGAGCGGGGAATTGAACTTGCAATTGAAAAAGGCTTCAAAATTTATCCTTTGGACATTTCTGATTTAATGTGTATGGAAATTGATTTTTTAGAGGATTTGGAGCAAGTGAACTTAAAAATTTCTGCTCAAAACTAAAGAAAAATTACTACCAAAGAAGGAACACTAAACTTTAACCAAAGTTTTTCAGGAGCTGAGATTTTCTCAAAAAAATGATTAGCAAAAGAATTTTAAAGCGGGTCTCCAAAAAAATTGTTACTTACGTTGCCTTGTTTTTCCCTTATTTTTTGAGCAAACTAATTTCACGAAACGAAAAAATTTGGGTTTTTGGTGCTTGGTTTGGTGAGCGTTATTCCGATAACAGCCGTTACGTTTTTGAATTTGTTTGCGAAAACGAAAAAAATGTTCGTGCCATTTGGATTAGTCGTAACAAAAACATTGTTCAAAACTTGCGAAAGAGTGGAAAAGAAGCTTACTTTTCTAAGTCTTTCGCAGCTTTTTGGGTTTGTTCAAGGGCTTCACTTTCCTTTCTGACTTGTGCGGTGAAAGACGTGAACATTGCTGCTTTTGATTCCAAAAAAATCCAGCTTTGGCACGGAACTCCTTTGAAAAAAATTGGTTTTGATGATAAAATCACAGAAAATCCAAACGAAAATTTTTTGTTCCAAACTGCAAAATTGCTTGGGAAACTGATTTTCCCGTTTAGTGAGGACAGTTGGCAAATGCTGATTTCTGCAAGCCCGGTTGTTACACAACGTTTTGAAACCGCTTTTGCAACTCAAAAAAGTAAAATCCAGCTAACAGGTTTTCCGCGTGGCGACGTGATTTTGAAAAAAAATCCGCCCAAAATTTCAATTATTGAAATTCTGAAAGAAAAAACAAAAGCTAAGAACGTGGTTTTTTACGTTCCAACTCACAGAGGTGAAGGCAATCATTCCTTTGACCTTTTTGAGACTTTGGATTTCGCAAAATTAGAGCAGGTTTTGGAGCAAAGCAACTCAATTTTTCTAATCAAAATGCACTTTTACCACACAAAAACGAACCCAACAGTTTCACAAAGTTTACGAATTCATTGGTGCGGGGAAACCGAAATTGCAGACATTAACGAAGTTTTGCCGTTTGTTGATTTATTGATTACGGATTACTCAAGTGTTTATTTTGATTTTCTTTTGCTAAACAGACCAATAATTTTTGCACCTTTTGACCTTGAACGTTACCAAATTATTGACAGAGCATTTTATGAAAATTACGAGCCACCGGGAATTTCATGTAAAAATTGGAACGAAGTAGCGGAAGCAATCAGCGAGGTTTTAGTTGAGAAAAAAGACAAGTTTATTTTGGAAAGAACTTTAGCACAAAAAAAATACAATACTTTTGTTGACACACAAAACTGCAAACGGGTTGTTGAGTTTGCGAAAAAATTACTTGTGTGAAATTTTCAGTTCAAGAATTATTGTTCTGTTGAAAAAAAGCCTTAGCAAAGGTCTAAACCCTCTGAAATACCACCACAAAGGACGTGAACGAACAATTTTAGATTTTGTGATTGTGAAACCTGCACGTGTAACCAAAGTTTTTAACCTGCCAAAATCAAGTTCTGTGAAGTGATGTTTATCCCATAAAAAATGCGGTTTGTGAAGTGGAGTAGAAAGAAACAGAGTTCCGTTGGAAGTAAGGCAACTGCGAATTTCCAAAAGCAAGTGCAAAGGATTCATTAAGTGTTCAACCACTTCAAAGCAAAAAACTGTGTCAAAATTACCCTCAAGTTTTTCTGTGTCAAGGTCAATTGAAGTATTTTCAATTTTTGTTTGGAGCTGTTTTTCCAAAAGCGGAGTGATTGGGTTTCTTTCGCCGACGTCAAGTGATTTTGCTGTTTTGTGGTTTCCGATAAAATCAAGAGTGTGTAAAATCCTGATGTTATTTTTAGCGGAATCAATAAGTTCATCTTCAGTAAGTCTAAAACGAGTCATTTTTTGCTTCAAATTTTTTTGCTAAAGGTAAGGAAGTTTTGGTTAAAATTGCTAAAAAAAGTGAGGATTTTAGGTAAAAGTCCGAGCTAAGAATTTGGGTTCTCACAAAGAAAAGTTAGCTTTTTACTGAAAA
>JADZEA010000153.1 GCA_020850775.1 bacterium
ACAACCCGGAAAATTTCCAGAAATCACTGAAAAATTTCTCAAAAAAAAATATTGAAGCTGTTTTTTGGACAGCAAATGCCTGGGCTTCTTACATTAATCTTAGCAGAGACGACCCGGAAGCAGTTTCTGAACTTTGGAAAGCTCAGTCTTTGATGGAACGTTGCCTTGAACTCGATGAAAATTTTTACTTTGCCGGACCGCATCTTTTTTTGGGAACAATCAAAGCGAGCCTTCCAAAACTTCTCGGCGGAAAACCTGAAGAAGCAAAAAATCACTTTGAAAAAGCACTCAAACTTTCAAACGAAAAAATGTTGATGGTTCGTGTTTTTTACGCTCAGTTTTACGCAGTTCAGGTGCAAAACAAAGAACTTTTTGAAAGCCAGCTTAAACAAGTTTTGGCTTTTGACGTAGAAAACGCACCCGAAATTCGCTTAATTAACACTTTAGCTAAAAAACGTGCTAAAAAACTTTTAGAAAACATTGACACTTATTTTTAAAGGATAGAAAAATGAAAAAATCTCTTTCGCTTTTAATTTTACTTTTTCCGATACTTTTGTTTGCTGAAACGATAGAAATCAAGTTTGCAACGCTTGCTCCTGAAGGAAGCACGTGGATGAAAATTATGCGGGAAATTGACAAAGAAATTCAAACCAAAACAAAAGGCGAAGTAAAATTTAAAATTTATGCAGGTGGAGTTGCAGGCGACGAAAAAGATGTAATCCGAAAAATCCGTTCAAACCAAATCCATTCAGCAGCTTTTTCAGGAGTTGGCTTAGGCGAAATTTTACCAGAAGTTCGTGTGATGGAACTGCCTTTTTTGTTTAAAAATTACGAAGAAGTTGACTACGTGAACGAAAAGATGTACGGCAAATTTTCAGAAAAATTTGAAGAAAATGGCTTTGTTTTGCTTGGATGGGCTGAAATTGGTTTTGTAAGTTTTTTTTCAAACAAACCGGTTTCTTCTGTCAGCGATTTGAAAGGTGTAAAAATGTGGGCTTGGGAAGGCGACCCGATTGCAAACTCAACTTTTTGGGGGCTTGGAATTTCTCCGGTTCAGTTAAACGTTGCAGACATTTTGACCTCGTTCCAAACAAACCTGATTGACGCAGCTTACGCTTCGCCTCTCGGTGCAGTTTCACTTCAGTGGCACACAAAAACAAAGTTTGTTTCTGATTTTGAGATGGCTGACGCAATCGGAGCAATTTTAGTTTCCAAAAAGCAGTTTGCTAAAATTTCTCCTGCAAATCAGAAAATTTTGCTGGATGTTTGCAACCAAAAACTTACAGAACTTGTCAGGCTTTCTCGCCAGGACAACAAAAAATCGCTTGACGTAGTTTTAAAAACAGGTGTTAAACTTGCTCAAAAACCTTCACCACAAGCAGAAAAAGAGTTTGAACAAGCCGGAGTAAAAGTCCGTGAAAAACTTGTTGGGCAACTTTACAGCAAAGAAACGCTTGAAGAAGTAATCAAACACCTTGAAACTTTTAGAAAAAAATGAAAAAAACCTGGTCAATTTCAACAACTGTAAGAAACCCTGAGCGGTTAAGAAACTTTCTTGCAATTCTTAAACTTCTTGAAAATCAATGTTTTGACGATATTAATCAAATAAAATATCAAATTTTGTTAATTCAGAATAAACTTTACAAACCAATAAACATTCCTGTTGAGCTAAAAAATTATTTTGAAAACACGGAAACAGAAATGCCTTTTGAAGTTGCACAAAAAGTTTTTAATCTGCAAAATTATAACGACCCGCCTATGCGTGGAAGACAATCTGTTAACCCATTAAATAAATTAGGTTTTTGCATCGCGAGAGAAAACCAGGGGTTAATAAAAATTACAGAACTTGGAAACAAATTTTTAGAAGGCGATTACGATATAAGTTACATTTTTTTGAAAAGTCTTTTAAAACTTCAGTTTCCAAATCCTTGCAGTTCTGATTTCACAGAAAAAAATGGCTTTGATGTAATGCCTTTGATAGCAACAATGCATTTAATCAATAAAATAAATACTCTAAATGATAAAAAAGGATTAAGCAGAAACGAATTTTGTCTTTTTATTCCAACATTAATCAATGCTAATTTTATTGATTCTTATGTTCAAAATATTTTGGATTACAGAAATTCAAAAGACAAGAAAAAATTTAGTTTTAATTTTATTTCTAAATTTTTTAATTTATCTTCTGAACAAGAAGTTTCTAAAAAAAACAATTGTTTGCTCGATTATGGTGACAACACAATGCGCTACTTTAGACTCACCAGATTTTTTAAAGTAACTTCGGATATTTTTGGGAAAAATTGGAGAATTGATTTAGAATCTTCAAGACAAGTTGAGATTAAACAGCTACTTAACATTTACAGCGGGCAAGCAATAAAATTTAAAACTATTGAAAATTATTTAAACTATCTTTCAGACCTTACTTTACCCAAACTTCCTTCAGAAAAAACCCAAAATCTTAAAGAAATTATCAATTTTTTGCTTTTAAACATTAAAAACCTGATAGTTGAAAATCATTTTACGTTAACCGAGAAAGAAAAAAATATGTTAAACGAAAATTTTAATATATTTTCGAAGAAGCAACTTGAAAAATTAATTATAAATTTAAGAGATTTAAGTTTAGAACTTAAAGTAAAACAGAAAAAAATTTTCCTACTTAAAGATACAAATGAAATTCTAAAAATCATTCAAACTCTTAGAGAGACTAAAACACTTAAAAAATTTCAACCTGAACAATTCGAAAAATTGCTTTTTGAAGCATTGAAAATTATGAATGACGAAATAAAAATTAAACCAAATTACCCAACTGATGACGACGGCGAACCAATTAGCCATGCTTCAGGAAACAAACCAGACATAGAATGTTTCTATAAAACTTACAATGCTATTTGTGAAGTAACTTTAGATAATTCAAATTTTCAATGGATTAGAGAAACTCAACCCGTAATGAGACACTTAAGAGATTTTGAGAATAAAAATCCACAAAAAGTTACTTACTGTTTGTTCATTTCTACTAAAATTCATCAAGATACTTTTTATCATTTCTGGATTTCAGGTAAACATGGTTACAATGGATTAATTCAAAAAATTATCCCACTTACAACTGAACAATTTGCAGAACTTTTAGAAATTTTCTTTAGTTTAGCTCAAAAAGGAAAAAGATTTTCTCACTTGCAAGTTAAAGAACTTTACGAAAAAATAACTCAAGAAGCTAATAAATCAGATGGACATTTAAATTGGTCAGAAAAAATTCCATTAATAATTAAAAATTGGAAATCACAATTTAATGAAAATTAATAAAATTTATCAAGGTGATTGTATTGAGGTCATGGAAAAAGAACTTGAAAAAAATTCCGTTGAACTCATTTATGCTGATCCACCTTACAGCCTTTCCGGTAAATCACTAAACCTTAAAAATAATAAAACTGGTGGTGCATTCTATAAAATGAATGAAGATTGGGATACTTGGAAACAAGAAGATTACTTGTTTTTTACTGAAAAATGGATTTCACAAGCTAAAGAACTTTTGAAAAATAATGGAAGCCTTTACATTTCTTGCACACAACACAATATTTCAGAAATTATTTCAGTTGCTAAAAAACTTAACATAAAACTTAACAATATCTTAACTTGGTACAAAACTAACTCAATGCCAAACATTACTAAGCGAACTTTTACACACTCTACAGAATTTGTCTGTTGGTTTGTCAAAGGAAGCAACTGGCAATTTAATTACGATAAAATTAAATTATTTAATCCAAATAAAACTAAAGATGGTAAAGACAAACAATTACGAGATTTTTTAGACTTTATGGAACTACCAATCGTTCAAGGAAAAGAAAGAATTAAAACTGAAACCGGGCGTGCCATTCACCCAACTCAAAAACCTGAAAAATTATTGGAACTAATTATTTTGGCTTCTTCCAATGAAAAAGATTTAATTTTAGACCCATTTTTTGGAACAGGAACAACAGGTTTTGTAGCCCAAAAAATGAACAGAAATTGGATTGGAATTGAAAAAAATTTTACTTACTTTGAAATCGCTAAAAAAAGATTGGATAAAAATGTCAACAATTAATCTGAAAAAAGGAAATTCACTTGACCTACTCCCCTTACTCGGAAACGAAAGTGTAAACTTAATTTTTGCCGACCCTCCTTACAACCTTTCAGGCGAAAATAACTTAACTGTCAAAAATGGAAAAATGGTTACTTGCGACAAAGGAGAATGGGATAAAATAGAAAATTTTCACGAATTTAATGAAAAATGGCTTAAAGAATGTATAAGAATTTTAAAAAATGATGGGACTTTGTGGATTTCAGGAACTTTACACAACCATCCTTCCATCGGGTTCCTACTCAAAAAATTAAACCTTTGGATAATCAATGATGTGATTTGGTTTAAGCCTAACGCTGCTCCCTTGCTCTCACAAAATCGTTTCGTACCTTCTACTGAACTAATCTGGGTCGCAAGTAAATCTAAAAAATATTACTTTGATTACCAGACAGCTAAAAAACTAAACTACGGAAAACAAATGCGTAACTTGTGGGAAATGACTTCCGAAAAACACAAAACAATTCACCCTGCCGAAAAACCTGAAAAATTGCTTGAAAGAATTTTATTGATTGGAACTAAAGAAAATGACTTGGTTTTAGACCCTTTTTTAGGTTCAGGAACCACCGGAGTCGTAGCTAAGAAACTCAACAGAAATTTTATCGGTTTTGAAATTGATGAAACTTACCTTGAAATAGCTAAAAAAAGAATTTCAGAAACTCAACCCGATTACCCAATGAATTTTTTTTATACCTTTGAACAAACTAAACTTAACTGCTAAAATAAAATGCACTTTCTTAACAAACTAAACAACTACCTTGAAAAAATTGAAAACTTCCTTGTAATTTTTATACTTACAGCTATGGTTTTGCTTTCTTTCACACAAGTTTTACTCAGAAATTTTGCCG
>JADZEA010000154.1 GCA_020850775.1 bacterium
AAAGTACTGGACCAACTTAAACAGTCTAATGCTAAAAAGATTTCAATCGCAGAACCAAATGTTGGGTGATTTATGAAACTAAGAAACAGAATGAGACCAGTTACGGATATTTCTACCGCTTCGCTTCCTGATATGGTTTTTATTCTCTTGATATTTTTTATGGTTAGTACGGTTTTCAAGCAATCACAGGGAATTCCTGTAAATTTGCCAAATGCCAAACAAATTCAAAAAATCGAAACTAAAAGATTTATTCGTTACATTTACATTAGTAGCGGCGGAGATGTCGTGTTGGATGACGTTCCTGTTACAAGTCAATTGAGTGCTGTTAGCCAAAGTTTTATTGAAAAACGACAAAAAGAACCTAAAATTATTGTTTGTCTGAAAGCGGATAAGCAAGCTCCAATGGGAATTGTTTTGGACGTTCAGCAAGAACTTAGAAAAGCTAATGCTCTAAACCTTAACTATTCAACGCTTGGAGGAGGGCAACAATAAAATGAGACTTGCGCAAAATCCAGATGCTGATTTAAAAATTGGCTACTCTAAAAGGTTTGAGTTAGGTTTAATACTTGGATTGTTATTGATTAACACTACTTTTGTTATTTTTCAAAAAAGCAAAAATACTATCGTTATTGAAGCTGCAAGAGACGTAAAGGAAATTCAACTTGAAGAAGTTCCAATAACTGTTCAGGCTCCGCAAACTCAAGCTCCTTCAAAACCAACCGTTTTCGTTGAATCAGAAAACGAAGAATTGCTTGACGCAGAAACAATTGACATTTCAGAATTTGATATTGAAGACGTTCCACCACCTCCGCCTCCACCGCCAACTTCTGCCGGCGAAGAAGAAGAGGTAATCCCTTTTTATGCTATTTCTCAAAAACCTAAAGTTATCGGCTTCGAAAATGATGAATTTTCTGTCGCTGTAAACAAGGCAATCGCTAAAAACTTAAAATACCCTGACATGGCTCGTAAAGCAAGTATTGAAGGTAAAGTTTTTATCCAATTTGACATTGATAAAAGTGGAACTCCTAAAAATCTTGTAATCGCAAAAGATACTTCCGGCGGTTTTTTAGGACAAGCTGCTCTCGAAGCCGCACAACAACTAAGGTTTAAACCTGCTGTCCAAAACGACAGAACTGTCGGACTAAACGGCGTTACAATTCCAATCACTTTTAAGCTGAAATAAAAAAATTAAGCCTTGAGACAACCGCTCAAGGCTTTTTTATCTGAATAAAATGAAAATTATCTCTTGGAATGTCAATGGCATTCGTTCCGTTTCGCAAAAAGGCTTTTTTGATTTCCTGCAAAAAATATCTCCTGAAATTTTAGTAATTCAAGAAACAAAAGCTAACACCGAACAACTCTCAAATGAAATTTTAGAACCTGACGGATACAAAACCTTCTGGAATTCCGCCCAAAAAAAAGGTTACAGCGGAGTTGCAATCTTTTCAAAAACTGAACCCAAAAAAGTCGTCTCAGGAATTGGAATCCCAAAATTTGACGGCGAAGGAAGAGTCTTACTTGCAAAGTTTGAAAAGTTCACTCTGCTAAACATTTACTTTCCCAGCGGACAAAGAGATTTAGGGCGTGTCCCTTTCAAGATGGAATTCAATGAAGCAATTTTGGATTTTTGTAAAAATATTAACGAACCTTTGATTGTTTCCGGTGATTTTAACATTGCACACAAGGAAAGAGACCTGAAAAATTACAAAGCCAACGTGAACACTTCAGGTTTTTTACCGATTGAACGAGAATGGCTTGACAGGTTCACAGAAGCAGGTTTTATTGATACTTTTCGTGAATTTGAACAAGGAAACAATCACTTTTCCTGGTGGAGTTACCAAACTTTTGCACGTGAAAAAAATATCGGCTGGCGGATTGACTACCATTTTATCACTAAAAATCTAAAACCTTTCCTCAAAAACGCTTACATTTTGCCACAAGTTTTCGGTTCCGACCACTGTCCCGTTGTGGTTGAACTGGAACTTTAGTAAAATTTTTTACCTGAAAAGGATAAAAAAATGGAAATCCTTTACTCTTTCTGCTTGCAAATTCTCTCAAAAATTTTCCTGACGTTACCAACAAAAAACAAAAAGCTAAAAATTTGGCAAAAAATCCAAAAACAACAAACCCATAAAAAAACTCAAAACTCTTTACCAAAAATTTGGTTTCACTGTGCGTCGTTTGGAGAATTTACGAGAGTTGAACCATTGATTTCTGAACTTGTGGAGGACTTTGAAATTTTTGTTACTTTTTTCTCAAGTTCAGGTTTTTTGGTCTTAGAAAATTTTTTTACCGAGTTTGAAGGCTTTAAAAACACTAAAAATGAACTTTACTTAAAAATTAATTTTCTGCTTTTACCAACAGACACACAAAAAAATGCAAAAAATTTTATCGCAGAACTCTTGCCAAAACTTGTTGTTTGGGTTGAAAATGATTGCTGGTTTAACTTTGCTTACGAACTCAAAAAAAGAAAAATTCCACAAGTTTTTCTTTGTGCAAAACTCAAAAACTACTCTTCAAGATTAAAATTTCCCGCAAAATTTTTCTTTAAAAAGTTGTACTCACTTGTAGATTTTTTTGGAGTTGTTGACCAAAATTCAAAACAAAACTTCATTAAACTTGGAGTTGAAAACAAAAAAATTGAAATTTTTGGAGATTCAAGGCTTGAAGGTTTGCTCAAAGAAAAAGTTACAAACCTTCCGCAAAAATGGAAAAAACTAAAAGAAACTCAAAAAACAGCAGTTTTTGGAAGCCTTCACTTTGAGGATTTTCAAGCTTTGGAAAGTGCGTTTAAAGAGCTTCAAAAGGTGTTTTTCCTTGTTTTAGTTCCTCACGAAACGCAAGAAACAGAATTTTTGGCAAAGTTAAAAAAGGTAGAAAATTCACTTGTAGTTGAAGAGTTTGGAGTTTTGAAAAGCCTTTACAGTGTTGCGGATTTCATTTTTGTTGGTGGTGGTTTTACAAAAAACGGAGTTCACAGCCTTTGGGAAGCGAAAATTTATGAAGTCCCTGTTTTTTTTGGACCAAACCACAAAAATTCGCAGGAAACAACCGGAAACGACAAAAATTTTGTTGTAAAAAATGGAAAAGAGTTGGTTGAAAAGGTGCAAAATCTTTCGGGTTTTAAACCTGAAAAACTTGTTTTACCTGAAAGTGTTGTGGCAAAAATGAAGAAGAAATTATTGGAACAAGCCGAAAGCAAAATTTTCAAGTAACTGATAATTTTAGATTTAACTGCCAAAATAAAATTATTGGGAACATTTTTAAAATTTTTTAGTTTAAGGAGCGGACAATTTTCAGGTTCAAACCAAAAAAGGAGGTAAAAATATGGTAGAATTTTTAGTAGAGCAGCTGCCTGAAGTTACTTATTTTTTTAGTTTTTATTTTGCACACGGCTTGTTCGTGTAGAAAGGAATTTTAAAATGAAAAAATTAATTTATATTTTTTTGATTATTATTATACAGGATAAACAACTTTTTGCTACACCATTTTGGACAATATCTGGAACACTTACAGATATTAACGGAAATTATTTGCATGATTACAATATTATTTCTTTTACTGTAAATTCCAACACATGGCCAGGTTATCCTTTTAATCAATTTTATACCTATACTGGCTCAGGTGCCAATGGAACTTCTGGTTTAGGTTTTAGTAACTCTACAGGGCAATTTGCATGGAATTTGACAGCTTTCGGAACAAGTTATCTCCCTACAAATGGCATCACAACTACCCAAATTATATTTAATACTACTTGTGGAACTGCTGACACTGGAGTTCAAATTTATGTGGAAAGTTCTTATGGTTATCAAAATCTCGGCACGTTTTCCACAAGCGGAAGCTGTCTGATTGTCAGTCCACCGGGAACTTTAGCCGTTGGACAAAGTGGAATTCCTGCTCAAAACGGCTCAGGAGTTGATTTTTCCGCTGTCGGTGGTGGAAATCTCGGCTCACTTTCGCCTGCAACTTCCGGCACCGAAACGATGTCGCTGACTCAACTCGGTGGTTTCGTCGGAACAACCAAAGTTGCTGCCGTTTTTGAACTCGGAAACTGCCAAAATCCGCCTTACAACGTTACTTTTTTCTTGCCAGCTTCAAGCCTTGCAGGTTTGAACGGAAATCTTGCCGTTGTTCATAATT
>JADZEA010000155.1 GCA_020850775.1 bacterium
CAATTTTTAATTCCAATGGCAATTTCAATCGCTTACGGTTTACTTTTTGGGACATTTTTAATTCTCGTGCAGGTTCCTCCACTTTTGCTGATTGTAAACAAAATCAGAAGGCTTTGGGTTTGGCTTCTTGAAGGAAAAATGCCAACTGAAGAAGAAGTTGAACCTGCCGTAAAAGAACTCGCAAGAGAAAAACAGGAACTTTTAGCCGTAATTGAAAAAAACTAAAGGAGAAAAAAAATGAGCTTTAAAAATAAATTTTTCTTAGCTTTTTGTTGCTTGCTTTCTGTGAAAATCTCTTTTGCACAGGAAGTTTTGAGCCTTGAACAAGCAATAAAAATTGGGCTTGAAAACAACTTTCAAATCCAACTCGCAAAAAACTCTGAAGAACTCGCAAAAAATAATAATTCGTTTGGAAACGCAGGTTTTCTGCCAAAACTTGACCTGACTTTCAACACAAGTAAAACCAAACCTAACACAGAAACGACTTCAAACTTAGGCGTAAAAAGTGAACAAAAAGATGTTTCAACAGCTTACAACACAGAATTTGCTTTAACCTGGACGCTTTTTGATGGTTTCAAAATGTTTGCAACAAAGGAAAAGTTTGAACTTTTGGAAAATCAAGGTGAACTTTCAACCAAAAACACGCTTGAAAACACGGTTGTAACGATTTTAAAAAATTACTACGACGTTGTTTTGCAACAAAAACTTGTAGAAATTTCAAAAAAGGCTGTTTCAATTTCTGAAAAACGTTTTCAATTCGCAAAAACCAAAAATGCAGTCGGGCAGAACTCAACTTTTGACCTTTACAACGCACAACTTTCGCTGAACAACGACAAAGCAACTTTGCTAAGCAGAGAACTGAGCCTGAAATCCGCAAAAAATTTGCTAAACGTCAGCCTTGCAAGAGACACAGAACTTGATTTTTTGGTTTCAGAAAACATTTTACTTGAAAATCAAACTGGAAATTTTGAAGAGTTTTTGAGCAAAGTTTTTGAACAAAACAAAGAGTTGCAACTCAAACAAAAAGCTTTAAAGATTGGTGAAACAGAAGTTACGAGTGCAAAATCGGGCTACTTTCCAAAACTTTTTCTAACAGGAAAAGCGACGGAACTCAGCAGAAAATCGAGTTCTGAAATTAAAGGTGAAGAGTATTTTTTAGGTTTTACAGCGAGCCTGAATTTATGGAATGGAAACACGGATAAAATTAAAATTGAAAACGCGAAAATTGGTGTAAGGAACGCAGAAATTGAGGTTTTAGATTTAAAAAACAAGCTAAAATCGAGCCTTGAGACTAATCTTCTGAAACTTCAGACACAGACGGAAATCGTAAAACTTCAACAAGAGAATTTGAAAATTTCAGGAACAAACCTAAGCCTTGAGGAAGAAAATTACAGGCTTGGTAACACGAGTTCGCTAAACTTTCGGGACGCACAAGTTTCTTACGTGAACGCAGAAACGAACCTGATTTCGGCAAAGTATCAGGCAAAAATCACAGAACTTGAATTGCAAAAGTTGGTTGGAGTTTTAAAACTGGAGTAGAAAAAACAGTTCTAAATTTTTCTTACAAGTTAATTCCTTGCGTTTTTCATTTGTTCCAATTACATTTTAAAGAATTTTTTTGTGTGTAAAATAGTTTAAACTAAAAATTGGTTTTATGCTGACAATTGTTGAAAAGGTGATTTTCTTGCAAGGAGTTAATATTTTTTCTGAGACTACGACCGAAAATCTTGGTTACATTGCTTCAATTACAGAAGAGAAGTTTTTTGAAGCTAACGAAACTATTTCTTTTGAGAATGAGTATGCCGACTCAATGTTTATTTTAATAAGTGGAAAAGTTTTGCTAACTCGCAGTGGAAAAACAATTACAGAAGTTGGAAAATCAGAAGCAATTGGAACCTGGTCTTTGCTTGACGACGAACTAACGGTTGTAACAGCAAAAGCACTTGAAAAAACTCACGTGTTGAAAATCAGCAAGGAAGATTTTTACGAGTTGCTTTCAGACCACATTGAAATCACGCAAGGAATTTTGAAATCCCTTGTAAAAAGAGTAAGGAAACTTTTACCTAACTAAAAAAACATAAATTCAAACTTTAACTTTTGTTGTAAATTTATGTAAAATTTTGGGAAAGGCTTTAGAAGGATGTCAACAAGTTACAAAGAACAAGACTGTACAATTCTTATTCTTGACGATGAAAGAATGATTACACAAAGTATCAGCAGCTATTTAAACTTAGAAACTGCTTACAATGTTGTAGCTTTCAACTCTCCGGTTGAGTCGTTAGATTTTTTGAGAGAGGCAACTGTGGATTTAATTATTTCAGATTATTTGATGCCGGAACTTAATGGAATAGATTTTTTGATTGAAGCGATGAAAATACAACCTCACGCAATCAGAATTTTGCTGACAGGTTATGCGGACAAGGAAAATGCAATCAAAGCTATTAATCAGGTTGGGCTTTTTCAGTACATTGAGAAGCCTTGGGACAATGACGAATTACGAATTGTTATCCGAAACGGACTTGATAAAAGGATGCTGCTAAAACGTTTGCAAGATAAAATCCGTGATTTTGAGATTGCCCGTTCTAATCTTGAAGATGTTCAAAACGAACTTTTAAAAGCATTTATTTAAATAAACTTGAAAAATGGTAATTTTTATGCTGAAAATTTTTGCTTGGGTCAGTTTACTCATTTTTTTACAATTTTCTTTTGCTTATTCGCAAAATGAACTAAACTTGTTTGAAAATGAAACTTCATTAGAGGAAGAATTGCTTTTTAGTAAAAATGACCTTGTGGTTACAGGCTCAAGAAAGCCTCACAAACAAATTGAAGCTCCGGGCGTGATTTACATTATGAATCGCGAAGAAATTGAAATGAGTGGAGCTACTAATTTTTACGAACTTTTACAGCAAATTCCAGGTCTTGATGTTTTTATTCGTTCAAATGATTTTACAGACAACACAATCTCAATTCGTGGTTTAATAGTCCAAAACACAAGCCCGCAAAACAAAATTCTCACAATGGTTAATGGAAGACCAATTTATGGCGCAATTTATGGCAATACAGACTGGCAAACAATTCCCGTAAACATTGAGGAAATAAAACGGATTGAAGTTGTAAAAGGTCCGGGTTCAGCACTCTACGGAACAAATGCTTTTTTGGGAATTATTAACATCATTACCTACGAACCCGATAAAGACAAAATAACTATGATTAATTCCGGTTACGGCGATTCCAACCAAACCTGGATGAAAGGATTGATTACAAAAGAAATACAAAATTTAAAGTTTGGTATCGCAGGTGGAATTGATAATCATGGTGGATTTTCAGAAGAAGGAAAAGATGAAGTTTATCCCGATAATTTTAAAAAGGCAACTCTGACTACGAATTTGGTTTACAACCTTTCAAGAGATTGGAAACTAAGGCTTTACTCGGGGATTTTGTACGGAGAAGGCAGCACCGACGCTTACGGTTTAGGTTCACGCGAAGACGGAAAAGCTTTAAATTATTTTTTTCACTTAACCAATAATTGGACTTTCAGCGAAAAAACCTGGTTCACTTTGAATGCTTTCATTAATCAGGATAATTCTTATTTTAGTGATGAAGTATTGAAAAACCTTACGAGTTCTGATGGCAAAGAATCCACAAACTCCCTTTCTTCCACACTGACAGAAGTAGAAACAAGCCTTTCACAAATTCTTTTTGGCAATCATTTTTTAAATGCTTCCGCAAGTTTCCGCGGAACAATTGGAGAAGGTTTCATCCTTAGAAAAGACGAGGACATTCACTCAAATGCTTTGGGACTTTCGCTTGTGGATGAGATTGAATTAGATAAAAATTTCCTGCTTCAACTTGGCGTAAAACTCGACAAACACTCTGAAATTAAACCTCAAATGACTTACAAAACTAACGCTGTTTACAAAGCAAGTGATAATTCTGTTTTTAGGTTCGGAATTGGAACAGCTTTCAGAGTTCCAACTGTTGGTGAAAGGCATTTTGACCTGAAAAATGAAACCAAAAGGAAAATTGAAGGCGATTCTTTAGATTACATTTTTAAAGTGGTTTCAAATTTAGACCTTGAACCTGAAAAAATCAGAACTATTGAAATTGGTTACGAAGGAACTTTTAACAGACTAAACATTAAAACAGACCTTTACAAAAATGAAATTTCTAATTTGATTGATTTTCAAACCATCAATTACGAAGTTTTTTTGAACCCTCAAAACCAAAATGACATTGAAAAAGTAGTTGTTACCCAAAGATCTGAAAACAATAAAAACCTTGACGTAATTGGCTTCGAAACTGAACTAAGCTACAAGTTTACAAATTGGTTTACTGCTTACGTGAACTATTCTTTTCAGGCACTTGAAGAATTTATTTATGCAGACAAAGATTCTCAAAACCAGGGAATATCAACCCAACAAAATGGCGATAAAATCCTGCAAGGGCAAAGACCTCTTTTTGTCCCAAAAGAAAAAGGAAATTTTGGTTTCAGAATAAATTACCAGGACTGGAAAATGCACTGTTGGGTCCGTGCAGTCGGACAAAGAAAAGACGTTGACGACTATGACAACGATTTTTTAATTGATGGACTTGCTCACCTGAATTTTGTTCTTGAGAAAAAAATTATCAGGGACAAAGTTACTGTTAGTTTTACAGGCTACAGACTTCTTGATTTTGCTTCTGATAATATTTCTGATGTTAGCAGAATTGATTACTTTAATGGTGCAAAATTAGGCAGGGATTTAAGAGCTAAAGTTAGTGTAAATTTTTAAAAAACTAAAAATTAAGAATTAAAAATGAACTGTAAGTTTTTTACCTGTTTGCTACTTTTGATTTTCTCAACAATTTGTTCGGCTGAAAAAATTTTAATCGTAAAATTCAAAGACATTCAAGCCGTGAATGAAGTTGTGAAAGGATTTCAGGACACAATTAACAACAATAAAACCAAAGTAATTACTTTAGAAACAGATACTGAAACACTCTTTAACGAGCTTGAAAGTTTCAAACCTGATTTAATTCTTGCAATTGGAAGCGCTGCTCTTGAAGTAGTTTCTAAAATCAAGGATATTCCAATAGTTTTTACTACCGTCCTCGTTCCACAAAAATTTGTTGCTGAAAACCAAAATATTTGCGGTGTCAGTGCCTCTATTCCAATTTCTGATAAAATAAAAATCCTCACTCAAATCAAGCCTTCAGTAAGAAATGCAGGAGTAATTTATTCAAATCCAAACCTTACGGAAACTCTCAAAAAAGAATCAAGTGATTTACGTTATTTTGGCTTTGAGCTAAAACCACGTAAAGTCTCTACTTCAAAAGATTTTTTTTCTACAATTGAAAACCTGAAAGATTCTGTGGACGCTTTTGTGATGGTTCCCGATAACACCGGAAAAGATGAGTTTTTTAATCACACAGTTTTGGTTTGTTTGCGTCGCCAAATCCCTTTTGTCGGACTTTCAGAACCGCAAGTTGAAAAAAATGCCCTCTTTTCGCTTTCTGTTGACCACTACGAAAATGGTTTACAAGCCTCTTTGATTGCTGAAAAATTATTGTCAAAGAAATTTTTACCTTTTCAAATTGGAATTGAAAACCCTTTAAAAAACCACTTAACAATTAATCTCAAAACAGCAAAACAAATCAATGTTAAAATCCCTGACAATATTCTTGCTTTAGCTAAAAAAATTTACGAGTAGAATTAATTGTTTGAAGGTTTTTAGTTAAAATCTTCTAAAATTTTATCACACGAAAAAAAAGTGAAGTAATTTAAATGCCTAAATTTATTGATTTTTGCAACCCTAAAAAAAGTTTCAGTGTCAAACTTCTGATTTACAGCGTGTTTCTGCTTTCACTCGTAATTTTTTCCGTTTCCTACTACTCTTTCGCCCAAATCCACAAAATTTTTACAAATGCACTTGAAAAAAAAGGTGTAACCGTTACAAAAAACCTCGCCTTTTCAAGCGAACTCGGCGTGCTTTCGGATAACAAAGACTTTCTTGAAAAACCTGCCCGTGCAATTCTTGAGATTGAAGACGTAACTTACGTTGGAATTTTTAACCTTGAAGGAAGTGCAATTTTTTTGGATGGAACTCAGCTTCCTGCAGACCCAACTCTTGACAAAGAAGTAATTTTACAAGCAGAAAAAAAAGGAAGCTACACAAAGTTTAGTGAAAATTCCTGCGATTTTGTTGTCCCTGTTTACTCAAAACCTTTAATGACTGATTTTAGCGATTACGACTCACAAGACACACAAAAACAAGTAGTTGGCTTTGCAAGAGTCGTTTTTTCCCTGAACTCGCTTGAAGCCGAAAAGGGAAAAATTATCACAAACTTCAGCCTGATTTTTCTTGTGATTTTTGTGTTTGCCTTTGCTTTGTCAATTTGGTTTTCAAGAATCGTTACAAAACCGTTAGACCTTCTTTCAAAAGGTGCTTCAAAAATTCAGCGTGGCGAACTTGACCACACAATTCAGGTAAATTCCTGCGACGAAATCGGCGAACTTGCAAAACAATTTAATCTGATGACGAAAAGCCTTCGTGAAACAATCAACCAAAAGGATTCTTTTGCAAACGAACTGAAAGAACTCAACGCAAACCTTGAACACAAGGTCAGGGACAGAACAAAGGAAATTCAGGAAGCCAACGAAAAACTGAACAAAGCCGTACGTTCCATCGCTGAAAAAAACTTGAACCTGCTTGCAACTCAGGAAGAACTTGAAGCTAAAAATACAGAAATCAAGCAAGTTCTTGACAACCTTCAAAATGCACAAATCCAACTCATTCAGGTTGAAAAAATGTCGGCACTCGGAAAACTTGTTGCAGGAATTGCTCACGAAATCAACACTCCAATGGGAGCAATCAACAGTAATGCAGACATTTCAAGCAAGTGCATTGATAAAATTGAAAACTTGCTAATTGACCCGCAAAATTGTTCTGACCCAAGTTTTCACAAAAAATTTGCAAAATTTGTAGAAATCCTCAAAAGTTCTAACACTGTAACTCAAACAGCTTGTGAAAGAATTGTTCGGTTAGTTCGCAGCTTGCGAAATTTTGCAAGGCTTGATGAATCCGAGCTAAAAAAAGTTAACCTGACTGAAGGGCTTGAAAGTACTTTGACGCTTGTTCACCACGAGCTAAAAAACCGAATCAAAATTATCAGAAATTTTGGTGAAATCCCGGAAATTGAATGCCATCCAAACCAAATCAATCAGGTTTTTATGAACATTTTAGTTAATGCTTCGCAATCAATGGGAAAAGAAGGAACGATTGAAATCAAAACTTTTGTTGAAAATAATTTTGTAAACATTGAAATTTCAGACACAGGCAAAGGAATTTCTCCTGAAAACCTGACAAAGATTTTTGACCCTGGTTTTACGACTAAAGGTGTTGGAGTTGGAACAGGTTTAGGGCTTTCAATCGTTCACAAAATTATTGAAGACCACAAAGGCAAAATTTCCGTAAAATCCGAACCTGGAAAAGGAACGACTTTTTCAATAAAACTGCCGGTTACCAACGAGAAAAAAATTCTTTGATTTTCCCGACAACCATTTCTTGCATTTCCAAAGTCAGTTCAGGGTAAACAGGAATTGCAAGGCTTGTTTTGGCACATTTTTCGGATTTTGGAAAATCACCTTGTTTGTAACCAAGGTATGCGAAACATTCTTGATTGTTAAAAGTTACAGGATAATAAATTTCGCTTCCAATTCCGTTTAATTTTAAAAATTCCATTAGTTTATCCCGTTCTTCAAGGCAAATTACGTACTGATTAAAAATGTGTTTGTTACCTTTGCAAGTGTACGGAAGCGTGATTTTTTCAGTTAGTTTGGTTGCTTTAAAAAGTTCATCGTAGGTTTTTGCGTTTTCCTGCCGTTTTTTTGTCCAGTTCTCAAGGTAGTTTAATTTTACGTCCAAAACGGCTGACTGAATTGCGTCAATTCTAAAATTTCCGCCAATAAATTTATTGTAGTATTTTGGTTTACTTCCGTGAGAACGTAAAATTTTGATTTTTTCTGCAAGTTCGTCGTCGTTTGTTGTAACCAAGCCAGCATCGCCAAAACAGCCGAGGTTTTTACTTGGATAAAACGAAAAACAGCCAAAAGTCCCAAAAGTTCCTGCTTGTTTGCCGTTTTTAAACTCTGAACCAATTGCCTGTGCTGCGTCTTCAATGATTTTTAGATTGTATTTTTCTGCGATTTCTAAGATTTTATCCATCTCAGCAATTTGTCCAAAAAGGTGAACGGGAAGGATTGCTTTTGTTTTTGAAGTGATTTTATTTTCGATTTCGTTTGCGTCAAGGTTGAAAGTTTTTTCGTCAATTTCTGCGAAAACGGGTTTTGCCCCAAGCCTTGAGATTGCTCCTGCAGTTGCAAAGAACGAGTAAGGAGTTGTGATAATTTCGTCGCTTTGTTTCAAATCCAGAGCCATCAGTGAAATTAGAAGCGCATCGCTTCCCGAAGAAACTCCGATTGCGTGTTTTGTTCCGATAAAGTTTGCAATTTTTGTTTCGAAACGTTTAACTGTTTCCCCCAAGATGAAATTTTGGTTTTCAACTACGTCAAAAATTGCTTTGTTAATTTCGTTTTTGATTGGTTCGTACTGTGCTTTCAGGTCTAAAAGTGGAACTTTCATTTTTTACCTTTTTAATCGAAGCCTTAAAGGCTTGGTTTTAGAAACGACTGATTTTTTACTTACTGTTAACGCTGTTATTTTTGAGTTAGTAGTTTGTTTTGCTTTTTTTTGTGGCTAAAGATAAGAAAGATTGCAAAAAAAGTGCAACAATCATTTTTTTTCAGGTGTCAGGGGGTTTTTTATTTTTTTTGAAGCGTTGGAAATTTTTTTAAAAAACCTTTTTCTCTTGCGTTGGCTTTTATATTGGTGGAAGTCCCAATTCATTTAAAAATTTATTATGCGTTTCTCTTGCTTTGTTAATGTCTTTGTCAAGGTCAACCAGTTTTTTGTTTACCTCTTTCAGGTCAATTATTTCTTCGTCTAAAGATGTGCTTACATAGCGTGAAATATTCAGGTTGAATTCGTTTTTAATGATTTCGTCCATTGATACTCTACGGGAGTAACGAATTTCTTCTTTTCGGTCTTTGTAAGTTTCAACTATTTTGTCAATGTTTTCAGGAAGTAAATTGTTTTGTCGTTTACCTTTTTCAAAATGGTCAACGGCATTGATAAATAAAACATCGTCAAACTTTTTGCACTTTTTTAAAACCAAAATACAAACAGGAATACCTGTTGAGAAAAACAGATTTGCGGGAAGTCCGATTACTGTGTCAATGTTTCCGTCCTCTAACAATTTTCTTCTGATACGTTCTTCTGAACCACTTCTGAATAAAACACCGTGTGGCAAAATGATTGCCATTGTTCCCTCTTTGCTCAGAAAATGAAAACCGTGTAAAAGAAATGAAAAGTCGGCTGCTGATTTTGGTGCAAGACCGTAACTCTTGAAACGAAAATCTTCTCCCATAGCTTCTGTTGGCTCCCAACGATAGCTGAAAGGTGGATTGGCAACAACGGCATCAAATTCTAATTTCTTTGCAGGATTCATTTCATTTAAAATATCCCAATCATTAACAAGGGTGTCGCCGTGATGAATTTCAAACTCTGTGTCCTTAACTCCATGCAAAAGCATATTCATACGAGCTAAGTTGTATGTTGTAATGTTTTTCTCTTGACCGAAAATTTTACCGATTGTACCACCTGCATCTGTCATTCTTTTGCGGACGTTGAGCAACAACGAACCTGAACCACAGGCAAAATCCAACACCCGTTCAATCTTTTTCTTTTCACCTTTGCTTGGGTCTTGGCTGTCAAGTATCACAATAGAAGAAAGTATATCTGAAATTCTTTGAGGAGTATAAAATTCTCCTGCTTTTTGACCAGAACCCGCTGCAAATTTTCCAATCAAAAACTCATAGGCATTTCCTAAATAATCAGCATCGTCCC
>JADZEA010000156.1 GCA_020850775.1 bacterium
AGTAAAAAACATCTGTTAATTAGGTATTAACAGCTTGATTTAATACCCAATTAACTACGTACTAACTGATACTCTCAATCAATTTTTTCCCAGACAGCGTTTGTACCTTTACCCAAACACTCAATTTCCCCAAGTTCTTTTTGGTTTTTAAGTAAATCCTTTTAAAAAATTACGCAAAAGCCTCTTTGATAATTTCAGGAACAGAAATTGGGTTTTTCCCGTCAGTAAAAACAATTACTGCTTCGGCATCCGCTGCAAGTTTGCCCGTTGTTTTGTTGTTAATCAAATGCTTCACGCGAATGCTCGTGTTACCAAAATTTATCACTTCTCCCGTAACCTCAAGAATGTTGTCAATAAAACTTTCCGAACGGTAATTAATGCTCGTGTGAACAAGCACAAAGTAAATCCCTTTTTCCTGTAAATCCTTGTAAGAAATACCTTTCTGAGTCAAAAACTCGTTCCTGCCCTGCTCCAAAAGGTTCACGTAAACTCCGTTGTTTACGTGATTGTAAAAATCTACCTCGTAAGAACGAACCTTGAACTCCGTACTGAAAACTGTCGCCATTTTTTTCCTTTCTGTCTGCAAAAATTTTACTAAATTTAAACTCAAATTTTAAAAGGATAAATTTAATGTTTGAAGAACTAAAAAACAGTCTAAAATTAAGCGAACAAAAAATTAATGACTTGTGGAGGTTGCTTTGACCTTGAAACAAAAACAAACGAAACCAAAAACCTCCAACAACAAACCGAAAACGCCGATTTCTGGCTTGACAAACAAAAAGCTCAAAACACACTGAAAGAAATCAAAATCCGTGAAGAATGGATTTTACCACTAAACGATTGCAAAAAAACACACAAAGACCTTTCCGAACTCCTTGAACTTGCCCAAAACGACACCGAAACGCTTGAACTCCTCAAAAGTGATTTTACAAAACTTGAGCAAAAACTCGCCGAACTTGAGTTCAAAAATATGCTCAGCGAAAAAGATGACCCAAAAAATGCACTCCTGACAATTCATCCGGGAGCAGGCGGAACCGAAAGTCAGGATTGGGCTGAAATGCTTTTGAGAATGTACACTCGCTGGGCAGAAAAAAGGCGTTTCAAAACCGAAACGATTGATTTTCAAAGTGGCGACACTGCAGGGATTAAATCTGTAACGATTGAAATCAAAGGCGATTTTGCTTACGGTTACTTAAAATCTGAAATTGGAATTCACAGACTTGTTCGGCTTTCTCCGTTTGATTCAAGCAACAAACGGCACACTTCGTTTGCTTCAGTTTTTGTCTTGCCTGAAATTGAGGAAAACGACACCGAAATTGTAATCAATCCTGCCGAAATCCGTGTTGATACTTTTCGTGCTTCAGGCGCCGGCGGACAGCACGTAAACAAAACGGATTCAGCAATCAGAATTACTCACCTGCCAACAGGAACCGTCGTTCAATGCCAAACTGAACGTTCACAGTACAGCAACAAATCAAATGCGATGAAACTCCTGAAATCAAAACTTTACGAAATAAAAATCAGGGAAGAACAAAAGGAAATTGACAAACTTGAAGAAGCAAAAACAGAAATCGGATGGGGAAATCAAATCCGTTCCTACGTTTTTCACCCTTACAACTTAGTTAAAGACCACAGAACAAAAGCAGAAACTTCTGACACTCAAAACGTGATGGATGGCGAAATTGATTTTTTTATGAAATCGTACCTTTCAAACTTCAAAATCCTGAAGTTGTAAACAATGAAACCAGCAAACAAAATTATTCACGGAAATTGTCTTGAGGTTTTAAAAACTTTTGACAGCAGTTTTGTAGATTTAAGCATCACTTCTCCACCTTACAACAAAGGCGAAAAACACAAAGGTTGGTTAGTAAAAAACGTAGTTTACGATGCCTGCGAAGATAAAAAAAGCGAACAAGACTACCAAAACGAACAAATCAAAATCCTGAACGAAGTCTTCAGAGTTACAAAAGATGGCGGTTCTTTTTTCTACAACCACAAAATCCGTTGGGAAAAAGGTGTGATAATTCATCCCTTAGAGTGGATTTCCAAAACTGACTGGACGATTCGCCAGGAAATTATTTGGGACAGAATGATTGCTGCAAACATCCGTGGCTGGAGGTTTTGGCAAGTTGACGAAAAGATTTTTTGGCTCTACAAACCAACCCAAAACAATAAAATCGGAAAAGAACTGGCTTCAAAACACGCTCTTTTAACTTCAATCTGGAGGTTTCCGCCTGAAAGAAAAAATGTTCACCCTGCACCTTTTCCACTTGCTTTACCAACAAGAATTATTAATTCAATTCTTGAGGAAAATGAAGGAACTGTTTTAGACCCGTTTTGCGGAAGTGGAACAACACTTTTAGCCGCAAAACTCCTGAAAAAAAATTTTTTGGGAATTGAAATTTCCAAAGATTACATTAACTTAACAGAAGAAAGACTCGCTAACTGCAACAACGAGAAAAAAACTGCCGAAGAAGAACTGCAAAAACACACAGTCCTGAAAACCTTCAAAGACAGAAAACAAAACGGCGAGTTCACAGGAAAATTTAAAAAAGGACTTTCACCGAAACAGAAAAATCAAATTAATTTTTTGGAAAAAAAAACTAATCCCTAACTTTTAAAAGGAAAAAAAATATGAAACGTTTTCTAATGATTTTGCTTGTGTTACTACCAACTTTGGTTTTTGCACAAGGTTTTAACCTCTTAGAACCAATCAACGGAGACACTGTAGAAACACTTGGTTTAGATTTTGATTGGCAAAATGCTCCTTCCGGTTCTTTTTCAGGACAAATTTTTTACCACTTGGAAGCAAACTTAGACTCAAATTTTACTCTTCCTGCAATGATTGACGAAGACAGTTTGACTTCAAGTAACTTTTCTGTTGACGTTCTCGGGCTTTTGCTTGGTTTGCTTGACTCTACGACTGTCGCTCAAAAAAAACACACAAACCAACTTAACGCTTCAGATTTTATCACACTTGATTTTTACTGGAGAGTTACAGCGTGGGACACAATCGGAACAACAATGCTTTCAAACACAACTGAACACTTTGTTTTTTCACCCGGAACTTTTGACCTGCTCGCACCTGCGGATTCTACAGTTTACCAAACAAACCCGACAACAATCACTTTTTCCTGCACCAAACCAACAGGAGTTCCAACTTTTTCAGTTCTTACTTACACGGTGATGGTCATTGGAACAGGCGGACAAAAAACTTACGGACCTTTTGTTGGAAGCACTTTCTCTTCAACTTTCAACACAACCGTCAACGTTGATTCGCTTGCAGACGGACTTTACGGTTGGGGAATGATTGCTTCTGTAACCGACCTTTCAGGAACAACTTTACACGCAAGCAAACAATTTTTCAGCTTTTCAATCGGAAACCCGATTTCGGTCAGCGAAAAAACAAACCAGCCAAAAGATTTTGTGTTAGAACAGAATCACCCAAATCCTTTCAACCCAAGCACGACGATTTCTTACGAGTTCAAAAACAGCGAAAAAGCTAAACTGTTAATTTTCAACGTTCTTGGCGAAAAAGTGATGGATTTTTCACTTGAAAAACCAAAAGGTTCTGTTGTTTGGGATGGAAAAGACGAAAACGGAAACGCAGTTTCGTCCGGAGTTTATTTTTACAAACTTGAAGTTGGAAATTTTAGCGAAACTAAAAAAATGCTTTTTCTCAAGTAAATTTTACAGTGAGAACCTCACCAGGAAAGTGAGGTTCTCACGTTTTTTTGTAAAACTTAACAACTATTTTAAAGGCTTAAAAGCAATGGTTAAAAGACTTTAGCAAAATTCCATCTGTTTCCGTTTTACTTGAAGAAAGCAAAGCCAAAGAGTTAGAATTAACTCACAAAATCAAAACCAAACTTTTTCGTGAAGCGATTGAAGAAATCCGAAAACTAAAAAATTTTCCCGGAACTAAAGAAGAAGCTAAAAATTTAATCCTTGAGAGTTTCCAGCAAAAAGTTGAAATTTTACTCACAAACCCTTACAAAAAAATGATTAATGCAACAGGAATAATTCTTCACACAGGGCTTGGAAGAGCGGTTTTTGGCGAAACCTCTAAAAAATTCCTTAACGAAACAATTGAAAATTATGCTTGTGTTGAGCTTGACCCTGCAAACGGAAACCGAGGCGACAGACAACAACCAATCCAAACCTTACTAAAAACTCTGACAAATTGTGAGGCTTCACTTGTTGTAAACAACAACGCTGCTGCGGTAATGCTTGTTTTGAATACTTTTGCAAAAAACAAGGAAGCAATTGTTTCCCGTGGTGAACTTGTTGAAATTGGTGGTTCGTTTAGAATGCCTGAAATTATGGAACTTAGTAACGCAAAAATGGTTGAAGTTGGTTCTACAAACAAAACACACCTAAAAGATTACGAAAAGGTAATTTCAA
>JADZEA010000157.1 GCA_020850775.1 bacterium
AGCCTTTAAAATTAGTAACTTAGGGAAAATTTAGTTAAACTTAACTTCTAAAGTCAAAAATGCAAAAGTTAAAAAATCTCTCTTCACAAGAAAAAATATTTTTAGGGTTTGTTTTGAGCATTTTTTTGCCTTTGGTAGTGCTTTTTTACCTTGCTTCTGCTGACGAAAAAAACTTAATTCAAAACACTCACAACCGTTCCTTAAAAATGTTAAAATCTTACCAGACTGCTGACGTTGTTTTTAGCGAGTGGATTTTAGGACTGCAAACCTTTGAAAAAGCACTTCACAACGAGCTTTTTGGACTTGCCAAAGCATTTGCAAACAAAGACAACAAAATGTCAAGAGAAATTTACCCAAGTATCAAAATCAAGACTTTACAAACGCAGGAAAGGTTAAAACCAGTTTTTGTGAACCTTGCCTACTTTGATAAAAATGGCTACGTTTTGAATTTACAAAGTGATGAAATTTCAGGACTTAAATTAATTACACCTGATTACAAAGCCCTTCAAAGTGTGAAATTATTTGATAACCTTGTTGATTGTTTGTGGGATTCAGAATTTGTAAAAATTGATGGGGAATTTAAGCCTTTTGAGAGTTTGGGTTTTGAAAGTTTAGTTAAAATTAATAGAACAAAACTTTCAAATACCTGGTCTTCGGGGGAATTTTACCGTTACAATGCAATGGAGCTTTACCACAAAATCAACACTTTACGGATTGGAATTAAAGTTTTTGACGATGAAAAAAATTTTAAGGGGCTTTTGATTGGCGATGTTGAACAAAATCTTTACAACAAAGTTTTCAATGAAATTTCGGAAGAAGGAATTTTTGAAGTTAGTTTTATCGGGCAATCAATTTTTAAGTACGAAAAGGCTAATCGTTTTCCGTTCACTTACGTTTCAAATGAAAATTCAGGTTACACTTTACGGCTAAAAATGAATAATAAAAGCCTTTTTGTTTATGGATTTTTAAAAGACGGAGTAATTTTGACAGTGTTTTTAACTTTTACAAGTTTAATTTTTTTCTTTGTTTGCTACTCACAGTTTAGAAAAGTAAGATTTTTTTCAAACCATATTTTTGAAAGTTCGCGAAACATTGTTGAAAAAGATGGAAAACACGAAGATGAAATTAAGAAAATCCACCTTTACAGCTATAAAATTTTGGAACTTTTTATGCGAAAAGAAGCCTCAACAAAGGTTAAAGAAGCACTTGAAATTAAAGATTTTGAGTAGTTTGCCACTCGTTAATAATTTTTTGGTTGATTGTTTTTTGAATAAAATAATTTTTTAGTTCTTTGGAAACAAACTTGTCTTCAATTTCCTTGATTTTTTTGTAAGCAGTTTCAAGGTAAGTTTTTGCTAATTTTTTATGTTTTGTGTCATTTGATTTTGAGTAAACCTGGTAGAACAAAAAGCAATTTTCATAAAAAAAGATTGAGTCCTTTTTTTCTTCCCAATAATCTATTAAAATTTTTATTGAAGTAATCGCCTCGTTTAAATCATTGATTGATAAACTTATCCTTACAAGATGCGTCAAAATATCTATTAAATCGGCGTTTTCCTTGTAGTCCACAGCTTCTTTGAGAGATTTAATCAAACCAAGTGCTTTTGCAAAATCACCTTTATTTTCATAAAATTCAGCCCATTTTATTTGTAGGTTGGAAATATCTTCTTTCCTTAGTCTTTTACTAATAAGTTCTATTTTTTTGAGCATTGCTTCAGCATCGTCTAATTTGTTAATCATTAAATTAATGTCAACTAAAATTAGCATTGTTTCAGTTTGTTTGGTAAAGTCTTCCATTTCCTTAAAAGTTTCAAGGGCTTTGTTTCCGATTTCTAATGCGTTTTCGTAAAAGCCGACTTGTGTGCAGATTGTGCATAAAAGCAATAAATCAGTAGCTTCTTTGAATGGGGCGACGATTGATTTGCTAATTTTTATGGATTCGTTTGCCAGGGAAATCGCTTTTTCAAAATTTCCTCTTTCGCTTTCACAAGATGCCAGGTTAAACAAAATAGCTTCCATCGCTACCTTATCACCAAGAACTTCAACAATTTCAAAAGCACTTGAATAATTTACCACAGCTTTTGAATAATCTCCAAGTGCCTCATAAATTAGCCCAATATTACCCAAAGCTGCATGTTTTAGTTTTAAATTATTGATTTGATTAGCTATCTGTAAAGAAAGATTGTAATATTCCAAAGCGGATTCATAAAGATTTTGACGGTAACAAACATTTCCAAGCATTCTGAGTGCAACTGCTTCACCATAAAAATCTTTGGTTTCACGTTTAATGTTCAAAGCCATACTTGACAAAAGTCCGGGTTTATCAATCTCGCCTTTGTCAAGATAAAACCTTGCCATTTTTAAATAAACGTCGGAAATTTTTGCCTTGTCTTTAAGTTTTTTTGCGACTTCAAGAATTTTGTCTAATTCTCCGCTTAATTTATCAGTTTTATTTAAAATACCTAAAATTTTAACGTAATCCATCATTACATTAAATTTTTCATTTAAAATTTCAACGTTGTTTGGGTTATCTTCAAGTTCAAAATCCAAAGATATTTTTGCCATTTCAAAATATTTCAGAGCAATTTCATTTGAGTAAATTGCTTTAGATTTTTGTGCGGACTTGATTGCGTAATCAAGAGCTTTATCAAAAACTTTGGCTTGAAAGTAGTGGTTTGCAAGCTGTTCGTAGTATTTTTCAATTGACTTAAAATAAAGTTTCTCAATTGTTTTTGCCGTTTTCAAGTGAAATTTCTTGCGTTTCAGGTGGCTAATTTTTTCATAAATCAATTCTTTGGCAATCAAGTACCTGAAAGAATAGTGTTCCTCTTTACCTCTGACCGTTTCAACTAAAATTTTATTTTTTGTTAGTTTTTCAAGCGTGTCAAACAAACGACCTTCGTCTAATTCTGCAACATTTGAAAATAATTCAAAAGAACATTCATTCCCAATAATTGCAATAATTTCCAGAGTCTCAATCAGTTCAGTTTCGAAATTGGAAATCTGTTTATTTATTGCTTCCTTAATTGTTAAAGGCACTTTTTCCTGTATTTTTTCCATTGAATTAATTTCAAGCAAGTCGTTTTGAGCGTTCACAAAATAATCGGCAAGTTCCTTTACAAACATTGGAATTCCATTCGTCAGGGAATAAAATTGCATTACAAATTTTGGGTAAACTTTTTTCGGTGCCAGGTATTTTACTAAAAATTTCTCTGTTTCTTCTTTTGTGAAAGGGTTCAAATTTATTGAATTTAAGTTTGAGTAAGAAATCGCTGTCAGTTTCAAGTTACCAAAATTTTCTCCCGTTGTTTTAAGAGAATTTGTAAGGTACGTTACATCCGTTGCTTCTTCCAAAGTGGCACAAAACATTATTTTTTTATCACTTAAATTACGCACTAAGTACGTAAGCATATCAAGTGTGGCAAGGTCTGACCATTGTAAATCTTCAATAATGAAAATTATTGGCGAAATTTTTGAAAGATTTGAAAGGAAAAAATAAACAGAACTGAACAGCTTAAATTCATCAGATTCTTCAGATAAATTTTTGTCTAACTTACTCAGGTCAAATTTTAAACCAGGTAAAAGTCTGTTAAATTCAAAGATTTGAGCATCATTTAGTTCATTTAAAACCGCATAAAATAAAATTTCATTCGCTTCTAAAAACTTGGTAAATGCTTCTCTGAAAGGTTGGTAAGAAACAGGAGCAATTTCTTCGTAGTTCTGACCCCGTAAAATCGTAAAACGATGTTTTTTAAGCATCTGTTCCTTAAAATGAAAAAGTAAAGTTGTCCTTCCAATTCCTAAATCACCTTTTAAAAGAACCATTTGACCATTTTCGCTAAGACTTTTTTCAAAAATTTCTGTTAGTTTCCCAAGCTCTTTTTCTCTGCCAATAAAAAAAATATCTTCATTAATTTTATTTTCCTTGTTCACAATTCCAGAAGCACAACCTCTTCCCATTTTTTTTGCGTTGTAAAGTGCAATGTCTGAAAGGTTTGTTAGCTCGGTTGGTTCGTCAGTATCTTCAGGGAAAGAAGCAACTCCAACTGAAATGCTTGTTGTTACTCTTTGATTCTTTGATGTAAAAAATTCAGATTCTTTTGCAAACTCAACCATTCTTTCCGCTACAGTAATGCTTCCTTCTTTGTCTGATTCAGGTAAAATTACAATGAATTCATCACCCGCATAACGAAAAATAACGTCAGTATCACGAACTGCTTTTCTTAAAATATTTGCAATGATTTTTAAAATTTCATCACCAACAAGATGCCCATAAGTATCGTTTACACCTTTGAAATGGTCAACATCAAGCATAATTATTGACAAAGGTCTTTGGTATCTTTTTGCTCTTTGTTGCTCTTCCAAAAGCCTTTCTTTAAAATACCTTCTGTTGTACAATCCTGTTAGTTCATCGTAAAATGCTAATCGTCTCAGCTGTTCTAAGCTGTATTTATCCGAAAAATTATCCATTTTCTTTTGTTAGTTGGTTTAGCTTGTTTGAAAATAAGCACAGAATAAAATTTTTCTCAATACTTTTTTAAATTTTCTAAAAGTTTCATTCCATTCAAAATATGTTCATTGGTTGAACCAATTTCTTTACCAATTTTTAAGCCTTCAAAAGCAATTTTTTTTGCTCCTGAAAAATCTTTAAGTAAAAATAAAAGCTCAGCTTTGTGAATTAAAAAACATGACAAATAATACTTAATTCCTAATTCCTTTGCCAATAAAATCGCTTTTTCATAAAATTCCTTTGCTGTTGCGTAATCATTTTTTGCCTTGTAAACCGACCCAATGTTATCTAAAGCTATTGCAATTCCACTTTTATCCTGCAATTCCTCACAAATTTCTAACTTCTTCCGAAAATTTTCCATTGCCTTCTCAAAATCACCTTTATTTTGGTAAACAACTCCAAGATTGCCACTCGCAAGACCAATCATACTTTTATCCTCTAACTCTTTGCCAAGTTCCAGTTGCTTTGCAAAATATTCTCCAGATTTTTCGTAATCTTTCAACTCACAAAAAACAACTCCAAGATTGCCAATCGCAAAACTTATTCCCATTTTATCGCCTAATTCTTCACTGATTTTTAGCTTTTGCTCAAAACATTTTTTTGCCTTTTCGTTATCGCCCCTGTTCAGATGAACAACTCCCTGATTTACAATTGCTGTTGCAATGCCATTTTTATCACCTAATTCTTCACTAAGTTTAAGCTTTTTGTCATAAAATTCCATTGCCTTTTCAAAATCACCTTTGCTCTCGTAAACAATTCCAATATTGCCAAGAACTCGCGAAACTCCAATTTTATCTCCTGTTTCCTCGCTAAAATTTAGCTTTCGCTCAAAAAATTCCATTGCTTTTTCGTAGTTACCCTGTTCTTTGTAAATTACTCCAATGTTTCCTGTTGACCTCGAAACTCCATTTTGGTAACCAATTTCTTCGCTCATTTCAAGTTGCTTTTCCAAAAATTTCATCGCCTTTTCGTAATTGCCTTTTCGGTAAAAAATGTTACCAATATTTCCAATCCCTTTTGCAATGCCTTTCTTGTAGTCAATTTTTTTACTTAGTCCAATTGACTTTTCGTAGTAATTGAAGGATTCATCGTAATGACCCTTTAAATAAAAAAGCCAACCTAAACCTTGGTACGAGTGAATAATTTCCTTTTCGTCCTGAAAATTTTCTGCAATTTCCAAAGCCTTTTTTGAGTCTGCAATTGCTTCTTGCCAAAAACCAATTAACTGAAAAACTTCACTTCTCTTAAGTAAAACTCCCACACTTCCTACCTTTGACAAAAGTTTGCTGTAAAATTGAATTGCCAAATCATTTTCAAAATTATTTTTCGCTTTGTCGCCTGCTTTCTCAAGGTAAAAAATTGCTTTTTCCCAAATCTCCGCCTTTTCGTAGTGTTTGGCAAGCTCGTAGTAAAATTCCTCAGGAACATTTGAATAAATTTCTTCAATAACTTTTGCAGTAATTTTGTGCAACACTTTCCTGTTTGCAAAAAGTAAAGTGTTGTAAGCAACTTCGCTAACCAAAATATTTTTAAAAATGTAGTTGGAACTCTTGCTGATTCTTGCGATAAAATCTAACTCTTCCAAACCATTCAGCCCAAAATCAAGGCTTCCGTGAGTTTCAAATTTTTTTTCAATCTCAAACAAAATTTCTCTTGAAAACTGACTCCCAATCACCGAAGCCTTTTTCAAAACCAATTTTAAATCCTTCGGAAGCTGGTCAACCCTTGAAAGAATTAGTGCATTTAAAGTATTTGGAATGAGAATTTCTTCCTTTGTTTCCTTCAAAAAAGTTTGTCCGTTCTTTGTCTCCAAAAAACCTTTTTCAGTTACAAAACTAACCCATTCCTCAATGTAAAAAGGATTTCCGGCAGATTTTTCAAGCAAAAGATTTTGCGTTTTTTCGGAAAACCGGACTTCTGCCAAAATTGATTTTATCAAAAGTTTGGAAAGTTCTTTGCTCAGCGGAAAAAGCTCAATTTCTGTAAAATCTGATAAATTCCGGATTTCTTCTGAAAGTAAAAAATCATTTCTGTAAGTTAAAAGGAAAAAAATGCTTTTAAACCCTTGCTTTTCAATCTTTTCCTCAAGATTTAATGTGTCTAATAAAAAATTCAGTGTAGATTTTGAGGATTCGTCAAGCCAGGAAACATCTTCAAGAACAATCAAAAGCGGCAAACCAAGTTTGTTAATTTTTGTAGCAACTGCCTCAAGAAAAATTTTGATTGAAATTTGAAAGTGAATTTGCAGTTCCTTTCCTTTCAGCTTTAACCTTACGTCGTCGCAGGAAAAACCAAGCAAAGCAGCAAGAATTGGTAACGCTTCTTTTAGTTTGTGTTTTGCCTTTTCGCTTTCCAAAAAACTTTCAAGTTTTGCGAAACTACGTTCAAAATTTTCCTTTGAAATTTCAGGATTTTCATTGCTTAAAAACCTTTTTAGCATTGAAGTAAAAACACAGTAAGGATTTTGTGCAACGCTTGGAGTAAAGCCTTTCAGATAAAAATTTTGTTCCTTAAAATTTTGCAGCTTCAAAAATTCATAAACAAACCTTGATTTTCCAAGCCCTGCAGGTGATTTTATTGCAACAAGCGGGATTTTATCAAAATTTGTTTGTTTTTTAGCAAGTTTAAACTTTTGGTTCAAGATTTCAAGTTCATTTTTACGACCGACAAAAACAGTTTTTTTTACGTTCCAGCGTTGGACTTTTTGGTTTTTAATATTTTTCACGACAAAAACCGAAACTGGCTTTGACTTGCCTTTAACTTCTATTTCACCTTTGCTCTCAAAATCAAAAACATTTTCAACAATTTTTTTGGTCTCTTCAGGAATTAAAATTGTGTTCACGGGAGCGTTGCTTTCCATCCGCGAAGCAAGATTTACGGCATCCCCGTAAACCGTAAAATCGCCTTCACGTTCTTTCCCAACTTTTCCTGTTGTAACAAGACCTGTGTTAATTCCGATTCTAATTCCAAGTTCAAAACTAATTCCTTCAAGTTGCGGAAGTTTTTTCAGGGCAAAATTAAACTTTGTCAGGCTTTCAAGCATTTCAAACGCGGCAAAAATTGAATGCTCGGTTTCGCCTACGCTGGTTTGTTTCGCACCAAAAAGAGCCATTATCAAATCACCTTCGTACTTGTCAACGTAACCGCCAAATTTTTCAATGCAGAAAGTGAAGATTTTTAAAATTTTATCAAGAATCGCTTTTACCTGTTCGGAATCAAGTTTTTCACTCAAAGCTGTAAAACCTTTCACGTCTGCAAAAAGAATTGTTACAACTCTCCTTTCGCCTTCTTTGAGTTCAAACTTTTCAACTTCCTTAGCTTGAGTTTCAAAAAAGAAATCCCCTTTTAGCAGGCTGTCCAATTCGTCAAACATAAAATTTCCAAAATTTACCGTGAGTTTTTAACTTGATTTTCTTAGAAATTAAGAATGATACTTGATTTTGTGAAATGATTATTTTCATTTTTTTCGTTAAATTCCAAAACAAAAATTTTTAAGGGAAAAAAATGGACTCACTCAAACAACTTTTTGAACAAGGCGGAATAATGATGTATCCGATTTTGCTTTGTTCTGTTCTCGCTCTTACGATAATTATTGAAAGATTTATCAACTTGCGAAAAGCTAAAATTATTGATGCGAGAATCACTTCTGTTTTGAGTGCGATTAATTCTGTTGAAGACATTAACGTCGCAAAAAATGTTTGCCTTGCAAGTAAAGGCGTTTTTGCAAACATTGTAATAATTGGGCTTGAAAACAGAACTGAAAAAGTTCAGGAACTAAGGCAAATCCTGAACGACCAGGGAAGACAGGAAATTCGTTCTCTTGAGTTTGGTTTGGTTACGCTTGAAACAATTGCTTCAGTTGCTCCGCTTTTTGGGCTTTTGGGAACAGTTTTGGGAATGATTACTTTGTTCAAAGTGATTGCAGAACAGGGAACAGGAAATCCAAGTGTTCTTTCAGGTGGAATTTCGGAAGCCTTAATCACAACAGTTGCCGGTTTAGTTGTTGGAATTTCATCCCTGATTGCTTACAATTATTTTGAAAACAAAGCCAACGGAATAATTTCAGACATTGAAAAATACTCAACTGAACTTGTTCTGAAACTCTCAAAACTTTAGGAAACAAAATGTTAGAAAATTTTGCTAACAAGATTTTTTGTGGCAACTCACTTGAACTTTCAAAAAAATTGCCTGAAAACTCTGTAAACTTAATCATCACAAGTCCGCCTTACTTTGGTTGCAGAGTTTACGGAAACGAAACTTTGGGACGAGAAGAAAACCCTTTGGATTACGTGAAGGAGCTTTTATTTTTTACTGAAGAACTGAAACGTGTTTTGCACAAGGAAGGCTCGTTTTACCTGAACATCGGCGACGTTTACTTCGGAACGAAAGGTTTTGTCCGTAACAAAGGCATTTACGCAAGAAAAACCGACAAACACTACGGAGAACACAAAATCGTAAAACCGGACGGAAAGTACCTGCAACACAAACAACTTTTGATGCTTCCGGAACGTGTGGCAATCGGAATGCAGGAACAAGGCTGGATTTTAAGGAACAAAATTATCTGGGAAAAACCAAATCCTGTTCCTTCTTACTCGCCGGACAGACGTTACCCGGTTTACGAACACATTTTTCACTTTGTAAAATCAAGAAAATATTTTTTTGACCTTGAAATTGCAAAAAAACTGAACAATCACAGAGACGTGATTAAAAATCGGATTGAGCCATTTGGTGAGCATCAGGCATCTTTCCCGGTTTCTCTTGTTATGCCTTTGATTTTAACAACTTCAAGGGAAAACGATTTTGTTTTAGACCCTTTTTTGGGAAGCGGAACGACAGCAGTTGCGGCTTTGGAACTGAAACGGAATTTCATTGGTTTTGAAAT
>JADZEA010000158.1 GCA_020850775.1 bacterium
CCAAAAAAAATTTAGGGAGAAAAAAATGGAAAAATTAGCCCTGCTTGTTGGCACACGAAAAGGTGCTTTCATTTACACAAGCGATTTTTCAAGAAAATCTTGGAAAGTTAGCGAAATTCATTTCCTTGGTTCAATTATCAATCATCTTGTTTTAGACCCGAGAGACAACAAAACTTTGATGATGGCTGCAAAAACAGGACACTTGGGACCAACTGTTTTTTGTTCAACAGACTTTGGTAAAACCTGGAAAGAGGCTGAAAAACCACCAGCTTTTCCAAAAGTTCCTGAAGGAAAAAAAGGCTTAAAAGTTGACCACACTTTTTGGTTAACGCCAGGACACAAAAGCCAACCAAACGTTTGGTACGCAGGAACTTCACCTCAAGGTTTGTTTAAAAGCGTTGACAGCGGAAAAACCTGGGAAGGTGTCAGAGGCTTTAACGAAAATCCAATGTATTTTAAATGGACAGGAGAAGGTCAGGACGGAACTCCTGACGGTTCAAAAATGCACTCAATTCTTGTTAATCCAAACAATGCAAAACATCTTTACATTGCAATGTCCGGAGGAGGAGTTTTTGAAAGCCTTGACGAAGGTGAAAGCTGGAAACCACTAAACAAAGGCGTTAAAATAGATTTTTTACCTGAAGGTGAGTATGAATTCGGGCAAGACCCTCACAGCGTAAAATATCATCCTTTAAACCCGGAATTACTTTACCAGCAAAATCACTGCGGAATTTACAAACTTCAAAGACCAAACGATACTTGGGAAAGAATTGGAGACAACATGCCAAGGGAAATCAAAGACATTGGTTTTACTGTAGTTTTGCATCCAAAAAACACAGAAAAAGTTTGGGTTTTTCCAATGGACGGAACAGACGTTTGGCCACGAACAAGCATTAAGGGAAAACCGGCTGTTTACTGCTCTGAAAACGGCGGAAAAACCTGGCAAAGACAGGACAAAGGCTTACCAAAAGAAAATGCCTGGTTTACTGTAAAAAGGCAATGTTTCACTTCCGATAACTGTGAAAAACCCGGACTTTATTTTGGAACAACAAGCGGAGAGATTTGGGCAAGTTTTGACGAAGGCGAAAACTGGGAACAGCTTTTTGCTCACTTGCCTCACATTTATTCTGTTGAAACAGGAATTTTTAAGGATTAATTTTTTTAGAGGAAAGAGACCAAAACCTCTTTCTTCTAACTCAAAAAAAGGCTGAAAAAATGATTGAAGTTTTTATTCCTTCACCACTTTTTTCCTACACAAACAGCAAAAAAAAAGTTGAGTGTGAAGGAAATTCACTTGAAAAAGTACTTTTGGAACTTGATAAAAATTTTAAGGGAATTCGTTTTCGCATTGTTAACGAACAAAACGAAATCCGTGAACACATTAATTTTTTTGTCAATGGAAACCTTGTAAAAACAATCAAAATTCCTCTGAAAAGTGGCGACAAGGTTCACATAATTTGTGCTTTAAGTGGCGGTTAAAAAAAATGCTTTTTAACTCTCTTGACTATTTTTTGTTTTTGCTTTTTGTCTTACCAACCTTTTTTTTCCTGCAAAAAAATGAGTTTCGCAACGTGTTTTTGCTTCTTGTAAGCTATTTTTTTTATGGTTGTTGGAAACCTGAATACCTTGCTTTGATTTTGTTTTCAACGGGAATTGATTATTTTTCGGCAATCAAAATGGAAACAGCAAAAAGCAAAAAACTTTGGCTAAGTTTTAGCTTAATCTCAAATTTTGGTTTACTTTTCAGTTTTAAATACTTCAATTTTTTTGTGGAAAACATAAACCACTTCACAACTGATAATTTTAATACTTTAGACATTTTGCTTCCCGTTGGAATTTCATTTTACACGTTTCAAACGCTTAGTTACACGTTTGACGTTTATTTTGGCAAGCTAAAAGCCGAACGAAATTTTGTTACTTTTGCACTTTACGTCTCATTTTTTCCGCAACTTGTCGCCGGACCAATTGAAAGAGCAACTCACCTTTTACCACAGTTTAAGGAGAAAAAAGTTTTTGTTCCCGAAAGAGCCGTTGAAGGAGCAAAACGAATTTTTTGGGGGCTTTTCAAAAAGGTTGTAATTGCCGACAATCTTGCTTTGATTGTTGATAAAATTTTTGGAAACTTAGCTTCTGCAAGTTCTTTGGAAGTGCTTTTAGCCGTTTATTTTTTTGCTTTTCAAATTTACTGCGATTTTTCAGGCTACTCTGACATTGCCATTGGAAGTGCAAAAATTCTCGGTTTTGACTTAATGGAAAATTTTAAAAGACCTTACTTCGCGGTTTCAATTCCGGATTTTTGGAAACGTTGGCACATTTCACTTTCAACCTGGTTTAAAGATTATCTTTACTTGCCTTTGGGTGGAAACAGAAAAGGCGAAAAAAAGACGGTTTTTAACCAGCTGACAGTTTTTATTTTGAGTGGTTTTTGGCACGGAGCAAACTGGACTTTTGTTTTTTGGGGATTTTTACACGGAGTTTTTAACTCTGCAACAAGGCTTGTCAAAATCCGCAAAAACTCACAAAAAAGCCTTTTACAAACATTTTTTTCAATTTTTTTCACTTTCCAGCTTGTGAGTTTTGCGTGGATTTTTTTTAGAGCAAAAGACTTGGAGCAGGTTTTTTTTGTGCTTGAAAAAATTTCGTGTGGTTTTAGTTTTAGCCAGGTTTCAGAGCTTAAAAAAATGTTTTTTGGTGGAATTTCATTAATTGCTTTTTTATGGTTTTTGGAGTTTTTGCAAGAATTTGAAATTGTGAACCTTGAGCAAAAGCCATTGGTTTTGCGATGGAGTTTTTATTTTTTGATTTTCTTTGCGATTTTGGTTTTTGGAAAAACACAGTCAAGCCAATTTATTTATTTTCAGTTTTAAGGAGCAAAAACGGACTTTCAGTTCAGAGAAGTTTTTAATGTAAAAGTTGTGAACCAACCCGTAAAAACAATTGTTTGGAATTTGATTTGGAAACAAAACCATCAGAATTTAAAAAAACTGATGGTTTTAAATTTTTTTTAACTTTGCATTTTTTTACGTTGTTCTTCAGCTTCCTGATTGATTGTTGCGATTAATTTTTCAAATTCAACTTTTCCAATTTCGTTTCCGATTTCATCAATCAGTTTTTGTGCAAACGAAACATTTGGTGAGCCGATTTGCTGGAAAATTTGGAAAGCAGAAATCAGATTCACAAGTGCATTTTTGTTATCTTTTTGGATTTTGTACAGGTTTCCAATTTGTCCCAAAGCTAAAGCAACTCCTTGTCCGTCTTGTGTTTCTGTGTGAAGTTTTAGCGCAAGGTTGAAGTTTTCAGAAGCTTTTGTGAAGTCATTTTGTTTTACCAAAACAGTTCCGATGTTGTAAAAAGTGTAAGCCAAAGCAGGTTTTATGTTTAGTTCTGTGAGAAGTTCAACAGCTTTTGTGTAGCAACGAAGAGCCTCTTTTTCTTTGCCTTCTATTTTTGAGTGAAGGTTTCCAAGGTTGTTTAAAACTGTTCCGATTGATTGTTTATCGCCTTTTTCCTCAAACTTGCTCAAGGCTTGTTGCAAAAAATTCAGTGCTTTTTCGTCTTTACCTTCATTCATAAAATTTGTGCCAATTGCGTTCAGAGCGTAAGAAATTCCTTGTTCATTGTTTTGTTCGCGGCAAATTTGTAAAATCTCGTGGTAGAATTTGTTTGCTTTTTCAAACTCGCGTGAGTTTGAGCAGCTTCCGCCAAGGAAGTTCAAAACTTTGATTATTCCGTTTGAGTCTTTAAGTTCCCGCATAATTTCAAGTGCTTTGCTAAAATATTCCTGAGCTTGTTCGGGGTTTTGTCCGTTTTCGTAAATTGAACCAATGTTTACAAGTGAATTTGCGATTCCGGGTTTGTTGTTTAGTTTTTTCAAGATTTCAAGGCTTTCGTTAAAAGCCTCAAGAGCTTTTTCTGGTTGGCGGATGTGTAAGTAAATTGAACCAAGGTTTTGTAAAGATTGTGCAGCTCCTCCAAATTCTCCGATGTCTTGTAAAATTTTCAAGCCTTCTTTAAATTTTGCAATGCCTTCTTCAACCTTTTTACTGCTCATCAAAACTGCTCCGCTTGAGTTTTTCACAGAAGCAAGTCCGTTTAAATCATTGATTTCGGTGTAAAGTTTTCCTGAGGCATCAAAAATTTCAAGTGCTTTTTCAAATTTTTCACGGTTTGATAAAATCACTCCACGAAGGTTTCCAACTGTTGCAAGCACACTTTTCTTTTTGGTTCCAACAGTTTCAATTTTGTCCAGGTAGCTTTCTGCCCCGGAAAAATCTGATTTTTGAATTAAAAAAATTGCTTGTGAAAGGTAAATTTCAACTTTTTTTTCTGAACCAAGTTTCTCAGCAAGTTGTTCTGCTTCGCTAAGAAATTGTTGGATTTGCTGTAGGTTTTGTTCAATTGTTTGTGGAACGCTAAGTTTTTTAATCAAAATGTTCAGGTTGTTAAAAAGTTCTTCTTCAAAATTGCCAAGTTTAAAGTCGTAGTTCACACTTCGCAGAAAATTTACTGTGTCAAGAATTGTAAAAATGTGTCCGCGAATTTTTGTAATTTCGCCGAATTTTTGTGCGTTTTCCGTGTCGCCGAGGTAATCGTAAAATTTTTCCAAAGCTAAAGAAAAAAACTCTCTGTCAACGTAAAAATCCTTTTCTAACGTTTCTACAAACAGTTTTGCAAATTCTTTTACTTCATCTTTTGAAATTTTTTCACGGAAGTGTTTCCAAAAAAGAAAATCGGCGAAGTGGTAATTTGGATGCGGAACGTACTTTAAATTAATCCAACCGGATTCGTTGATTAGACCCGTTTTTGTTTCTTTGTTGTAAACAAGAACTTCGTCAAACAAATCAATCAAAAAGTCTTCAGCTAAACCAAAAGCTTTTGCGATAATGTTTGCTGAAAAGTTTCCGCCCATCATTGCTGCAAATTTTAGCCACTTGTTCAGAGTTTCAATTGTTACTTCGGAGTTGGCAATTTCATTTTGAGTTGCTTCTGAAATCAATTTTTCAATTGTTTTTGTGGAAAATTTGTCTGTTGTTTCGTTCCAGTTCGTTTCCAGTTTCCAGGAGATTTCGCTTGAAGTAAGTTTGTTTTCGTTAATCAAAGTATCAGCTAAAATTTTTATTGCTCCTGCGTTTCCGTGAGTAATTTCAAAAACGGCTTCACAAAATTTTTCGTTTGTTCCGCTAATGTTTTTAGCTAAAAGTTCGGAAACTTCCTCATTTTTCAGGTTCTGTAGCTGGATTTTTTGGATTTTTGTTGTAGTTTTGAAACTTACTTCGCTTTCAAGAAGCGTCAAAAGTCCGTGTGTCAGGATTACGAAAACATTTTTTTTCTCACTTTGGATTTTTGGCAAAAAGTCTTCAAAAAGAAAGTGTTTCCATTGGTAAGGCAGGTTTTCAGTGTGAAAAAGTGCAAGAACAACTGTTTTGTCCTCGCTTGCTTCAAAAATCACCTGCTTCAAAATTTGGAAAGCTTTTGCACAAGGTTCGGCACTTTTATTTTTTGCGAGAAAGTCTGTGATGTTTTGGTAAAACTTGCCTGGATTTGAAACAGAATCTAAAATTGGAGCTAAAATTCTAATCACAACAGCTAACTGAAAAATGGTTTCAAGTCTTGGTTGACCTTTTGTAAGGTTTTCAAAATCATTAACAAAAACATTGTGAAGTTTTTGCAGTTGTGTTTTTCCTTTTTGTGAGGAATTGATTTTGTTGTAAGTGTCGTTAATGTTTGTTTCTGAAAGAGCCACCTGAGTTGGTAAAAAAGTCGCTTTTGTGTAAAGAAAAGGTTTTTCGGGGTTCTTTGCCTTTTTCACAAACTCTTTTACAAGTTCTTTTTTGCCAGTTAAATTTTCGCCTTCAACCAAAACAATTCCGTCTTGTTTTGGTTTTCCAAAGTTACTAAACTGTGCGAGAAGTAAATCAAGTTCTTTTTGCCTTCCAACAAAAGAAGGAGCAAAAAGTTTTTTTTGATTTTGAGAGTTTTCCATAATTTTTTGTTCGTTCCTATTTTTAATTTTTTATTCTTTAATTCTAAATCCGTGTTCTTCTGACTCAAAAATCCAGCTTGCAAGTTTTCCAACATTGATTTCTTTTTCAGCTTTCCAGAATTTTTCATTTCTGTTAAACCTTGAACCCATTTCTGACCCAGCCATTTTTTCGGCTTCAGAAATAATTTGTTTTGCCCGTTCCTGCCAAAGTTTAACGTTTTTTTCCTGCAAATCAATCCAACCTTCGTGAGACCATTTTTCAAGTTCTTTGCTCGTAAAATTTAGTTCTTTTTCGGTTTGCAAAACAGGAATTTTGATTTCCGGACCTCTTAGAAGTGTTTTTCCGTCGTTTAGTAAAATTGGAATTCCAATTGAAATTGGTTCGCTTCGTAGTTGTTGGTTTTCCAAAACCAATTTTTCAAGTTGTTCGGTGAGTTCTTTTGTGTTTGCGTTTGCAACATTTTCAAGAGTTGTGCAAACTTTTTCAAGAAAGTACGCTTCGTAAAGCAATTTTGAAAGTTTTGGTGGACCTAAGAGTTCGAAAGCAATGCTGCGGACTTTGTGCTGGGATTCAAGTTCTTTCATTTTTAAAAGTGCCGATTGTCTCAGGTAACCAGCTCTGTAGGTTGGTCCAAGGCTTGAGTTGTCAAGTGCTGAAATCACGTCGCTTCCTGTGTTTCTGCCGAGAATTTCAAAAACCACGTTTCGTGCAATTTCTTCAGGAGTGATAAATTCCATCTGACCTAAAGAAGAAATAGTTGTGAATTCGCCGCGTGAAAAAATACCGTTTTCGCCTGTGTCAATGTAAACCGATTTCAGGTTTTCACCGAGTTCTTTGCCTTTAAACCCTGCTTTTGAGTAAATTCCACTTGAAAGGTCTAAGGCTTGTTCTTTTGTGCAATCGTAAAGTTTTACAGGTTGTCCGCCTTTTTTTATTTCTCCGTAAGCAATTTTTTTCCAGGCAATTGCTGCGGTTGGTTTGATTTCTTTTGTGACTGGAGCGTCAGGAGTTCTTGCCATCAAAAAAAGCAAAAGTGAATGCGCACCTGCAACCGCTGTTTTTGCAAGCAAAACTCTTGAAGGTTTTTCTTCACTGTGTGTGTAAGGAATGTTCAAACCCATTCCGCCTGTTCCGCTTGTTCCAACTTTTACGTAAAAAGAAGTTTTGACTTCACGCATTCCCTCGTAAAAAATCTGAACGTGGCGGATTAGTTGTGGGGTGTAAATTGACATCAAAAGTTTTTCGGTTTCTTCTTTAATTTTTTCGGTTTCGGAGCTTTTGTCAAGAGTTTCTTTGACAATTGAGCTGCTCAAAAAAACATTTTGGTAAGCTAAAGCTGTTGCTGTGTTGATGCAATCAATCACAACGTTAGGTTTAGTTTTTAATAAAAGTTTGTAAAGTGAAGATTTTTCAAGAAGTTCGGGTGTCAGGTCTTTGTAAATTTCATCAATAATTATTTTTCTGTTTTCTTTGTTGTTGATGATTTCGTTTTTTGGTAATCCCTTTAGAGCTTCGTTAACAAAAATATTTCCCCAGACAGGAGTAAATTTTGTTTGAGAGTTTTTAGTTTCTTTTTTCAAATTTTCACAAGCTTCTTCAGCTTCTTTTTCAACTAAGGAATGAACGAAAATTTCGTCAGGTTCCTGAAGCAAAAGTTCTCTGCAAACTGCCATTCCGACGAGTCCCCAGCCACCAAGAACTAAAATTTTATTGTTTTTAATCAGCATTTTTCGTTTCCAATTTTTTTAAGGCTTAAAGGTGCCATCTTTTTCAATCTTTATGATTTTTTTAAAATCACCAACTTTACCTGGTTTTAAGTAGTAAAGTTTTTCGGCTTTTTTAACTTCTTTTTTTGGTTCTGCCCAAATCTCTTTGTCTTCCATTTTTAACAATTTTTTGAGTTCGCGAAGTTCTTTTATTTTTAAGTGTCGCCATTCTGCACGTCTTAACCCTTCGTGGTCAATTGTTCCGATTCTGATTCTGTCTAATTTCAGGACTTCGTTTCCGATTGCCTCAAACATTCTGCGAACTTGTCTGTTACGACCTTCTTTGATTGTAATTTCAAAAAAACGGTTTGAAGAATCAAGGTTTGTTCCTGAACAAGGAAGTGTTTTTCCATCTTCAAGCTCAATTCCTTTTAACAAGTTTTCAAAATCTTCTTGAGAAACGGGAGTTTTTGTTTCAACAAAGTAAGTTTTTTTCACTTTGTAAGAAGGGTGAAGCATTCTGTTTGCGAGTTCACCGTCGTTTGTCAGCAAAAGAACACCTGTTGAATTTCTGTCAAGCCTTCCAACGGGAAAGATTTTTTCGGGAACTTTGACAAAGGTAAAGACTGTTTTTCTGTCTTTACTGTCTTCGGTTGTTGTAATGCAATCTTTAGGTTTGTTAAAAACGATGTAAACTTTATTTTTTTCCTGAGAAATGATTTTATTTTCAAAACTTACCAGGTCTTTTGAAGGATTAATTTGCAAGCCTAATTCTTTGACAATTTTTCCATTAACTTTTATTTTTCCCTGTTCAATTAATTCATCGGCTTTTCTTCTTGAAGCGATGCCGCAAGAAGCTAAAAATTTATTTAGTCTTAGAGAGTTTTGTTCCAATTTTTTACCTTAAACTACTTGAAAAAGTAGAAATAAATTGTCCAATTAAATAAACAATAAAAACACCAACAATTGATAAAACAAACAAAGTAGGAATCACGACTAAAGGATGTTTGTACCATTTTGGTTTTACGCTTCTTGAAGAAGTAATCCCTAAAATTCTGTAGTACCATTTTGGTTTGCTTTTAAAGTGCCTGTGAATTTTTACTTTTATTTCGTGTTTGCAGCTTTTGTTGGAACACTGATAAATTTTGTGCTCAAGAGAGTTTTCAACAAGAGCCATTTGTGAGCCGCATTGTTCACAATTCATAAAAAAAATCCTTTGTTAGAACCAAGAGTTTTTAATTCTTGATTAACCTTTTGCCTTCTACAAACCAACTACTCAGGTTTTTGTCGTAGTTTTCATCGTTTGAATTAAAGCTGTTAATTTTTACCCAACCTGAAGAATGGATAAATCGAAATTCATCAATTGCAATCCCGACGTGATTGATTTTAGAAGTTTTTTCTTCTGAAAAAAACACAAGGTCGCCTTTTGCCAAATTATTTTTTTTAACAGTTTTTCCAACCAAAAACTGGTCTTTAGAATCTCTTGGTAAATTAATTCCAAAAAGTTTAAACGTTGTTTGCACAAATCCTGAACAATCGAAACCTTTTGCACTTTTTCCACCCCAAACGTAAGGAGTTCCAAGAAAAGACTTTGCAAGTTCAATCAGTTTTTCTTGTTTTGTTTCGCCTGAAAGTTTGGTTTTAAGTCTTTTTGCAAGGATAAAAGCCTCAGCAAAAGGAAGTTTTACTTTTACCCAATCGCCTTCTTCGGAAATTTTTGGAAAAATTGTTCCGATAACTGCGTCAGTTACAATTTCAGATTTCAGGTTAGGTTCTTTTTGCAGGTGAGTAATTGTTTTCCAAAGGCAAACTTTTGGCATTTTTTCAAGTTCTGCAAACTCATTTTCGTCCAGTTTTTTTATTTGCAAGTGGTAAATCCAACCTTCATAAAAATCAGGGAGTTGGATTTTTAGCCATTTTTGGTTTTCGTTGACTTGAAGTATTTTCACTTTTTCCCATAAAATTCCTTCTGTAATTTTTTCAGAAGCAAAGGTTGGTTCTCTGAAAATATCCGCAGTTGAAACCTGAATAACTCCCTGTATAAAAACTTCTTTTTCCATAATTTACGGAACTTCAATTTTATTAAGAATTTGAGTGATAATATCTTCAGAAGACATTTCTTCGGCTTCAGCTTCGTAAGTTAAAATTACTCTGTGCCTTAAAACATCCATTGCGATTGAACGAATGTCTTCAGGAATTACGTAGCCTCTGCGTTTTAGAAAAGCGAAAGCTCTTCCGGCTGCTGCAAGGCTGATTGAAGCTCTTGGAGAAGCTCCGTACTCAATCAGGTCTTTAAGTTGTGGAAGCCCGTATTTTTCTGGTTCACGAGTCGCGTAAACGATGTCAAGAATGTAGTTTTCAATTTTTTCGTCCATATAAATTTCTTTGACAACTTTTCGTGCAGAAATAATTTCTTCAGCACTGATGACAGGAACAACTTTATCAAATTTTCCGGTACTCATTCTTCTGAGAATTATTAATTCCTCTTCTTTTTGAGGGTAACTCACTTTTATTTTTAGCATGAAACGGTCAACCTGTGCTTCAGGAAGTGGATAAGTTCCTTGTTGTTCAACAGGGTTTTGCGTTGCCATCACAAGGAATGGTTCTTCTAATTTGAAAGTTTGGTCGCTGATTGTTACTTGTCTTTCCATCATTGCTTCAAGCAAAGCACTTTGCACTTTTGAAGGGGAACGGTTGATTTCATCTGCTAAAATCAGGTTTGAAAAAATAGGTCCTTTTTTGACTTCAAAGCTGCTTTTTTGTTGGTTGTAAATCAAAGTTCCAATCAAATCTGCAGGCAAAAGGTCTGGAGTAAACTGAATTCTTTGAAATTTTGTCGTGATTGCATCGGAAACAGTTTTGATAGCCAATGTTTTTGCAAGTCCCGGAACGCCTTCAAGCAAAATGTGTCCGTCTGCCAAAATTCCTAAAAGTATTCGTTCAACCATGTATTTTTGACCGACAATTACCTTGCTGATTTCGCTTGTTAGCTTGCCGATAAATTCACTTTTTTCGTAGATGAGTTTGTTAATTTCTTCTATTGAAAGGTTCATTTTTTCCAATCTTTTAATTTTTATTTGTGTTTTTCTTCATTTTTCTTTAATTCATCAATGTTTGTAACATCTTTTCCAAGATTTTCAAGCTCAAAAGTAACTGACGCAGCGAGTTCATCTTTAGGAAATTTTACCAAAAATTCCCTGTAATATTTTTCTGCGTTTTTAAAATCTTTTAGCGAATTTGCGTAAACGTAAGCTGCCATAAAAACACACTCTTTGTATTTTGGGCTGTTTGGATAGCTTGTAATGAGAATTTCGTAATATTTTATTGCCTGGTTTGGTTTTTCCTGTTCTCTGTAAATTGTTCCAAGATTAAAAGCAGCCTGAGCCGCAAGTTCGCCTTTTTCGTTCAAAAGTTCAGTGAATAAAATTATCGCTTCGTTAGTTTTGTTTGATTTTACAAGGCTAAGTGCGGAAGAAAGTTTTTCTTCTGAAGTTTGTTTTGCGGGTTCTGTTGCATTGGATTTTTGTTCGTTGCAACCGATAAAAATTGAAAAGGCTAAAAATAAGAAAGCCAATTTTTTCATAACTTTAAAATCCTTAATTTTAATTTAACTTTAACCAAAAAGATTTAAAAAGATAAATAATTTTAGGCGTTTAAAAAATACCAATTTTTAGCAATTATTCAGGAATGTTGTTTTAGCTTGTTTTTGACAACTTGTGAGAAGGATTTTTCTTCAATTTTGCTGTCCAGCCAAGAGATAAAATCAAAATAAGAAAGAGCCTTTTGTTCAAAAATATCTTCGGTTAAAGGTAAAATTTCCGTTTTAAGTTCCTTGAAAAGCTCTAAAAGTTCCTTGTTATTTTTCACTTGTGAGAATTTTTTCAGGAAATTCAAAAGTATTGTTTCAAACTTATAAATCTTTTTTCGTCTGACAAGAAAATCGTGTGTTGATTTTACAATGTGTTCAAGAAGTTCGTAGTCTTCCAACTCAAAATGAATTATCAGGTTCAAAATTCTTGAAAAACAGTAAAGGTCTTCACGGATTTCTGTTTCCTTGTCGTTTAGGATTTTGTTAATCCAACCAAGTGCCTTTGAATAATTTCCAACTGCGTAAAAACTGTAGCAAATCAGGTAAGCAAAATAAATTTTATCTATTTTTTTCAAGTTTTCCCAATATTTTTTTAGCTCAAAATCAATTTCACCAATTAATTTTATGCACTTTTCAAATTCTGCCGTGTCAATGTACATTATTAATTCTATTGGATAAGTTCTTGCGAAAATCTGGATTTGCAGGTTTCCTGTGAGGTTTTTTGAAAGAGAGCGGATTTTTTTCAGTGTTTCCGGAACTTCTTCGTATTTTTTCAAATTCACGCAAGTTCCAAGGAAATTATGCAAAGCATTCAAATATTTTATGGGATTTTCTTCAAGTTGCAGTTTGTTGGTTTCAATTGTCTCAAGGCATTTTTTACTGTTTTCGTAGTAACATTCAAAATCGCCTTTGACTTGGGCGTAAGAACTTGTAATCCAATAAAATGATAATTTTGATTGGTAAGTCAGGGCATTTTTTTCAGAAGAAAGTAAAAAATGGTTTGCAATTTCCTGGTATTTTTGGATTTCGCTTTCGTTTCGCGGGTGAAGTGTTTCGTACATCAAACTTGCAAATTCGTGTCCGAGTTTTTGGTATTCAATTATATTTTTCAGTTTTTCAAGTGTCAAAAGTTCTTC
>JADZEA010000159.1 GCA_020850775.1 bacterium
ACTGCTTGCAAAAATTTTCCGAAGAATCATTCTCAAACCACTTTTTGAGTGTTTCCAAACGCAAAAATGAAATTTTTTTGAGTGTTTTCATATTTTTTAAAAATTCATCGTTTCCTTCTTCCTGACCCGGAAAAGGCAGGTTTGGTCTTGGGAAAAACAAAACTTCGCCTTTTCCCAAAAACCCTGAGGAAACCTGAAACTTTGGCTTCCCTGAACACAAAAGTTTTTCAGTAGTTTCGTTGGGGTGAAGCCTTGCGTAAGAATTTACCAAAGCGGAAAAAATCGTGTCCGAGTGTAGCCATTCAGTTGTTTTTTCTACACCAACACCTTTTGAATCGGCTCCGAAGTGGCTTTGAGTTAAGTAAAATTTGTAAAGTTCCATCATTTTTCTCCTTTTTCACGAATGATTAGTTCTAAGTAGTGCAGTGCAAAAGGCAGGTAAAACATAAAATTTTCGTCTTTCCAGACGCCGTTTTCAATCAAATTTTTTACCAGCATTTCACGGTTTTCCTTTTCTCTTGCGATGTGGTAAATCAGGTTGATTTGGTAAGAAATGTCGTTTACTTCTGAGTTTCTGAACTTGTCAACCGATGCAAAAAGTTTGGAAATCAAAGCTCTTGAAACACCTAAGTTTACTTTGTTGTCTTCAAGTTTTGCGTTTTCCAAAAGCCCTGAAATTATCGGGAAAATCTTCTCTTTTGCTTCCTGCCAGGAAACTGAAAGTCTGACTTTTCCTTCAAATTCTTTGCAGTTCAAACTTTCATCGTAAAAAAAGCAAAAACTGTTTTTGATGCTTAAAGATTTTTCACCTTCTTTGTTAGTTTTAACAAAAAGTTTTTTCCCTGTTTCGTAGTTTTGCAAAAGTGTTTCCCAAGTGTTGTTTCCAAATTCTCCCGACCTGAAATGGAAATTTTTCTCACTCAGAGAGTTTTTCTTTGCAGCTTTTTCAGATTCCTGAGCTTCCTTAACAGCAAGGTAAAAAGGATACTTTTGCGGAACGATTGAAAAGCCGGCAGAAATTCCAAGGTCAAGATTGTTTCCAATGAACTTTCTAAACTCACTTTCAACTTCAAAAGCAATTTCTAAAACTTCGTTCCAGGCGCCAACCAAAACTAAATCGTCTCCTCCGGAATAAATTATTGCTGCGTGCCTTTCTTCTGAATTACTGCCAAGTTTGCTAAAAGGTTGGTAATTTTCGTTTTCAGTTGGCTTTTTCAAAATTTCGTTGACTTTCGTTTTGAAAAAAAGGTCAAGCCTTCTTGAGATGCTTTGGTTAAAAATCAGCCTTTCAAGACCTGTTTTAGCGGTTTTCATTCCGTCAACTAACAGTAAACCCATGTTGTCAACATCCATCACAAGCAAACCGAGAACGTCGCTTCCAACACTTTCGTTTGCCAAATCCTCAAAATCTGCGTTTCCTCTTCCTTTTTTGAAAGAGTAGTCGCCCAAAATCAGTTGATTGCTTTTAGTAACATTTTCAGGATTAATAGTAACGTTTTTAGGGTTAACCTTAAAACTTCTTTCTTTTCCTTTTTCCAAAAGAGAAGGAAGTTCAATTTTTGCCTGTGATTTTTCAAATGCGTAAACCCACTTTCCGTCTTTGTTTTCACCGCAAATCTTTTTTACCTCGTGTGCAAGAACTTCTCCAAAAGCTTTAAAACTTTTGCAAAAACCACAGCGTGAGGCATCAGAAACGTCGTTGTCTTTAAAATCTTTGTCAGTAACTTCCGTTCCGCAGGTTTTACAAACGCCCTTAGTTTCCCATTTTTTAAAAACCTCACTTGCAAGGCTTTTGTAACGTGTTTTCTTGCAGTTTTCGAGACTGTTTGCAAGAGCTTTTTCTTTTTCGGAAAAACTTTCGCCCTTCAAATCCTCAAGGCTGATTTTCACCGAACCGACTACAAAGTGAATTTTTCCGCCAAAGTTGTTAATGAAAAAACTATTCACTTTTTGGTAAAAACCTTTAAAAAGTTCTTCTTCAACTTTTTCCTGCGGAATCAGAATTTGAAAATTTCCGCCGCCTGAAGAAAGAATGCAAGCACTTGAAATTCCTAACTTTTCGCAAACGTCAAGCGTCAGGCTTTTGCTCAAAAGTTCTAAGTAAACCGACCTTGCACGAATGATTTTCAGTGCATTTTCGGAATCTGCCGTGTAAACAAAATCCTGAATTCCGGAAAAATCGCCTTTAAAAATCGTGTAGTTTTTTTCTTTGCTTTCGGAAAGTGCAACCAAAATTTTAACTGCGTCAAAAACGGAAACGGCGGTTTCAGTTTCAAAAAACGGCAGGTCAGAGCCAAAATTTTCAAGCAGGTTCAGAAGGTAAGTTTCGCTTTCGTTCCCGCTCAAACTTTCAAGCCTTGCAAAATCGTTTGGTTTTTCGGATGCCAAAAATTTTTCAGTAACTCCGAGTGTTTTTTCTCCGCAGTGAAGTTGTGTAAAAATGTTCAGGAGTTTTTGGTCAGAGTTTTTTTGCAAAACATTTTTCCAGGACAAAGTTTCAAGGAGTTCTTTTGGTTCAAAATCATCACTGTAGCAGGCTAAGTTTTTGTTTTCAAAACGTTTAAAAATCAGGTTCAAGCCCCAAATCAAAA
>JADZEA010000160.1 GCA_020850775.1 bacterium
GACTGCCTGTCTGAAAGTCCGGTTTCATTATCGGAAAGTTGTTGGTCAAAAGTTGTTTTTGAGTAAGTGTCGTCTAAAATCACTTTTAAGTTTTTAACAAAATTTAGGTTAACGCTTCCATTTGTGTTAATGTTGAACTCTGAAAGGTTTGTTGAAGTTCCTTTTCTGTAATCAGACCTAAAATTAAGCATAAATCTATGCTCTTTGTAAGGAAGTAAAGCATTAATTGACGGTGTAATGTTAAAAACAAAATCTTTTTTAGCTTTTTCAGTTTTTCCGTCAGCAAAATTTACGTTGTCATTGAACTCATTTCTCAAGCCAATTTGGTTTTGGACTTGTAAATTTCCGTACTCAAACGAGTGTGCGTTTTTTTGCACGAAGACAAAACTCAGGCAAGTTATTAATATTTTTCCAAAATAGATTTTTCGCATTTTCCCCTCAAATTTTTATTGAACGACACGAATTGGAATTGAAATTTTTGGCATTGAAGCAACATTGGTTGAGATTTCAAGAGTTTTGCCATTTAATTTTTCATCAACTTTTACATTTTCAAGAGTCAGTTGGTAGCCATTGGAAACCAACTTATTTTTGATAACATTAATTGAAGGGTCAGGAGCTAAAATTTTCGTTAGTTCAAAGTTTTTTGTCCTTCCGGTGCAAGTGCTGAGTTTTACAACCGAATTTCCTTTTGCACTTTTTGAAAGCACCAATTCCCTTGGAGTTACGAGAATTTCCTCTTGTAAAGGGTCAATCAAACTTGTTACGTAATCAATAAAAAACTTGCTTGAAAACAAGATTCTCAAGTTGTCGTTAAAAAGTTCTGTTTCGCTAAATTCGAAATCATTTTGTTGAGTCAAATAATAATTTCCCGTTTTTTCATTTTTGTAGTAAGTCAGCAAACCAACTCCACTACAGTTCAAATCAACATTTTGGTAGTAAACAAGTGCGTTTTTACCAAAATCAATTTTGAAAATCTGGTAAGTCGGGTCTGCGTTAAACCTTTCTGATTCCTGGTAAAAAGCATCTTTTCCATCGGAGGTTGTCAGCAAACTTTCCCGGTCAAGTTTTTCTTTTCCATCCCAAAGTTCAAGCCATTTTTTATCTGAACCACTTCTGTAATTCAAAACGACTTTTTGCATAAAACGGTCGATTTCGTCTTTGATTGGCATTCCTTCTTTGACAGGAATCCTTCCAAGCGAACCATTAAAATGGATTTCCATCGGGAAAGCGTTTGGGTCGTCTCCACTAAGGCTTGCAGGAACTTTAACTTTGTATTGATAAGAATTTGCAAGTTTTGATTTGAAATTCAGCCCTTTGTTAGACATGTCCAAACCAACAGCAGCTAAAATCGGGTCATCAAAAGACATTGCACGCAAAAAATAAAACTGGTTGTTTACCATTCTAAGCATTGTTCCCCAACCGTCAAGTCCTAAAAGAGATTCCTCGTTTGGAGCAAAAACAAATTTGTAAGAAATAATAACAAACGAACCTGCTTTGTAACGGTCAACGTAAACAATGTCTGTTACACCTGCAAACATTTGCCTGTAGTAATCAAAATTTTGCTGTGCAATTAAATCTTTTTGTGAAGGGTCAAAAAGTTCTCTGAACTGCTTAAAATCATTTTCCAAAATGACACGAACCATGTTTGCAACAACGCTTTCAGGAGTTCGCAAGTCCATTGGACGAGGATAATTTTTGATTGAAACATTAGTCAGGTAAGTAAAATAATCAGTTAAAAGTGCAACTTGTGCGGTTTGATTTCCACCTGCATCTACAGGATAAAGTGGAAATAAATCCGCTGAAAAACTCAACTGAAAACTAAGTAAAACAACTAAAATTGATAGTTTTTCAATTTTCATTTTCTTTCCTTATTTTAATTTTATGGATAACAAACTCCACCCCAGATTTCTATTGAATGCTCCCACTCACCAATCCAGGGCAAATCAACCTTAACACCTGCATTTATTGGGTCAAGGCAAGCCTGACCATTGATTCCGCTGCAAGAATTCCATTGCATTGTTCCTGACAAACCTCCGTTGGCAAAAACTGTCGGCAAAGTGATGTCAATTGGGCAAGAACCTGGTTGCATTTCTCTTTTGTAACAAAGTTTTGCTTCTGCTCCAACTTCTGCCTGAATAGAACCTCCGGCATTAATTCCAAGCTCGTAACACAAATTTTCTTCACAAGTTTTTTGAACGTTTGCAGTTCCCGTTACGCTAACAGAAGGATGAAGCGTAACTCCACCTTTTAAAGTAGCAGAAATTCTGATTCTAAACCAACTCAGGTTTACAACTTTGTTCAGGTGAAAACCTAAAGCAGGAACAGGAAAAGCACCTGAAACAGTTGCTCCTGCAGAAATTCCACCTGAAATTTCACCTGTTCCGGCAGCAAGATTTCTCGTAATTACCGGAGGTTTACAACAATCACAAGCCTCAAGGTTTACATTAATTTCTGCCGTAACATCTTCAAGAAAAGGAATTGCGTTAAGAGGTCCTTCAATGTACTGTTTAATTGAACCGTCAAAAGGAGTTGCCGTTATTTTATCACAATGATCTTCACCCGTAAGTTTTTTGCCCTTGCAAACATCAAGAGTTCCGTCTCCGTCTTCATCGCAAACGTAACATTCTTTACCTGGACAAGGTTGCTCGCAAGTTTCTTTTATCCCGTCCTGATTGTGGTCGCATAAGTAACAAGCATCTTTAGAACCACTTTCTGATGAACTGCAAAGCCAGTTTGCATCGTTAGTTCCGTCTCCGTTAGTGTCGCATTTGTAACCAACGTCAACAGTGATTGTTCCAACGTAGTCTTCAATGTCCGAACAAACTTCGCTTGCCGTTCCCTTAACTTTTGCTGTGTAAGTGTAAGTTCCCGCACTATCAAAACTTGCCGGAACTTCTGGTTCCCAAACAATACTTGTTGTGTAAGAAACCTCTGCCGTTTCTTCCCATTCTTCACCTTCCGGATGGTCCGGAGAAGAAGGAGCAATTTTGCAAGTTCGTTTCTTCTGACCTGGAGAAACGTCCGTTCCTGTTACTGTTGGCTTGGTAAATGCTTGCCCAATCGCAACGTTAAAAGGTCCGGAATCGCTGAAACTACCAGCATTTCTAAAGTAGCCTTCCTGTGAACAAATCCAGGCATCACACTCTTCTGCAAAAGCAATGCTTGAAAACGTTAAAAAAAGGCACAAAAGAGACACTAAGACAACCCTAAAACTTTTCATAGTTTTTTGCCCTTCAAATGTGTTTTTAGGTTTAAAACAAATTAAACCAAAGGTATAAGTAAAAAATTGAAAATATTTATTCCCAAATGACTTTTAAAGAAAAGTTGACACAATATTTAATTTTTAGAATTTTTGAAGATAAGGATTTTTTTTAGTTTGGGTTAATTAATTTTTAAATTTTTTAAAAGTTCGTTTTTGGCTGATTTACAGTGTTCGTGTTTTGGAAAAAGTTTCAAACAAATTTCAAATTCCTCCATCGCTTGCTGGTACAAACCCTTGTTTTTATAAACTTGACCAAGTTGGTAGTGAAATTCCGGATTTTCAGGTTCCACAAAAACTGCTTTTTTCAGATTTTTAAAAGCCTCTTCAAAATTTCCAATCTTTTTGTAAAAAACACCGGCTGTAAAATAAAGTTCTCCATCATTAGGAATTTGCTTAATTCCTTCCTGCAAAATCTTTTCTGTTTCGTCAAGCATTCCTGTTTTTTCGTAATTTCTTGAAATCCCGACGTAAAGTTTTGCTTCAAACGGATTTTGTTTGATTAATTTTTTGTAAACTTCAACAGCTTCTTCGTTTCTGCCAACCCGCTCCAAAACCTTTGCCTTGTTCTTTTGAATTTCCTTGCTGTCCGGAAACTTTGCCAAATATTTTTCATTTTCTTCTAAAGCTAACCCAAACTCACCAAGCACAAACAAACCGTCAAGATGATAAATTGCACTTTCAACCGTGAAATCCAATAAAAAAACTCCGCCAAGCTCTCTGATTGCTTCCTTTTGTTTTTTATTTTTGAGCAAAAAACTAACAAAAAATTTTCTTGCCTCTAAGTTTTCAGGGACAATTTTATCAAGTTCTGCGTAACTAAAACCTGCCTTTGAAAGGTCGCCAAGAACCGAAACAAGGTAACGGTTTCCAAACGAAGTCAAAACCTTGTACTCTTCAAAGGCTTTTTCCCGCTGATTTTGTCTAAGGTAAAAATTTGCAAGGTCGTAACGAACAAAAGCAACTTTCGGAGAAATCAAAACCGCTTTCAATAATTCTTTTTCTTCGTTTTCCACTTCGCCAAGTTCTTTAAAAACAAAAGCCCGTTTTGTGTAAAAATAAGATTTTAATGGTAAAATTTGCGTGGCTCTTTCGTAAAAAACCAAAGCTTCCCGCAAAAGTTTTTTGTTTGAGTTTGCTTGCAAAAGTCTTGTTTTCCCCAAAGAAGCAACGTGTTCAGCGTTCCCAAAATCAATTCTTGCTGCCTTTTCAAACTCAAAAAAAGCAAGTTCATATTTTTTTGCTTTAATCAACTCTTCCCCTTTGTTTGCAAAAATACTTCCAACAAAAGCAGACGTGCTAAAGAATAAAGCTACTAAAAAACAAACACTTACAAACGTGTAACCTAATATTTTGTAATTAATTGAAAGTTCAAAAGTTTTCCTTTCTCCGGAAACAAGCAAAACAATTGCAACACAAACTAAAAACAAAACTGCGTTTGCCGGAATGTGAAAGTTGAACTCAGTAAAAGCGTGAACTAAAAGCGAAAAACAAGCCGTTAAACCTGCAAAACCAATAACTTGTAAGCGAGGATTTTTTTGTGCAAACAACTTTTTTAAGCTAACAACAAAAAAAAACGCCAAACTACAAACAACGACAGCAAAACCAACAAAACCAAGTTCCGCAAAAACCTCAAAATAATCGTTGTGAGCGTGACTGACCGTTCGCGGATAAAAATCCGTTTGGTAACGTGGCAAAGCAAAAATATAAGTTCCAATCCCCGTTCCAAACCAAAAATTATCTAAAATCATTTTTGTTGTGCTTTTCCAAAACATTAACCTTCCTTCACCTGCAAGAAACGGGTTTTTCAGTGTCTCCAACCTTTCAAAAATCGGCTCAAAACCAATTACAAAAATTACTAAAACTGTTGTAAAACTGAAAAACAGGAGTAAAGGAAGGACTTTTTTGTAATTTTCAGAGAATAAAAAAAGCCCCGTAAAAAACACAACGGAAACACAAAAACTAATCATTCCTCCGCGCGACTGAGAGAGAAAAATTGCTGTTGCGACGTAAACCGCAAGCAAAAAAAACACGGTTCGTTTAGTTTTAGAGTTTACAATCGCCAAACTCAGGCACAACCAAACAATCATTTCAAGGTAACCTGCAAAGTGATTGTGGTTGACAAAAGTCAGCGAAACGTAACTTGGGTTTCGGGAAAAAATCTGGAACCCAAAAAATTCACCGTCAATCAAAACCAAGCCGGCAATTGCGTAAAAACTTCCTGAAAAAGCGAGTGTTTGCAAGAACAAACCAAGTTTTTTTTCTGTGCGGATTTGGTTCAGAACGAGGTAAAAAATTGCGAAGTAACTGAGAATTTTTAGTGCAAAAACTCTGCTTGCGTAGGAGTAAACGGAAAAAAAGGTTGAAACGAGAATCAAAATCAGGAAAACTAAAACCAACCAATCCAAAGCAGTACGAAAAATTTTTAGCCTTCCATTTTTTATCATTAAACAAAAATGCCAGAAAACGAGGCTGAAAGCTGTTGTTTGTAAAATTGTTGTAGCCCAAACCTCAACGCTTCCGTGTGCGAGAGGAATGAAAACCAACAATAAAACCAGAAAAAATTCTTGTGAAATGAATTGCATTTTTTAATCAAAAAGTTTGTTGATTTCGGGGTTTGCTTCTTTCAGGTAACAAATAAAATTTTTGTTCACTTCTTGAGTTAGTGCTTTAATGTAACCTGTGTCAACTGCGTCTGCAAACTCTTTAATGGTTTTGTTTGGAAAAATGATTTTTATTGGTGTGTTTGTTTCCGAAGCGAAATAACTGTAAGCCTTGCTTTTTGATTCAATCGAATTAAAATAATATTTTAGATTTTTAGTTTCGTGAGGAATTTCTTTAGGAAGGTATTTAAAAATGGCTTTTTTCAAAGAATCAGAATCTATGATTTTTGTAGTTGGAATTTGCCTTGTTTTAAAAAACCTTCGCTCACAAAAGCGGCTTGCCAAATCGCTTAAAATTTTGTCTTTAGAGTTTACCCAAAGCTTAATTGTAGTTAGAAGTTCTGTGTCGTCAATTTGCAGGAACTTTTCAATCAATGTTTCGCTATCAAAATCAGTGTAGTGTTTAGCATTATTTTTCAAGAAGTAAAGCAAACTTTCTGAGCCTTGAATTTTTATTTTTGGGCTTTCAATGAACAAATCGCGAACTCTTTCAAAAATTGATTTCAGTAAAATATCCGCAGAAAGAACTGTTTTGTGGTAATAAACTTGCCAATACATTAAGTAGCGGGCAACAACGTAATTTTCAATATCGTACAAGCCTTTTGCTTCCACAACGAGGTGGTTTTTGTAAACGTTGAGATTTTTTAAAATCCGGTTTACACCAATATCTCCTGAAGGAACTCCTGTAAAAAAACTGTCTCTTTTCAGGTAATCCAATCTGTCCACATCAAGTTGGCTGGAAATTAGTTCGTGTAAAAAGTGTTTTGGATAGCTTCCTTCAAAGATTTTTAGAGTCAAACTCAAATCAAGATTAGTTTCCTTTTGGATTTTATTAATCAGTTTGACAGTCATTGTTTCGTGGTGAAGCCCTTTAATTATCGTACCTTCAAGAACGTGGGAAAAAGGTCCATGCCCAACATCGTGAAGTAAAATTGCAGTCATTGAAGCGGTTCTCTCCTCATTTGAAACCTCAACACCTTTTTCACGGAGGTTATCAATGGCAATTTTCATCAACCAGGTTGCACCTATTGAATGCAAAAATCTTGAATGAACTGCTCCGGGAAAAACAAAAGAACAAAGCCCAAGTTGATGAATGTTTCTTAGCCTTTGAAAAATTCTTGTGTCAATAATTCTGACAAAAGGTTCTTTCTCTAAAGAAATAAAGTTGTGGATTGGGTCATTGAATATTTTCACCTGATTACACTTTTATTAAGATTAAACCATTACTTTTACGCCATTTAAGTTAGCAAAACTTGAAGCAAAACCATAAGTAAAATTCAGCAAAATGCTTGTTTGCTACCATTTTTCAAATAATTTTCAAGAAAAGTATTGACAGTGTATAAAATAGTAGTTAGATTTGCAGTCCTTAAATGAGATGAGGTTTTAAGAGTTAGTCAAAAAGTTTTAAAAAAAGTTATTGACAAACCAAGAAACACTTCTTA
>JADZEA010000161.1 GCA_020850775.1 bacterium
ATGTCGCCAACTGTTACAGCTCTTCTGTACTGTCTGATTGCCATTTGTTTTTTCAACGTGTAGCGAAGAACTCCTGAGTTTCCTGCTGTAAACAAGTTTGCTAAAAATTCCATCGGAGCGCGGGCTTTATCAAAATCAGGGAACATTCCTTCGTTCAAGTTCTTTTTTGTGTCTCCATCCATTGCAGTCATTACCGGAAGCATTGGCGGAACGTAAAAAAGCATTGGTAAAGTTCTGTACTCAATGTGTGGCGGAAGAGCAATTCCCCATTCTTTAACAAATTTGTAAACAGGTGATTTTTGAGCGGATTCAATAACTGAATCGTGAATTCCATTTTCACGTGCTGCTCTGATTACTTGTGGGTCATTCGGGTCTAAAATCATTCTCCGTTGAGCTTCAACCAGTTCGTTGTCAGGTAATTTTGCGATTTCGTCAATCAAGTCTGCATCGTAAAGCAAAACACCAAGGTAACGAATTCTTCCCACACAAGAGTGAAAACAAGCAGGCGCCTGACCAGATTCAATCCTTGGGAAACAAAGGATACATTTTTCTGATTTTCCTGTTTGCCAGTTGTAGTAAGTCTTTTTGTAAGGACAAGCAGGAATACAGGAACGCCAGCCACGGCATCTTTCCTGGTCAACCAAAACGATTCCGTCTTCGCCTCTTTTGTGCAAAGCACCTGAAGGGCAGGAAGCAACACAGGCAGGATTTAAACAATGGTTACAAATTCTTGGAAAGTAGAAAAAGACTAAACGTTCAATTGCAAACATTTGTGCTTTTTGTTCCTCAGAAAGGCATTCAAAATTCGGGTCGTTTGCAGCATAAATTGTAGAACCGCTCAAATCGTCGTCCCAGTTTGGTCCTGCTTTAATTTCAATTGGTTCGCCTGTAATCATTGAAATTGGTTTTGCAGTTGGTTGGTCATTGCTTTCAAGAGCGGTAAAAAGTTCATCGTACTTGTAAGTCCAGGGTTCGTAGTAATCGTCCAAACTTGGTTGGTGAGGATTGTGAAAAATATTTGCAATAATTTTAGCTTTTCCCGTTGATTTCAGTTTCAAATCTCCGTTTTTATTTTCCCAACCACCACTATATTTTTTTTGGTCTTCCCATTTTGTCGGGTAACCTGTTCCCGGTTTTGTTTCCACATTATTCCACCACATGTATTCGGTACCTTTTCTGTCCGTCCAAATGTTTTTGCAGGCAATGCTGCAAGTATGGCAACCAAGGCACTTGTCTAAATGAAAAACCATTGAAATTTGCGATCTAACGTCCATTTTTTATCCTCTTTCTTGTTTTGTTCTGAATTTAGTTAGAATTTCACTTCTGATAATTTTCTTACTAAGATGTGAGTATCACGATTACAGCCTATCGGTCCCCAATAATTGAAGTGATAAGTGAATTGTCCGTACCCGCCAATTAAAAGATTTGGTTTCAGACGAGTTCGTGTTAAACTGTTGTGTCCGCCTGCTCTTTTGTTGTCTCTCATCGGAGATTTTGGAACTGAAAACGTTCTTTCCGGTGAGTGGTACTGGATGCAAATTCCACGAGGAATTCTGACACTAACGCAAGCACGTGTAACAACAACTCCGTGGTCGTTGTAAACTTCAACCCAATCATTGTCAATAATTCCAAGTTCTTCAGCGTCTTTGTCGTTAATCCAAAATGGTTCAATTCCGCGTGAAAGAGTTGTCATTCTGTGGTTATCACCGTAAGTTGAGTGAATGTGCCATTTCCCGTGAGGCGTAAGGAAATTCAACATTTTTGTGTTTTGAGCCTTGTCAGACCAATTTAAATCCGAATACTGTGAAGGCGAAGGCTTTGGTTTGTAAGTTGGTAAGTGTTCTCCAAATTCAATGTAACCCTGATGGTCAAGGTAAAAATGCTGGCGACCTGTCAAAGTTCTCCAGGGAACCATTTTCTCAACGTTGTAGGTGAAAGGTGCGTAAGCTCTTCCGTTAGTTACCAAACCTGACCACATTGGACTGTTTACAAAACGTCTTGGTTGTGCCTGCAAGTCTTTGTAAGTTGTTCTGATGTCTCTTGAGCCTTCAGCCAAATCAACCAAAGGAAGCCCAACTTTTTCTTCCATATTTTTGTATGAACGGTAAGCTAACTCGCCGTTTGTTACTGTTGCAAGGTGTAAAATTATGTTGCAAACTTCTTCGTCTTCCCTTAAAGACGGATAAGTTTTTCCATCCCAAGTTTCAGTTGGTCTTGTTTTTACAAGTTCATCGTAAAAATCTTCAATTTTGTAACTCGTACCGTGAGCGTTCAAACCGTTTTTGCGGACATTCGGTCCGTAAGAATTAAACTGGTTGTAAAGATTTTTATAATCACGGTAAACGACTTTCATTCCCGGCATTGTTTTTCCCGGAATGGCTTCAATTTCTCCGCTAATCCAATCTTTAATTTCAGGTTGTGAGATTTCTGCGGCGGAATCGTGTGCAAGTGGAGAAGTAACCAAATCAGGAACTAACTCAGGAAAATGTTTTTGCGAAAGTTCAGAGAATTTTTTTGAAATTTGTTTGAAAATTTCCCAATCACTTTTGGATTCCCAGCAAGGCGGAACAGCTTTTGAAAGCGGGTGAATAAAACTGTGCATATCGGTTGAGTTTAAGTCTGCTTTTTCATACCAGGTTGCTGCCGGAAGAATAATGTCAGAATAAAGTGCTGAAGTATCCATTCTGAAGTTCAGGTCAACAATCAAATCCATTTTTCCTATTGGTGCTTTGTCGTGCCAGGTAACTTCTTTAACAGAATCTTTTGCAAAATTTTCATCCGCAATTGTGTTTGTGTGAGTTCCTAAGTAATGCTTTAGGAAATATTCGTGTCCTTTGGCGCTTGACATCAAAGCATTTCCACGCCAGATGTAAAAAACACGGGGCCAATTTTTGGAATTATCGGGGTCTTCTACTGAAAATTTTAACTTTCTGTTTTTTAATTGGTCAACAACGTAATTGACAATGTCTTTTTCGTCATTAGAACCTGTTTCCCGGATTGCTTTGTCAACGAGTGTAGTTGAATTTTCTTCAAACTGCGGATAAAATGGCATCCAACCGTTTTGCACTGCTTTAATTTGTAAATCCATTGTGTGCCCGTTATTCATTTTTCCTTTTTTTGAAGTCTTTGGCAGTGTGTGGTAATCGGTAAAAGATTTTTCATAACGCCATTGGTCAGTGTTGACGTAATGCCAGCTTGGAGCGTTTTGTTGTCTTGAAGGTCCGTACCAATCTTTTGCAAAAGCAATTGAACCCCAGGATTCTCCGGGAGCTAATTTTTCCTGACCAACGTAATGAGCCAAACCTCCGCCGTTTACACCAACGCAGCCACAAAACATCAAAGCGTGGATTCCAGCACGGTACATTAAATTTGCGTGGTACCAGTGATTTATTCCGGCGCCAATAATTATTGTGCATTTTCCGTTTGTGTGTTCAGCTGTTGAAGCCCATTCCTGAGCGAACCTGATTAAATCTGCACGTGAAAGCCCTGTGAATTTTTCAGACCACGCAGGCGTGTAAGCACAATTTTCATCGTTGTAATCTTTTGGGTAAGCTCCGCTCAAACCACGCGGAATTCCGTACTGTGCCATCAGTAAATCGTAAACAGTTGTAACTACTACTTCTTCGCCGTCAGCTGTTTTTACTTTTTTGATTGGGACACCACGGAAAGTGCTTTCACCTTGTGCAAAATCATCAAATCTAACTTGAACTTCACCGTCGTTATTTTTTAGAAGGGTTAATTCCGGGTCAATTGTGCTTCCGTCTTTCCCGTCGTTCAGAGTTAAGTTCCATTTTCCTTTTTCTGTTCCCCAACGATGTCCGACGCTTCCCATTGGCATTTTTACTGTATTTTCTGATTTATCCCACATCAAAAATTTCCAGTCTCCGTTTTCTTCAGCGGAGTATTTTTCAATTCTTTTTGCGCGAAGTAATTGTCCTGCTTCGTAGTTTTTGCCGTTTGCTTTTAGCTCAACCAACATTCCGGAATCCGTGTATTTTTTAGCATAATCCATAAAGTAAGGAACTTGTCTGTCGTGGTGAAATTCTTTAAGAATCACGTGGTTAACAGACATCCACCAAGCTCCGTCCTGTCCTGCATTAATTGACATCCATTCGTCAGCAAACTTTGCAACCTGACTGAAATCAGGTGAAAAGACGTACATTTTTGAACCATTGTGGCGAGCTTCTACGGCAAAATGGCAATCAGGAGTACGAGTCATATTTAAATTTGAACCCATAACTGCGAGCATTTTTGCATTGTACCAATCAGCAGATTCATTAACGTCGGTTTGTTCACCCCAAGTTTCAGGAGAAGCACTCGGAAGGTCGCAGTACCAATCGTAAAAAGACAAACAAAGTCCGCCCATTAATTGGAGCATTCTTGCGCCGGAAGCGTAAGAAATCATTGACATTGCGGGGATTGGTGAAAAACCTGCAATTCTGTCAGGACCGTGTTGTTTGATTGTGTGGACGTTTGCGGCAGCGATAATTTCTAAAGAAGTTTGCCAGTTGGTTCTGCGTAAACCACCTTTTCCACGAGCATTTTGCCAGCGTTTACGTGATTCAGGATTGTTCACCAAATAAGTCCAGGCTTCTACAGGGTCTGAATATTTTGATTTTGCGTCGTTCCAAAGGTCAAGCAAAACACCGCGAATGTAAGGGTATTTTACACGTAAAGGGCTGTACAAATACCAAGAATAAGAAATTCCACGTTGGCAACCACGAGGTTCGTAAGGAGGTAAGTTTGGTTCAAGTAAAGGGTAATCCAAACCTTGCATTTCCCAGGTTACGATTCCATCTTTGACGTGAATATTCCAGGTGCAACTTCCAGTACAATTAACTCCGTGAGTGCTACGAACAACTTTGTCGTACTGCCAACGATTCCTGTAAAATTGTTCCCAACTCCTTTCTTTTGGAGTTACGTCATCTCTAATCCATGATTTAACGCTCATTCTATTTCCTTAAAGAGTAAATTTGTTTTGTTAATTGTTTTAAAAAATTCATTTGGTCAAATTTCCTTTAACCATTGGTTCTCGTACTGCACGAAAACGTTTGTTCCAGATCAGGTCAAATAAAACCAAAAGAACAACAGCTCCACCAATTCCGAAAAGCAAAAAGTTTATCATTGCTGAAGTATTTTCAGGCTTGTCAATTTCAGTTTCATGTTTTAAGAAAGCAACAAGTGGTAAAATTTCTTCTTCGTCAATTGGGTGTTTTTTGAAAATCGGACTCATAGTTTTACTCGGAGGAGAAACTAACCACGCTGAAAGACCTTTCCTGCCTTCCAATCTTGCGTAAGCTCTTGTCAAATTCAAACCAAGACGACCTCCGCCCAAACCTTCCAAACTGTTTACAACGTGGCAACTAACGCAAGAAGGAGCATTATTTTTTAGTCTCTTTGTTCCTGTAAACAAAGCACGACCTTCGTTAATGTCTTCTTGCAACAAAGGTCTGTCACTAATTTGTGAGCCTGCAAACTGTGATTTTTCTAATTTTGATTCTTCGTCAATGAGGTCAAGAAGTGCTGTTGCGAGTGGTTTTGTCATTCCCGGAGCACGGGTCATAACTGCTCCGCGGGATTCTTTTTGCATTTTTACGGCGTAAGGGTCGCCACTTTTTAAAATGCCTTCAGGGTCCATCATCCAATTTACAAGCCATTCCCGTTCTTGTCTTTTAGATAAATCTTTTAAATCCGGACCTGTTAATCTTCCTCCACCGATTGTGTGGCAACTAACACAATTTTGCTTAAAGTAATCAGCGGGAACTTGTGCAAAAAGCGAGGTGCAAAGCAAAAGCAAAATTAAATTAGCTCCGGCAATTTTTACTTTAGAAGTAAGTAATTTTAATTTGAGTTGTCGCATTGGTTACCTGAAATTATTTAAAAAATATTGTTTTTTCAAAGGTAGTTTGTCAAGTTTTGTACCAATGCCGGAAGGTTCATTTTTGGATTTCACTAATCGTCTGTTTTTTCAGTGTTAACGAATAAAAAAATGTTCCTGTTAGTGTTGGCAGTAAAAACAAAAAATATACTAAAGTATGCGGCAATTTTAGTCTTGTTTGGTGTTAGTGGCTGAAAATTATTGATTTAACAAATGGATACTTCAGTATGCAGTGAAGCGTTGTTAGTTACTGTTTCTCTAAACCAAGTTTTTTTATGATTCTTTGAAGGGCAGCTCTTGTTAATCCACACATTTCAGAGGCTTTAGAAATATTGCCGTTTGTACGTTCCAATAAATTCAAAATATATTTTCTCTGAAAATTCTCAAGGACTTCCTGTTTACTTGCTTCGTAAGAAGTAACCAACAGTGATTCCGAAATTAATGAGGTGTCTTTTAAACCTAAATGGGAAGGTAAAATTTTATTGCCTTTTTGGATAATTAATGCTCTTTGGATTGTGTTTTCCAGTTCACGAACGTTTCCTGACCAGTTGTGGTTTTGCAAAGCCTCCATTGCAGCAGGAGAAAAAGCTGGTGTCGGGTAGTCTTTGTAAAAAAATTCAGAAATTGTTTTTTTAAGGAAAAATTCTGCTAAAGCAGGGATGCAATCTTTTCTTTGGTTTAAAGTCGGGATAGAAATTTTGACGACTTGTAGCCGATAGTAAAGGTCTTCTCTGAATTCTCCTTTTTCCACTAAATCCAGAAGATTTTTGTTACTTGCAGAAATAATTCTGAAATCCACAGGAAATTCATTGCTTTGTCCCAATGGTCTGATTTTTTTTTCTTGCAAGACCCTCAGCAGCTTTCCCTGAAACAAAGGAGACATTGAAGAAACCTCGTCAAGAAAAACAGTTCCTCCGTTTGCTTGCTCAAAAATCCCGGCTGTGTCTTTTAATGCACCTGTAAAAGCACCTTTTTTGTATCCGAAAAGCTCGGAATCAAGCAAAGTATCAGGTAAAGCAATGCAGTTTATCGCCAAAAAAGGTTTGTTACTGACGGGACTTTGGTTGTGAATTTCGTGTGCGATTAGTTCTTTACCGGTTCCGCTTGCACCTTCAATCAAAACAGGCACTTTTTGTTTGGCAACTTTTTCTGCAAGTTCTAAAACTTCTTTCATTTTCGTGTCAACAGCGATTATTGTGTTGTTCTTTTTTTGTTGTGTCCTTTGTGCAGCTAATTTTTCAGCTAAAATTCTGTAACCTGCTCCTTCCACAAATTTTAAAATTTCTTTGTTGTCAAATGGTTTTGTGATAAAATGAGAAGCACCATTTCGTAAACATTCAACAGCAAGTTCAATCGTTCCCTGTCCTGTGATTAGAACAACAACAACATTTGTCCACTTTTGGTTGATGATTTTGAGTAATTCCTCACCAGACATTCCGTCCATTTTCAAATCAGTAAAAACAATGTCAATTGAGGATTCACTCATAATTTTTAAGGCATCTTCAGCAGAAGGGCTTATTTCAACGTTACAACCCAAAGAAGCAATTAGCCGTTTTAAGCCTCGTCGCACGTCTTCCTGGTCGTCAACTACAAGAATATTTAGATTTGCCAGGTCGTAAGGCGAAGCGTTTGTTCTGAAAGGCATTAAATTTTGCTCCTGAAAAATAAAGTTTTAATAAAAAACATACCTTGAAAGATAACAAAAAATTTTACCTTTTTTTGAATTAAAAACTTTAGGTTGGTTCATTTAAAATCAGGCTGAAATTTGTGTTTTAGTGGTTAGTTCAGGTTTATTAAAATTTTAGCAAGGTAAAAGAACTCTAAAAATTGTTTCCCCTTTCTGAGATTTTTCTAAAGTCAAATCACCACCGTGAGCATTAATTATTCTTTTTGCTGTTGGCAAACCAAGCCCGGTTCCGCCTAAACTTTTAGTAGTAAAAAAAGGTTCAAAAATTTCTTTGGTGAGTTCTTTTGGAATTCCTGAACCGTTGTCCTGAACATCAACAAAAATTTGATTTTGAGAGGTTACTTTTCCAATCGTAACGCAAATTTTACCGTCGTTTGAGCTAACGGAGTGAATTGCGTTATCCAGTAAATTAACAAAAACCTGTTGTAATTGTGTGGAATCTCCCCAAACCAAAGTATTTTCCGTTTCTGTTTTTTCTTCTATCGGAATTTTCTTTTTGATTGAAAGCGAAGAAAGAAGCCTGACAGAATTATTAACTATTTCTTGCAAATTAACCTCACCAACTTTTGGCTGAGGCGTTTTTGCGTAGTCCAAAAGTTCTCTGATAATTTGTCGGCAGCTTTCCGTGTTTCGTTTGATTACTTCAACGTGTTCGGCAAAAGGTGAAGTTTGTGGAAGCTCTTCCTCCATCATTTGGTTGTACATTGAAATTGCTGCCAAAGGGTTGTTTAGTTCGTGTGCGACAACAGCTGCAGTCTTTCCGAGAACAACCAAACGTTCCTGGTGAGCTTGTTTTTCCTTCATTAATTCTCTTTCCGTGATGTCTCTTGCCACCAAAACTTTCCCGATGTTTTCGCCCGAAGAAAATATTTCGGAAGAAATAAATTCATAAATTTTATCTTCAAAAACCAATTCACAAGAAAATATTTTAAATGGGTTAAGCAAACAATTTACACATTCGTGAGTTTCGTTTTCCGGACTTTGGCAACTTTTGAACCCGGTGTTTAATTTAAATTTTAATTTTTTAATTATCGGCTCTGCAGCCTGATTGGAAAGAGAAATTTCGCCTTTTGCGTCTAACAAAATCAATCCGTCTCTCATTGAATTCACAACTGTTTGCAACTTGTTGTGTTGTAAACGCAGTTCCTTTTCGCGGATTTTCAGGTCATTCGCAATTTTTTCAAGATTTGTGGTTCTCTCTTCAATTGCGTCAGTCATTAAATTAAAAGTTTTTGCCAAATGCCCGATTTCATCTTCGGAAGAAATTTTGTTTCTTTTTGAAAAATCACCTTCCTTAATGAAAAAAGCCATTGTTTGTAGCTCGCTCAAAGGTTTTACTAAGTATTGAATTGGGAAAAACAGTAAAATCAAAATAGTTAAACCTATTACCAAAGCAACGCCGAAAAGTTTTCCCTCCAAAACTTGTAAAGGAAGTAAAGCCTCTTTTGCGTTAAGTTCTACCAAAGTGTTCCAACCTGCACTTTTTAGCGGATAACTTTGCCCAAACATTTCTTTCCCGTCTTTGCAATTATGATGACCGATGTGGTAATTTATATTTTTTTCGTTTGCAGAAATGATTTTAATTCCGACAACTTCATCATCAACATTCCAATCTTGAATTGGGTTAAGTTTTTTCAAAAACCACCAGGGAACCTCCAAAGCAACTCCTTTAGAATCAATAAAAGTCAGGTATTTTTCAATTTTTGACTCAGAAACATTTTCCTGGTAATCCAAAGAAGCCTCCTTAATAACTGAAATCAAATTAACAAAGGAAACAAAATATCCAAGTTGGTTTCCAAAATTAATGTCAAAAATTGGAGTAATTATTGCCGTTGCGGGAAAATTTGTTTTTTCATTTGGAGCAATGACAGAAGTTAGCTTTTGCTTGCTTTGTTTCAAATCAGCTGTAAAATTAATACTAAAACCAAGTTCTTTTACGCCGACTATTTTTTTACCATTCAAGTCAAAAATCTGCAAGTCAACAAACTCTGCCACAAGTGGAAGTTTGTTTAAAAGTAAGTGGTGTTTTAGCTTTTCCAAAGAATTGGATTCCGCAGGCTCTTCCAATAAATTATGAACTTGCGACCTGATAAAACCATCTGAAGCAAAATCTTCAGTCCTGCGAACAAGTGTTTCAAATTTTTTATCAAAAATTGTCGTTTGAGCCAAAGATTCACTTTTTAAATGCAAAAGAATTTCTTGATTTAATGGAGTGTAAACCGAATTAATCACAAAGTAACCACCAATCCCAAACACAAAAACGTAAAGGCAAACAAAACCAAGCGGAAGTTTGTACTTAATCGCTATTTTTGATAAAGGGTCTTTGGGAATCCAATTCATAAAAATTCCAAAATTAGTTGCAAGTAAAGATTTATTCTAATTTAATCTTGGTTCGCAAAAAATGAGGTGAAAAACATTATTTTTTCCCAAACAAAACAATGCGGTTTGTGTTCGTCCCTAATTTATTGTTACCAATTCCCCAAATATTTGAAGTCTTCGTGAAGTTTTGTGTGTTAATGAAAATTGCCTCACAAACAAAACCTGCTTTTTGACCAACCGGAACAATTATTTCATCAAGTTTTATTGAGCCTTTGCGAACTTCACCGACTTCAAAAGCTACAAAACCACCAACTTTTGTTAGCCTGAAAAGTTCGTAAAAAACCTTTTCCATCTCAAAACTCCAGTTAAAAACAGTCTTTGACATTATTATTTTTTGTGCAATTTCTTCTGCACAAATTGAATTAAACCAACATCTTAACCAGTTATCTTTTGAATAATTCACAATGTTTAAAAAAGGTGGGGAAGTTACCGTTAACTGAATGCTTTCTGAAGGAATTTGAGAAGTTTCACTTGCTTGTTCAGTTAGAAAAACCAATTCTTTTCCCGCTTTCTCAAGGTTAATTTTTTGTGCTTCTGTCAGGTTTCTTAAAAGGCTTTTGGATTTTTGAAAAATCAGTTCGCGAGTGTCTTTGTAAACGGGTTTTTGGTTAAATTTTTGGTTGATTCTAATTTGTTCGTTTTGCGAGACCGTTTGGTTCGGTGGAAGTGTGTAAGCCGAAAAAAAACCTTTTGAATGACCTGTAAGCCTGTTTGTTGCAACCATTTTTATCCAAAAATCCAAAGAATCATTTTCTTTTCCTGCAAAATATTTCTTTAGGGAAACAATTTCAGCTTCCGTTTTTCGTTCAAAAAACATCGATAAATCAATTTCAGCTTTTGCATTTTCCACAAAAGGAATTTCCAAAAGCCGTTTTTTAACTTCGTCAGGTTTTGGAGCGAAAAACCTGCCCAAACACAAAATTTTACTCAAGGGATTAACGTCGTTTGCGAAAACTTTTCGCCCTGAAATCCCTGCTTCAAGGATTGTTGTCCCTCTTCCGCTAAAAGGGTCGTAAACAAAGTCATTTTCCTTTGTCAAAGTTTCAATAAAAAAACGTGGAAGTTGCGGTTTGAAGCAAGCCCTGTAGGAAATTTCGTGAAGTGAAGAGGCTTTCCTTTGTCTGGAAGTCCAAAATTCACCAATAAATTTTGGGATTTTTACTCCACTAATTTCAATAATTTCCTGTTTTGCTTCGGGATAATTTTTTTGTTGGTTCACCCTTGGTAAACTCCAAAAACTTTCCTTAAAGCGTGAGAAATTTCCCCAAGTGTTACGTAGTTTTCCACACAATCCAAAATTACAGGAATTAAGTTTTTATCCGTTTTAGCCGTTTCCTGCAAGGTTTTCAGCAAGTTCGAGACTTTTTCGTTGTTGCGTGTTTCCCTGAGTTTTTTAAGTTTTTCAACTTGTTTTGTTGCAACCGATTCGTCAATTTTCAAAAGGTCTTCTTTGTTGTGTTCTTCCATCTGAAAATCGTTCACTCCAACAATAATTTTTTCTTTGCTTTCAATGTCAAGTTGGTAACGGTAAGCAGCCTGTGCAATTTCCCGCTGGAAAAATTCTGTTTCAATTCCTGCGATTGAGCCTCCGATTTTTTCAATTTTTTCTAAGTAATCCCAAACTTTTGCTTCAATTTCATCAGTTAAATTTTCAACAAAGTAAGAACCAGCCAAAGGGTCAATTGTGTCTGTAACTCCGGATTCGTAAGCAATGATTTGTTGGGTTCGCAAAGCCAAACGTGCTGAACTTTGTGTCGGAAGTGCAAGTGCTTCGTCTTTTGAGTTTGTGTGAAGGCTTTGAGTTCCGCCAAGAACGGCAGAAAGTGCCTGCAAAGTTACACGAACAATGTTGTTGTCGGGTTGCTGGGCTGTTAAAGTTGAGCCGGCAGTTTGAGTGTGGAAACGGAGTTTCATTGTTTGTGTGTCTTTGGCGTGAAACTTTTGTGTGATAATTTTCGCCCAAATCCTTCTTGCAGCACGAAATTTTGCAATCTCTTCAAAAAAATTATTGTGAGCGTTAAAGAAAAACGAGAGCCTTTTTCCAAAAACATCAACGTCAAGTCCTGCCTTGATTGCTGCTTCAGCGTAAGCAATTGCGTTTGCGAAAGTGAAAGCGAGTTCCTGAACTGCCGTTGAACCTGCTTCGCGGATGTGGTAACCGGAAATTGAAATTGTGTTCCATTCGGGTAAATTTTCGGAGCAGTAAGCAAAAATATCAGTAATCAGACGCATTGAAGGTTTTGGTGGAAAAATGTAAGTTCCTCTTGCGATGTATTCTTTCAAAATGTCGTTTTGGATAGTTCCTGAAAGTTTTTTCAGGTCTGCACCTTGTTTTTTAGCAACTGCAACGTAAAGGCAGAGCAAAATTCCTGCTGTTGCATTGATTGTCATTGAAGTTGAAACTTTTTCAAGCGGGATTTTATCAAAAAGCGTTTCAACATCGGCAAGCGAGTCAATTGCGACTCCAACTTTTCCCACTTCGCCCAAACTCATCGTGTCGTCGGAATCGTAGCCCATTTGAGTTGGAAGGTCAAAGGCAACTGAAAGTCCGGTTGTTCCCTGTTCAAGCAGGTAACGGTAACGTTTGTTGGATTCTTCAGCGGAAGCAAAACCTGCGTACTGTCTCATCGTCCAGAATTTTCCGCGAAACATTGTTGGTTGAACTCCGCGTGTGAAAGGCATTTCACCTGCAACGCCTAATTTTTCGTCGTAATTAAAATCAGGATTTGGTTTGTAAAAAGGTTTGAGTTCAATTCCTGAGTCGGTTTTGAAAACTTCTTTTCGTTCTCTGAATTTTGAAGCAGTCATTTTTCTAATTCCTTATTTTTAGGTTTTTTTTGGTTTAGCGTAAACTCCGCCAAGAAGCGTGGATTCCGCAACTTTTTAAGCGGTCATTGAGCGAAGCCGAAATGCACGCTGGTTTTTCTGAAAGCGTAAACTCCGCCAAGAAGCGTGGATTCCGCAACTTTTTTAAGCGGGTTTTACGCTGAAAGCGGAACTCACGCTG
>JADZEA010000162.1 GCA_020850775.1 bacterium
ACAGCAGGACAAGAAACCTGGCGTTACGTTCCGCAAATCACTTTCACTGGCGGAGGAACAATACTTCCACACGCCGGAACACGTTTTTTGTTCTCAAGTTTTAACGGTGCAAACGGATTCTTGATTGACGAATGGCTAATTTCTCCACAAATTATGAACCTTCCTGTAGGTACCTCAACACTTAAATTTTGGGGAACAGCAGTTGACGGAACCTGGAAAGATTCAGTCAAAGTAAAAGTTTCTACAACTCTTGCGACTCCAAACGCTTTTACACAAATTGCTTACTTAAAAATTGACGGACCAACAGGAACCTGGCACGAATACTCAGTTGACTTAACTCAGTTTGGCGGAAGCAGTGTTTACATCGCCTGGAACTACTTCCACACTGACGGCGGACCAAACGGAAACAATTCTGACAACGTAGCGATTGACGATTTTAAAATTGAAGTTAATTCTGCTCCTCAGGGACTTACAGCGAATCCAACTTCGTTAAGTTTTGGAACTGTCAACCTTGCTGCTTCTGCTTCTTTGCCGATTGCTCTTACAAACGGCGGAACAACTGCTGTTACGATTACAGGTTCAAACTACAGCAATTCCGATTTTAGCGGAAATGCTCCTGCTACTGTTGACGCCGGTGCGACTGTTAACTTCAACGTAACTTTTGCCCCAAGTTCTGTCGGTGCTGCAAGCGGAACTCTTACAATCCCCAACTCAACCGGAACTCCGGTTGTAATCAACCTTTCAGGAACTGGTTTTGACCCAACTACAACTTTTTGGAGTGAAAATTTCGCAACTGCAACACTTCCAACCGGCTGGCAAATCATTAACAACGACGGCGGCGGCGCTACAGGACAAGAAAGTTTTGTTGTAGCTGATTCCGTAAATTTAACAACTCCTCTTGTTTCTCACGACGTAGCTGGTCCATACTTCGTTTGGGGAAATTACAACAGTGCAAACGGACTTTTGATTGACGAATGGCTAATTTCTCCACAAATTGCTTTGCCTTCTCAAAGTCAGGCAATTCTGAAATACTGGGGAAGTTCAGTTGACGGAACCTGGAAAGATTCAATCAAAGTAAAAGTTTCTACAACTCTTGCAACTCCAAACGCTTTTACCGAACTTGTTTACCACAAAGTTGACGGACCTTCCGGTGTTTGGCACGAGTACACGTTAGACCTTTCAGCTTACAGCGGACAAAATATTTACATCGCCTGGAACTACTTTCACACTGACGGCGGACCAAACGGAAACGCTTCGGATAACATCGGACTTGACGATTTTAAAATTGACGTAACAACTGACGTGAACGAAAATCCAAACGTTTCACCTTCAGTTTACTCACTGAGCCAAAACTATCCAAATCCGTTCAACCCGACAACAGCAATCAACTTTTCGTTTCCAAAAACTGAACAAGCTACACTGAACGTTTACAACGTGAAAGGACAACTTGTAAGAACTCTCGTTAGCGGAACAGTGCTTGCAGGAAACAACAAAGTGTTCTGGAACGGAACAGACGACAACGGAAACATTGTTTCAAGTGGTGTTTACTTCTACTCATTAAAAACTGCTTCTGGTTTTGAAACGAGCAAAAAAGCTACTTTCTTAAAATAGTTTTTTATTTTCAGCGTTGGAAAAGCCAGGCAATTTTGTTTGGCTTTTTCTTTTTAAAACTTAGCCACACAAAATTTTTCACAAAATTTAGAAAGGTGAAAAATGAAAAAATCTTTTAAAATCTTTTCCGCACTAATCTTTTTCTCAATCCCAACTCTTTCTTTCACTCAACCCTGGATGCAAAAAATTGACAAAAGCAAACCAATCAATTTTTACGAAGTGCAAAGCGAGTTTAACAAGTTTTGGGAAGGAAAAACACACGGAAAAGGAACAGGCTGGAAACAGTTTAAGCGTTACGGGTGGTTTACCGAACAACGCGTTTTTCCAGATGGTTTTTTGCCTTCCGGTGCCGACGTTCTCGCTCTTGAAGAAGTAAAACAAAGGTTTAACTCTAAAAAAACTAACAAAACCGAAACTGCAAACTGGAGTTCTCTCGGTCCGCAACTTGTTTCTGGTGGAGGTTGCGGAAGGCTAAACTGCGTAACGGTTGACCCGGTTAACACGAACAAAATTTTTGTTGGCTCTCCTGCCGGTGGACTTTGGCTGACAACTGACGGCGGAAATTCCTGGACAACAAACACAGACAATCTTCCAACGCCCGGTGTCAGCTGGGTTGAAATTAATCCAGCAAACACAAACGAAATTTACATCGCAACAGGCGACGCAGACGCCAACGATTCAAAAAGTATCGGAATTTTAAAATCAACTGACGGCGGAAACACCTGGAACACAACAGGACTTGACTGGCAGGTCAGTCAGACAAGGCGTGTTTCAAGAGTAAAAATTCATCCAACAAACTCAAGCCTTTTGCTTGCTTCCACGAGTGAAGGGATTTACAGTTCAACAAACGCAGGAACTACCTGGACACAAACTCTGACTGGAAACATTCAGGATTTGGAAGTCTCTCCGACAAGTCCGACAGTTTGGTTTTGCACAAAAAACAGCGACGGAATTTACAAAAGCACAAACTCAGGGCTAACCTGGACAAAATTAACAAACGGGTTACCGATTACAGATTTTGAAAGAATTGCGGTTTCAGTCAGTTTAAACACTGTTTACGCACTTTTTACAAACAACAATTCGGGGCTTTACGGAGTTTACAAAAGCACTGACGAAGGTGCAAACTGGGTGCAAACAATTGGAGGCACTCCAAACTTGCTTTCGTGGGACGGAACAGGAACAGACGGACAAGGTTGGTACGATTTGGTTTTGGAAGTGAACCCAAACAACGCGAACCAGATTTTTGTTGGTGGAGTGAACCTTTACCGTTCTGACGACGCAGGAATTAACTGGGAAAAATTGTCTCACTGGTACGGTGGAGCAGGTTTTCCTTACGTTCACGCAGACCAGCACGGGTTTACGTTTTTACCAAACAGCCCAAACGTGGTTTTTGCGGCTAACGACGGCGGAATTTTTAAATCAAACGACAGTGGAACAAGCTGGACAGACCTTAGCGGAAACGGAATGTCAATTATGCAGTTTTACAAGGTTTCCGTTTCTGCCCTGAACCAAAATTTTATGATTGGTGGCTCACAAGACAACGGAACAAACAGATTTTTGGGTTCTTGGAGTGAAGTTCTCGGTGGCGACGGAATGGACAACGCGATTGATTACTCAAACGGAACAACTTGTTACGGTGAGTACTACTTTGGAGCGATGTTTCGTTCCGACAACAGCGGAAACAGTTGGCAAAGCATTGGCGGACCGATTAACGGAAACGGTGCCTGGGTTACTCCGATTTTAATTGACCCGACAAACGCAAACATTCTTTACTCGGGAACGGAAAGTTTTTACAAGTCTGTTAACAAAGGCGACACCTGGCAAAGTCTTTCCGGAAGCATCGGTGGTGGCACGGATAGAATCTCAGAAATCAGCGTAGCTCTGGGGAACACAAACGTGATTTTTATCCTGAAAGGCTCACACGTTTTCAGGTCGCTTGACGCCGGAGCAACCTGGATAGAAGTTGGAGCCGGAACTTTTCCGAACCTTTGGGCAACAAACGTAAAAATTGACCCGGGCAACACAAACACCGTTTACGTAACTTTTTCGGGCTACACTCAAAACCAAAAAATCTACAAAACAACTAATGCCACAACAAGCGGGATAACCTGGCAAAACATCAGCGGAACTCTGCCAAACACTCCCGTTAACTGCCTTGTAATCAATCCGAACCTAACAACAAACCTCTACATCGGAACAGACATTGGTGTCTTTTTTTCTCCTGACGGCGGAACGAACTGGGAAACTTACCAAACAGGACTTCCAAACGTTCCTGTTACAGACCTTGAAATCAACCTGCTGACAAACACGCTTTTTGCCGGAACTTTTGGCAGAGGTTTGTGGCAAACTCCAATTGGAACAACTCAAACCGGAATTTTTGTCAATCCTTCGTTTTTGGATTTTGGGGAAGTTCAGGTCGGTCAGTCTGTAAGTTTGAAAACAGTTGTTACGAACTTAACTTCTAATTTTTTGATTAACCTGCTAAGTTTTTCAGACAGTCAGTTCACGGGAACTTCACCAGCTTCAATTTCTCCAAACAGTTCCGACACTTTAACAATCACCTTTACTCCGACGATTTTTGGTGAAACGGATGCAAACTGTTTAGTTCAGACAAACTCAGGTCCGGGAAACAATTTTTTGCTGAACCTTAGTGGAAAAGGTGCGATTCTTTCAAACGATTTCTGGACGACTGTTTTTTCTGATTCTGTTTTACCTGCTTCCTGGAAATTTGTGGATAACGACAGTAGCGGAAACGGTTTTGCTTTGGCGGATTCCACAGAGTTTGGAAATCTTTACCCACACGGAAGCGATTACTTTGTTTGGAGCAACTACTTTAACGCAAACGGTTACCTGCTTGACGAGTGGTTAATTTCTCCACAAATCCAACTTCCTTCAGGAACAAACCAACAAATTTGGTTAAAATTTTGGGCTTCTGCGGTTGACGGAAATTATCCGGATTCTCTGAAAATAAAAATTTCCACAACCGATACTTTGCTAACTTCTTTCGTTGAAGTAAGCCATTTTAAAGTTAGCGGACCTTTGGAAGTCTGGCACGAGTACGCTGTAAATCTTTCGGCTTACGCTTCGCAAAATGTTTACCTTGCTTTCAATTATTTTCACACTGAAGGCGGATCTTGGGGAGCGAACTCTGATTTTGTAAGGCTTGATGATTTTTCTCTTGGTCTTTTGACGGGAACAGAAAAAGAAGCAAACATTTTGCCTTTGGCTTACAAACTTGAGCAAAACTTTCCGAACCCTTTCAATCCAACTACAGCAATCAGGTTTTCGCTTCCAAAAACGGAAAAAGTTAGCCTTGAAATTTTCAACGTAAAGGGTCAACTTGTGAAAACGCTTGTAAAAGGTTTCATCCTTGCAGGCAACAACAAAGTTTTTTGGAACGGAACAGACAGCAGCGGAAACCTTGTCTCAAGCGGAGTTTATTTTTACAGGTTAAAGACGGACAGTTTTTCGCAGTCAAAAAAAATGACTTTTTTGAAGTAGGATTTTGCGGCTAAAAATTAGTTTGTCTTTTCAGTTTTTTTTGTTAAACTTAAAGACAAGGAATTTTTCAGAGGAAAGAATTAAAAAAATTAAAGGACAAAAAATGACGGTTTTAAAAACAACTACACTTAGTTTTTTGGTTTTAGCTTTGCCAACGGCTTTGTTTGCCCAGCCTTGGATGCAAAACATTGACAAAAACAAACCAATCAATTTTTACGAGGTGCAGCGAGAGTTTAATAAATTTTGGGAAGGCAAAACTCCCGAAAAAGGAACAGGTTGGAAACAGTTTAAACGCTACGAGTGGTTCACTGAGCAGCGTGTTTTTCCGAGTGGATTTATTCCTGCGGGAGCAAACTGGTTAGCTTTGGAAGAGGTGAAACAAAAGTTTAACACTAAAAACTCTAACGAAATTAATGCGGCGAACTGGGTTTCTGAAGGACCACAACTTGCAGTCAGTGGCGGAGCAGGAAGATTAAACTGTGTTACAATTGACCCGACAAACGCAAACAAAATTTGGGTTGGTTCAGCTGGTGGCGGGCTTTGGAAATCGGTTGACGGCGGAATTTCCTGGACAACAAACACGGATAATTTTCCTTCGCTTGGTGTGAGTTGGGTAGAAATTAATCCTGCAAACACAAACGAAATGTACCTTGCAACAGGCGACGCTGACGCTAACGACACAAACAGTTTTGGTGTTTTGCGAACAATTGATGGCGGAACTTCCTGGAACCAAACAGGAATTAACTGGAATGTTAGTGAGGGAAGACGTGTTTCGCGGGTAAAAATTCACCCAACAAACTCAAGCATTGTAATCGTTGCCGCAAACGTTGGAATTTACAAGTCAACTAACGAAGGTTTGACTTTTACACAGATTGTAGCAGGGGAATTTCAGGATTTAGAAGTTGATTTAAGCGACCCAACTGTTTGGTACACTACAAAAAACAGCGATGGAATTTACAAGTCAACAGACACGGGAACAACCTGGACAAAGCTAACTTCAGGGCTTCCGACGAACAATTTTGAAAGGATTGGGATTGCAATTTGTCAGGGAACACCTTCAACTCTTTACTCAGTTTTTGCAAACAACAGCGGCGGACTTAAAGGAGTTTACAAAACGACGGATTCCGGAGCAAACTGGACACAAGTTACAACTTCAAGTCCAAACATGTTTTCTGCAGGCGGAACAGGAACGAGTGGACAAGGTTGGTACGATTTAACGATTGAAGTTAATCCAACGAATCAGGAACAAGTTTTTATCGGCGGAGTAAACTACTACAGAACGAATAACGGTGGAGCAAACTGGACAAAAATTACAAACTGGTACACTGGAACGAGTTTGCCTTACGTTCACGCAGACCAACACGGTTTTGCTTTTCACCCAACAGACGCAAACACGATTTTTGTTGCAAACGATGGTGGAATTTTTAAATCAACGAATTTAGGAACAAATTGGACAGACCTTAGCGATGGTGGAATGTCAATTATGCAGTTTTACAAAATTTCAGTTGCGGAAGACAACTCGGGAATGGTTCTTGGTGGTTCGCAGGATAACGGAACGAACAGACTTTTGAACGGAACCTGGGAAGAAGTCAACGGCGGAGATGGAATGGACAACGGAATTAACTACCAAAACAGCGCAACTTGTTACTCAAGCATTTACAACGGAGATTTTTATCGTTCTCTGAACTCGGGAAACACCTGGACAGACATCAGTGGACCAATCGGTGGAAACGGTGCCTGGGTTACTCCTTTTGCGATTGACCCGATTGACCCAAACATTGTTTACGCAGCGACCCAGAATTTTTACAAGTCAACTTTTCAGGGTTCAAACTGGGCAGCACTCGCAACAAACGTTGACGGAGCAACAAAACTAAAATCAATTTCAGTTTGCAAAGCTAACACAAACGTGATTTACGTTTCAAGTTCCAACGATGTTTTTCGCTCCGCAAACGGTGGAACTTCTTTTACACAAATCACGACAGGACTTCCTGTTTCAAGTGCTTCTGTTACAAACGTTACGGCAGACCCGAACAACGAAAACATTGCTTACGTAACTTTTTCGGGTTACAGTGCGGGAAACAAGATTTTCAAAACGGTAAACGGAGGCACAAACTGGCAAAACATCAGTGGCATTTTACCAAACACTCCTCACAACTGCGTCGCAATTCATCCTCTTTTGAGCGAACACATTTTTGTTGGAACAGACATCGGTGTTTTTCACTCTGACAACAGCGGAACGACTTGGGAAACTTACCAAAACGGGCTTCCAAACGCACCTGTTTCTGACCTTGAAATCAAATCTCAGACGAACACTTTGTACGCAGGAACTTTTGGCAGAGGTTTGTGGAAAACTCCGATTTCTGGAATTGTTACTTTAAACACGAGTTCAATGGATTTTGGGCAAGCCAATCTTGGTCAAAGTGTTACGCTTCCGGTAACGATTTTAAACTACGACGCGAACCCTTTGACGATTTCGGCGGTTGATTTTACGGACAACAGTTTTTTTGCAAGCAACGTTCCTGCAACTGTGAACCCAAACACCACAGCGGTTTTTAACGTTACTTTCAACCCAAGTTACGTTGGACAGTTTGGAGCAATTTTGACGGTTCAAAATTCAAGTGGAAACCCTTTTGTGGTCAATTTGAGCGGAAATTGTTTTACTTCTTCAAACATTTTCTGGACGCAGGTTTTTAATAATTCTGTTTTGCCAACAGGCTGGCAAGTGCTTGACAGTGATGGAAACGGAACGAGTTTAAGTTTGCAAAATTCGTTTACTTTTGGCAGCGAAACTTTAGTTCCTCACGCAGGAAACAATTTTATTTTTGGCGATAAAAGTTCGGCAAACGGAAACTTGCTTGACGAGTGGCTTGTTAGTTCAGCGATTGAAGTTCCAGGTGGGCAGCAAGTTTTGTTAAAGTATTGGGCTTGTGCAGTTGACGGGCAAGCAAAAGACTCGCTAAAAATAAAAATTTCTACGACAACAAACAATTCTTCAGCTTTTACGGAGGTTAGTTACTTTAAAGTTGACGGACCCTGGGGAGTTTGGCACGAGTACGTTTTAGACCTTTCAAGTTATTCAGGAACAACAATTTACGTAGCCTGGAACTGGTTTTGTGCAAACACTTCAGCAAACGCACAAAATTTTGCGGTTGACGATGTTTCGGTTGGTATTTTTACTGAAGTCAGTGAAAATGCGGTCAAGCCTTCTGTTTATTTTTTGAGCCAAAATCATCCGAATCCGTTTAATCCAACGACAGAAATTTTATTTTCTTTGCCAACGACAGAAAGTGTTTTGTTAAAAGTTTTTGATGTTAAAGGAAGGCTTGTAAAAACACTTGTTGACGGAAAAATTTCCGCAGGAAACAGCAAAGTTTTTTGGAACGGCACAAACGAAAACGGAAAACAGGTTTCGTCAGGAATTTATTTTTACAAGCTAAAAAGTGAAAATTTTTCCGAAACGAAAAAAATGGTTTTGTTGAAGTAGAATTTTAAAAGAAGCAAACTGCTTCGTCAGGAGACTGACCTCGTCAGTTTTTGAAAGCCTTGCTAAGATTTTAGCAGGGCTTTTTTTTGTGTTTTACTGGCTAAAATGCGGGAAAGTCTTTTCTGGCACTTGGGAACGTGATTTTGTTTTTTAGTACT
>JADZEA010000163.1 GCA_020850775.1 bacterium
CCGAACGGACAAAACTTAAACGCACAGACTTTTGGCAAAAGCCTTTTTGAAGCAGCGGAGAACGGTAATTTTTGGCTTGGTGGTTGTTGCGAAACGACGCCTGATTTTATCAGGGAGTTGGCTTTATTTTACCAATCTTTGTCTTAAGATTTCGTAGAGAATTATTCCTGTTGCAACAGAAGCGTTAAGGCTTTTCACAACACCTTTTATGGGAATCTGTAAAATCACATCGCAACTTTGAGTTACGAGTTTTCGCATTCCTTTACCTTCGTTACCAATCACAAGAGCAACTTTTCCTTCAAAAATTTCTTCAAAATGATTTTTGTCGCCTTTCACGTCTGTTCCATAAATCCAAAATCCAGCATCTTTTAACTGTTGAATTGATTGTGAAAGGTTGCTGATTTTAGCAATTTTTAAGTAGTTTGCAGCTCCGCTTGAAACTCTCACAGCAGTTTTGGTAACCGCACAAGCCCTTCGGTCAGGAATGATTACAGCGTCAACTCCCGAACACTCACAACTTCTTAAAATCGCACCGAGATTTTGCGGGTCTTCAATTTGGTCTAAAATGACAAAAGTCGAATCTGGTTTTGAAGCAGCAATTACAGTTTCTAAAGTTGTGTACTCAACTTCACCAATGATTGCTACAATTCCACCGTTGTTTGGGTAAAGTTCGTCAAGTGTTTCTTTTGGAAGTTGTGTTTTTACAATTTTACGACGACGACACTCAAGACTGATTTCTCCAAAATGGTGGTAAGGAATCCCTTGTGAAATGATGATTTTTTCAATCTCATTTTCTGATTTGATTGCTTCAAGAACTCGTTCTTTTCCACAAACAAAATTGACAGGTTCGTTAGTTTGCTTCATTTAATAAAACTCAAAAGGTTAATGGAATTTTTACAAGCTCTCTGAAATTTATCTTTAAGAACTTGCAACTTTCCAAATATAACTAATTATCTTGTCGTTTTAGAGTAAAAAAATTCTTTGTTATTTTAGGCTTTAGCATTTTGCTTAAAAAACTTATTTTCATTCCTTTACAAAAGAATTACATTCTTAAAACATAAACTTGAGAGGAAAAATGTTCGTAAAAAAAAATATTTTGAGCTTTCTGATTGTTAGCCTGGCAACCACTTTAGCAAACTCTGCTGAAATTTTCAGACCTAAAAACGAAAACGTAATCACTCAAACTTTGTCTGATTTTTGCGAAACTAAAAATCCGGAAAAGGTTTTGGTTTGGGTTTACTTTACAGACAAAGGCTTTCGTTCCGAAAATGATTTGCAAAAAAAACTCACCGAAAACCAAAACGCCGTCTCAGAACGTTCTCTGAAAAGACGTGCCAAAGAAGGAAAAATTGGCGTTAATTTTCAAGATTTGCAACTCTGCCAAAACTACCTTGACGAACTAAAAAAATTTGGGTTGGAAATCAAACAACGAAGCAAGTGGTTCAACTCAGTTAGTTTGTTTGCAACTCAAGAGCAACTTAATGAAATTTCCAAACTTACTTTTGTTTCTAAAATAGATTTGGTGATGCGATTCAAAACCGATAAAAATCAGGTTACAGAAACGACTTCAAAATTAACTAACCAAAATCAAATCAATACTTTAAACTACGGACAATCTTACGACCAGGTGAACCAAATTAACGTAATTCCTTTACACGACCAGGGTTTTTCCGGCGCCGGAGTTTTGGTCGCAATGTTTGACACAGGTTTTATGAAACAACACGTTTCTTTCGCTAACGCTGACGTTGTTTCCGAGTGGGATTTTATTTTTAACGACGCAAACACAAACTACGACCCAAATCAGGACACGCAAAATCAGTTCGTACACGGAACGGGAACCTGGGGAACTTTAGGCGGTTTTTCAGAAGGGAATTTAATTGGACCTGCTTACAACTCTTCCTTTTTTCTTGCAAAAACCGAAAACGTTGCCTCCGAACTTCAGGTTGAAGAAGACAACTGGGCTTCAGCGATTGAGTGGGCAGACAGCATTGGAGTTGACGTTGTGAGTTCCTCGCTTGGTTACCTTGATTTTGACAACGGTTTCGTTTACCCGCCAAGCGCTTTGGATGGAAACACAGCAATTACTACAATCGCTGCCGATTACGCTGCTTCACTTGGCATTGTTGTTTGTAACTCCGCAGGAAACAACGGAAGCGGAACAAGCACACTTCTTCATCCTTCCGACGCTGACAGCATTTTGGCAATCGGCGCAGTTGACGGAAACGGAACAATCGCAGGTTTCAGTTCAAGAGGACCGACTTTTGACGGAAGAACAAAACCCGAAGTTTGTGCAAGAGGAGTTGGGACAACCTGGACAAGTGTTTCTTCAACAACTGCTTTTGGGACAGCAAACGGAACTTCACTTTCCTGTCCGCTTGTTGGCGGAAGTGTCGCACTTTTGAGAGAAGCTCATCCTGAGTGGACTGTAATGCAGGTTCGTTCCGCTTTGATGAACACAGCAAGTCAAACGACAACTCCCGACAACGATTACGGTTGGGGAATTGTGAACGTTCTTGCTGCAATGAACTCTTCACCTTTAGTTTACCCTTTACCTTTTAATCTCACAAGTCCTGCTCAAAATTCAATAATTTCTGCACCTTTTGTGATTTTTAACTGGCAGGCTACAACAGATCCGGACGGCTCACAAACTCCGCTAACTTACACTTTAAGAGTTTCTGCAAGCCCAAACTTTCCACAAAGCAACACGACAACAATCACAGGAATTACAACTACGAGTTACGCTTTGCTCCCGACAACGCTGACAGTTCCGCCACTGAACACTTTTTACTGGAAAGTTCTTGTAACTGACGACGAAGGCGAAGTTCGTGAAGCGAGAAAAGTTGGAAAGTTTACTTTTAACCAAACGGTTTTGGTTCCTGGTGATGTTGACGCAAACGGAGCTGCGGATGAAAGCGATGTTTTAATGATTTTGGAACACGTTGCAGGTGTTTCGGTTTTGACAGGCGAGCAGTTGAACGCAGGCGATGTTGATGGCGACAGTTTTGTCAGGGTAAACGATGCTTCAGAAATTTTAAAGTAAAGAGTTGTAATGAAGTATTTTTTTCTAACATTTTTGTTTGTAACTCTTTTTTTAAAGTGTGCTTTTTCCGAACCAGAACTGAAACTTGAAGAAGTAGCTGGTGAAGAACCTTATTTTTTTCTGGATGTTGTTGCTTTCAAAAACCCTGAATTCAAGCAAAAAGAAACAAGACTTGAGGTTTTTTTGAAATTGCCTTACGATTCAATACAATTTCTAAAACTTAAGGAAGTTTTCAAAGGAAAGTGTGAAATTTCAATTACTGTTCTTGACAAAGACAAAAAACAACTTGCAGGACACACAACACAAAAAGAAATTGAAGTTGAAACTTACTCAGAAACAAACGACTACGGAAAAAGCATAATTTATGCCTATACTTTTGACATTGAGTTCTCAAAAAAATACTTCATTTGGGTCAGCGTGATGGATTTGGATACTCGTTCTGAATGTTTACAAAAATATTCACTTGAAACAGATTCCATAGACAAAGAAGGAATTCAAATGAGCGAACTCGTTTACACTGAAAAAGTTGGCAGAGATTCTCTTAACCAAATTACACATTTCAGACCAAGTGTAATTCATAATTTTGACGACAATTTAAAAAATTTTTACCTTTACTACGAAATTTATAATTTTACGAAAGACCCAAACCTCACTGTTTCTTACATCGTTGCAAACAACAAAAAAAAGGAAAAAATTATTGCTGACACGACTTTTTCTTTGATTGCGGGACAAAATAAAATTACAAGACAAGTCATTCAATTGCCTTCAGAGGTGATGAAATTAGGTGAATATTTTATTGAGGTTACAATTTCTAATTCCGCAACAAAGTTTAAACGTGAAAAGAATCTTAAGATTCAGTGGCGACAAATTCCTTTTTCAATTGCAAACCTTTCTGATGCAATTGAACAATTACGTTACATTGCTCCAAGTAAAGATCTTGAACGGATGAAAAAATCAAAAGGTGAAGAACAAAAACAAAATTTCAAAGCATTTTGGAAAGAACGCGACCCAACTCCAAACACTGAAATTAACGAATTAATGCTTGAGTACTACAGAAGAGTTGAGTTTTCAAGCACACATTTTTCTAACGTTACGCCAGGCTGGAAAACCGACAGAGGAATGGTTTACATACTTTTCGGACCGCCAAACGACATTGAAGAACACACTTTTGAAGTAAACACAAGACCTTACATAATTTGGTACTACTATTCGTTAGGCAGAAAATTTACTTTTGTAGATTTTCGCGGGTTTGGTGATTACGAACTTTTAGAACCTCTTAGCTCATTTGACACTCATTTTAACAATTAAAATTTTTTTCAAAAATTGCTTTTAAAATTATCCTTAAAGATGTAAATTGTGTCTTGTTAAAAAATAAACACTAAATACAGAGTAAATTTAAAGGTTAAAAAATGAAAAAAGTTGTTGTTTGTCTGATTTTAGCTTCGGCTACAAGTTTTGCAAAAGCATCCGAAATGATTGTTGCAATTGAAGGTTTTTCTAATCAAAAACTCTCAATCGTGATGAACGGAACATTTTTCCCAAACGTGATGAACGTCGGAGAAGTGGCTAACAGAGTCGTAATCCAAAACGGCTGGACGGTTTATCCGCCTGTTTACGTTGTTAATTCGGGTTCTTTTCCAAGTGGAGTTGGTGCAAGAATTTTAGTAACCAACACTCCTTCGCTTTGTCAGGCTGCCTTAAACGGAACAGTTGCAATTCCTGACACGATTGACCTTCCTGACGGCTCAAATCCTTACGATTTGGAACTTCAGGATGGAACTGATTTTGGCTACGTTTCAGCTTTGGGAAACAGCAAAGTTTACAAACTTAATTTGTTTAACAAAACCATCCTCGATTCCGTTTCCGTCGGTCCAAACCCCGAAGGTTTGCTGCTTCACAACAATCAACTTTTTGTTGCAAACTCGGGATTTGGCTCAGGTAACACGGTCAGCGTGATTAATCTAAGCACTTTTGCAGTTACAGACACGATTGAAGTTATGGACAATCCGCAAGATTTCGCTTACTACGCAGGAAAAATTTACACGATTTGTTCAGGTGCTTTTGGCAGTAATTCGGGAACGGTTGTTGTCTTTGACGCTCTGACTCACACAATTACAGACACAATGTTTTTTGGAAATTCACCTGGAAACATTGAAATCATTAATGATTTAGGCTTTTGCGGAGACGCTTTTGCAAGCACAAACGCAGGAGTTTACACTTTTGACGCGAGCACAAACACAGTTTTACAAAATTCACAAACTCAACCGGCAATTCAAGGTGGTTACGCTTTAGGAGGTGTTTTTGGTTTTTACTTAGGAGTTGCAAACTCTAATATTTTGAATTTGTACAACTTACCAAACCTAAGTTTTGCAATGAGTTACACTTTCGCAAATTCAATTCAACATTTTGATTATGCTTTCGGGATTATTGATGAAGCTAAAGAAGTTGGCAAAACTGAGCTTGTAAAAAACTTTTTACTGGCACAAAACTATCCAAACCCGTTCAATCCGTCAACTACAATTTCTTACGAGTTTCCGCTAAATTCACAAGGTAAATTTGTAATTTTTAACGTTCTTGGTGAAGTTGTGCAAGAGTTTGAGCTTGAGAATTCAAAAGGTAAAATCGTTTGGAATGGAACAGACCAAAAAGGCAAACAAGTTTCGTCAGGAATTTATTTTTACAGGCTTCAGAGTGGTAATTTTTCTGAAACAAAAAAAATGCTTCTGCTAAGGTAATTTTTTCCGTGTTCAGTGAGAGTTTCACCAAAAAATGAAACTCTCAACTGTGAAAAAACTTTGCAAAATTCTTAGCTTTTGATTTTGTTGGCGTGGCAAATTGCTGCTGCGAGAGCGTCTGCTTCGTCTTCTGTTGGGTTTTGCGTCAGTTTCAATAAAATACGAACCATAAATTGAACTTGTTGTTTTGCTGCCGCACCTTTCCCAACTAAAGCAAGTTTGATTTCCCTTGGTGAGTACTCAAAAACAGGAATACTTTTGAGCGTTGCGGCAAGGATTGAAACTCCTCTTGCGTGTCCTAACTTAATGATTGTTCGCGGGTTAACTCCAAAAAATGACTCTTCAATCACAAAAATTTCAGGTGAAAATTTTTCAATAATTTTGGTTAGCTCGCAGTGGATAGTTGTAAGTTTTGCGTTAAAATCTTCTTTGGGATTGAGTTTTATTGTTCCGAAATCAACGGTTTTAAACTTGTTTGGCTTGTCAAAATCAATGATTCCGTAGCCTGTAACGTTTGTTCCCGGGTCAATTCCTAAAATTCGCATAATTTTTTTGTTGTTTTTCAAACCTTCAAAGGTAGAAATTTTGAAGGTTTAAAAAAACTTAGCTTTCCACTGTGTGGTTTGTGTGAAGTTTGCTAACGTCGTCAAGTTCATCAAGTGTTTCAAGAAGTTTGTTTAAATTTTCTTCCTGCTCTTCAGTAATTTTAACGAAGTTGTTTGGCACCTTTGAAATTTCAGCACTGACGATTGAAACTCCAAGTTTTTCAACTGCTTCCCGAACTTTTTCAAAATCAGCAGGTTCAGTTTTGATTGTAAATCCTTCGTCTTCGGTGATTACGTCTTCAGCTCCTGCTTCAAGTGCTGTCATCATCAAATCATCTTCGGAAAAATTCCCTTTCTCAACAAGGATTACACCTTTTGTGTCAAACATCCAACCAACGCAGCCACTTTCACCAAGATTTCCACCTCGTTTGTTAAAAGCGTGACGAACTTCAGCGACAGTTCTGTTTTTGTTGTCAGTTGAGCCTTCAACAATCACAGCAACTCCGTAAGGACCGTAACCTTCGTAAACGACTTCATCGTAGGAAACGCCCGGAAGTTCACCTGTTCCTTTTTGGATTGCACGTTTAATGTTTTCACCTGGCATGTTTGCTGCTTTTGCTGACAAAACAGCTGCTCTTAGTCTTGCGTTTCCTTCAATTTCTCCGCCGCCCATTTTTGCTGAAATTGTAATTTCACGGATTAATTTTGTGAAAACTTGTCCTCTTGCAGCGTCAAGAGCACCTTTTTTGCGTTTAATTGTTGCCCATTTTGAATGACCAGACATTTTATCTCCTAATTTTTAGTTTCAAAAGAAAAACTAAATTTAAAATTTTTAGTATGAAATTAAAAACCAAAAATGAAGGTAAAATTTTCTCTGTTAAAAAAGCATTTTGAAGCTGAAGTTTTGTGAGTTTCCAAGATTTTCTTTGTAAGGAGTGAAACTGTAATCAAGTGAGTAGTTTTGCCAGTTAATTCCAAAACCTGCTGAAAAACCAAGTGCTTCGTAGCCAAAACGGTAGCCGCTTCGCAAAAAAATGGTTTCTCTGTAGCCAATTTCCAAGCCTGTTTTGTAAAAAGTGCTGTTTCCAAAATCATTTTGGTAATCCGCTGCAAAAATGAAATTAAAATCTTTTCCTAAGTTTTTTAGTCTGTAATCCAAGCCAAGGTTTATTGATTTTGGCAGTTCTGTGCTTTCGGTTGCAAGTTTTGACATTTTTCCAACGTTCAAAATGCTCAAACCAAAGTTCAGTTTTCTTTCCCAAAAATGGACTCTTGTTCCAAAATCAAAAGCAAAACCTAAAGCAGTTTCCCTAAAAATATCTTCGTAAAGGTATTTTGCTGAAACTCCGTAATCCAATTTTTGTGAGTGTTTTCTTGCGTAAGAGAAGTTTGCAACCAAAAAATTTGCACTTGTCGTTCCGTAAGGTTCGTTAGTTGGGATTTCGTTTCTTAGCTCAATTTTGTGAACATTGTGAAGCCTGACTGAAATTCCAAAAGCATTTTTATCAGAAGTGGTTTTTAAACCAACAAAATTTGTTTTTGAACCTTGCAGAAACGAGTTGTGATTGACAAAAACGGAAGTTCCAAAATTTTCACCAAGTCCTGAAGGGTTTGAACTCAAGGCATTTTCGTTTTCACAGTTGCTTGTTTGCACTCCGCCCATTGCTTCGAGTTTTGGGTTGCTGAGGATTTTCAGGAAAGCAAAGCCTGTTTTGGCAACGTTTTTTTCACCTGCAAAACCTAAGTTTGCGAAGAAAAGTAAAAAGAGGAGTGTTTTTTTCATTTTTTCCTTTTAGAAATTTTACTGAGTGAACTTGGTTCAGATTTTGATAAAAATATTTTCTAAGTTCATTTTTTTTGTTTTAATTCTTTAATTTGGTCTTCACTTAATTTTGTAACTTTAGCAATTTCTGATACTTGCATTCCAAAAGCCAAAAGTGATTTTGCTACCTCAAATTTTTCTTCAAGTTTGCCTTTTTCCATTCCTTTTTCCATTCC
>JADZEA010000164.1 GCA_020850775.1 bacterium
GATGGAAAGTGAGTCGTCAACACCGTACTTTTGTCGCCAGGCACGGTTTTCAACGTCCATACTTTCCGCAAAAAGATTGCCCGCCAAAAAGCAGACAATCAGGGCAAAGAAGTTAAGTTTTTTCATTTAGCACCTTACTTAGTTTCGTTTGTGACTGGTTCACGTCTTTGAATGTTTGGGTCAGGTTTTGGCAAATATTTTTCAGGGTTCTCAAGCCTGTCAATCACGAGTGTTACTTCGTCAACCATTTTTTGGTCTCTTTTGGTTTTAAAGAAATCCAAACGAACTTTCAATGCGTCGATTTCTGCCTGTTTTTTGATTTTTTCTACTTGTTTCTGGAGTTCAAACTCGTCTTTTTTGTCTTTCAGGTTTTTGATTTGTTCGCTGATTGCAAGAATTTCTGCACGTGCTTTGTCGTGGATTGCCTGAACTTTTTCTTCAGTTTCGGTGCGGAGTTGTTTAGGTGTTTTTTCAGCACTTAGCTCTGTTTTTCTTTGTGCTGGTGTAACGATTGTTCCGTTAACGGTGCTTTGTGCAAAGCTTTGTGAAACGATGATTCCGCTTAGAATCATTAGTGTTGCGATTGATTTCTGAGTTCTCATTTTTTTCTCCTAAAAGATAAATGTTTTTAAAAAAGTTAATTAATTTTTAAAGACCCTTGGGGAGGGTTGAAACAATAATAATTTGTTTTGCTTAGTAAAGCAAAACAAAGTTTTTACCATTTTAACCTGTCTAAGGCATTTTTCTGAACGGTAAAAATTAGAATAAATTTGTTTTGAAGTCTTTGTAAGCAGTTTTTTCAGGAAAAATTGTTACAGTTTTAAAGCGTTTTTTTGTTTTTAAAAAAAATGTTTTCAAGTTTTTTTGGCTGGAAAAGTTGAGAGAAGTGAGAACCTGACTTGAAGTCACACCCTCACGTTTGGTTGTGAGTTCTTGGTGAGGTTCTCACTGAAACTTTTGCGGAATCCACGCTTTTTAGCGGGGTTTACGCTAAACCAAAAAAATCCCGTTAATCCTTCAATTCCAAAGATGTAATGCTCCCGAAAAATTAGAGAGTTGAGTAAGGTGTAAAATTGATTAAATTTTCAAACAGGAGACAAAAATGTCAGGTTTACGGAAAAACTTTACTCCGAAAATGAAAACTAAAATTGCTCTCTAAGCGGTTAAGATAGAAACACAAACAAAACTACTAATTTTTTAGCTTTTGTAGATTGGCAACTCAATCGTCAGGACAGTTCCTTTTCCAACAAAACTGTTGACTGAAACGTGTCCTTCAAAATGTTGGATTGTTTGGGAAACGAGCCACAAACCTAAACCTGTTGGTTTTGTTCCTTTTGTTGTGAAAAAAGGAGTAAAAATTTTATCAACATTTTCTTTTTCAATTCCTTCGCCGTTGTCTTCAATCTGGATTTGTACAAAATCATTGTTTTTCTTTGATAAAGTCATCAAAATTTCTAAATTTTTATTTTTACAAGCCTCTTTGCTGTTTTCAAAAATTGCATCCAAGCATCTGAGAAAAGAATCCGTTTGAATTGCAATTTTTGGAAAGACTTTTGGAACATGAAAATGAAAAGTAATGTTTGTGTATTTTTGTGAGATTTGTTTGAGGACAGAGGAAATATCCATTTCACCTTTAGCCATTCCAAAACCAATTGTGTGTTCGCTTAATTTTGTAGTGATTTCAAGGACTTTTTGCAGGCTTTCCCTAAGGATTTGAAAATGTTTTTTTTCCTCTTCCGTTAGTTTGGGCGAAAGACTTTCTTCAAGAAAATCTCTCGTCCAGATTGCCGAAGTAACTCTGTTGACCAACTTGTCTTTCAAGCCTTCAATCAGGTCAAGGATTGATTTTTGAGTGTTTCGTTCTTTTTCGCGTCTTTCAGCTTCGCGAAGTGTAAAAGCCCTTCTGACTGAAAGCAAAACTTCGTCAACTGTAAAAGGTTTGCGGATAAAATCAAACGAGCCAAGTTTAATTCCTTTGATTGCAAGGTCAACGTCAGCAAAACCGGTTATTAAAATTATGTAGGTGGAAGGAGAAACTTTGCTGATTTTATTACAAATGTCAAAGCCATCAAATTTTGGCATTTTAATGTCTGTAATTACGAGGTCAAATGTTTCCAGGTCCAAAATTTCCATAGCTTTTTCGGAATCGGAAATGCTTTTAGTTTGGTAAAATGGTGATAAAAAAGCCTCAAGGATTTCACAAATTGGTTGTTGGTCATCAATTATTAAAATCTTGTATTTATTTTCAAAGTGAGTAAGCATTGTGTTTTTTCTCCAATTTTACAAAAGGAAACCGAGAAATTACTTTCCCAATCTAACTAAAAACTTCATTAAAAACTTCATTAATATTTTCTACAAAGGAAAAATTAATTCCTTCAAGGTACCTTTCCTTAACATCCAAAAGTTCGGCTTTATTTCTTTTTGGTAAAATGATTTTTGTAATTCCTGCACGTTTTGCAGCCAAAACTTTTTCCTTAATTCCACCAACAGGCAAAACTTTACCTTTGATTGTAATTTCACCGGTCATTGCAATATTTGGTGGAACGATTTTGTCTTTGATTAACGAATAAAGTGTTACTGCAATTGTAATTCCTGCTGAAGGTCCGTCTTTTGGAACTGCACCTGCGGGAAAATGAATGTGAATATTGTGTTTTTCAAAAAAATCTTCGGGAATTTCAAGTTTGTGAGAGTTTGATTTTAGATAACTTAGCGCTGCACGAGCTGATTCTTGCATCACTTCACCAAGTTGTCCTGTTAGTGTAAGAGTGTCTTTTCCATCCATTTTATTCGCTTCAATGAATAAAATATCGCCTCCGACAGAAGTCCAGGCAAGTCCTGTTGCAACTCCAGGGACCGAAATCCTTTCAATAATTTCATTAAAATATTTTGATGGTCCGAACATTTTTTCAAGGTTTTTTGCTTTGATTGTCAGGTTTGGTTTTTTGTTTTCAGTGATTGAGCGGGCGATTTTTCTGCAAACGCTGTTAATCATCAAAGAAAGTTGGCGAACTCCTGCTTCACGAGTGTAATCAGTAATTAATTTTGTCAGTGCTTCAGTTTCAAAATTAATTTTGCGTTTTTCAAGTCCTGTTGCTTCTTTTTCTTTTGGAATCAGGTAGTTTTCAGCGATTATTATTTTTTCTTCCAACGTGTAACCGGAAATTGAAATTGTTTCCATTCTATCCCGCAAAGGGTCAGGAATTGTGTCCGCTACGTTTGCTGTTGCGATAAAAAGGACTTTTGAAAGGTCAAACTCCGTGTCAAGGTAATGGTCTGTAAAAGTGTTGTTCTGTTCCGGGTCAAGAACTTCCAAAAGTGCAGAAGAAGGGTCGCCACGAAAATCTTTTCCAAGTTTATCAATTTCATCCAACATTATCACGGGATTGTTTACATCAGTTTTTCGCAGTGCCTGCAAAATTCTGCCAGGCAAAGAACCAACGTAAGTTCTTCTGTGTCCGCGAATTTCAGCTTCATCGTGAACTCCACCAAGCGAAATTCTCGCAAATTTTTTACCAAGCGAAGTTGCAATTGATTTTCCAACAGAAGTTTTACCAACTCCGGGAGGTCCAACTAAACAAAGAATTGGTCCTTTCATGTCATTTTTCAGCTTTCTGACTGCTAAAAATTCTAAAATTCTTTCTTTTACTTTTTCAAGTCCGTAATGGTCTTTATTAAGTTGTTCTTCGGTTTTAATTAAATCCCAGTTATCTTTTGTAGCTTTTGACCAGGGAAGTGAAATCATCCAGTCAAGGTAATTTCTTGAAACAGAGTATTCTGCAGAGCTTTGGTGCATTCTTGAAAGGTTTTTAAGCTCCCGTAAAGCGTGTTCTTCAGCTTGGCTTGGCATTTTAGCTTCAAGAATTTGTTTTTTAATTCCTTCGTGGTCTTGTGAAGCATCTGTTTCTTCGCCAAGTTCTTTGCGGATTGCTTTGAGTTGTTCTCTCAGGAAAAAATCACGTTGAGATTTTCCAAGTTCGGATTCAACTTCATCCTGAATTTTTGTTCCAAGTTCCAAAACCTGAATTTCCTGATTGAGCCATTCCATTATTTTTACCAATCTTTCTTTGACAGGAATTGTCTCAAGGAGTTCTTGCCTTCTTTCGTAGCTTAGGTTGATGTTTGTAGAAATCACGTCAGCTAATCTTCCAGGTGAATTAATGTTTAAAACGGGAATTTGTAATTCTTCAGGAAAATTAGGAATTAGAGAAGCAAATTTTGAAAAATAGCCGATTGCATTACGCATTAAGGCTTCAATCTCAACAGTTTTTTCTTCAAAAGGCTCAATTACTTCAATTTTAGCTTCAAAAATTGGATTGGTTTTTATGAATTTTTCAACTTTGAACCGCTTCAAACCTTGCACAAGGACTCTTTGTGTGCCATCGCTGAACCGAAGCATTTTCAGGATGTAACCAACACAACCGTAAGAGTACAAGGCATTTGTTTTTGGCAAATCAACAGAAAGGTCTTTTTGACCAATAAAACCAACGAGTTTATCGCTAATCAAGGCTTTGTTAATTGCATCCATTGATGGTTTTCTCGTAACTGCCAAAGGAAGTAGAGTTCCCGGATAAAGAATTGTTCCTCTGAGCGGTACAATTGGTATAATTTCAGGAATTTTGTCAACGTTATCTTTACCAACAATTTGAATCGGAAAATTATCTTCCATCTACAAAAAATCCTTTGTTAAAAAAATAATGTCTAAAGGTTTTTAAAATTAAAAAAATATTAGTTTTCAACTGAAATTTTTATCTCTTTAGATTTTTGTTTTGTTGTACGATTTTCTGGCTTTTTAATTAAAATCTCTAAAAAACCATTTTGGTAATTTGCAGAAATTTGTTTTTTATTTATTCTGATTGAGAGGTCAATTACCCGTTCAAAGTAACCGTAACCAATTTCAATCTGATGAACTTGAGTTTTAA
>JADZEA010000165.1 GCA_020850775.1 bacterium
ACGTTTAGCCGTTCAACAAGGTTTTCAAGTTCACGAATGTTTCCAAACCAGGTGTAGTTTTCAAGTAGTTTCATTCCTTCGTTTGAAATTTTTTTAGGCTCAAGTTTTCGTTTTTCTGCAAACTTGTTCAAAAAATGTTCTGCAAGCAAAGGAATGTCGCTTTTTCGTTCACGTAAAGCAGGAAGTTTTATTGGAATTACGTTTAACCGATAAAAAAGGTCTTCACGAAACTTGTTTTCAGCAATCATTTTTTGGCAATTCCTGTGAGTTGCCGAAACAATTCTCACGTCAACGGAAATCGTTTCTTCACCACCGACACGTTCAAACTGTCCTTCCTGCAAAACTCTAAGCAAACTAACTTGCATCACGGGCGAAACATCACCAATTTCATCCATAAAAATTGTGCCTTTGTTTGCAAGCTCAAACCTTCCTTTTTTTTGGCGAATTGCATTTGTAAACGAGCCTTTTTCGTGTCCAAAAAGCTCACTTTCAAGCAAATTATCGTTTAAAGCCCCACAGTTTACCTTGATGAAAGGCTCTTCTGCACGGTTACTTTTTTGGTGAATTGCACGGGCAACAAGTTCTTTTCCTGTTCCGCTTTCGCCTTCAATCAAAACTGAACTGTCGGATTTTGCCACACACTCAATTAACTCAAAAACTTTTTGCATTTGCGGGGAATTTCCAATAATTTGTCCTGCAAAAAGCTCGTTTTGTAAAAGTGAATTTTCTGCTTTCAGGTTGTCAAGTTTTTCGTCTTTTTGAATTTTGTTCATCACTTTACGAACTCTGACTCTAAGTTCGTCAGTTGAAAAAGGCTTTGTCAAAAAATCTGCTGCTCCAAGTTGCATAGCGTTAACAGCCGTTTGAACGGTTCCAAAAGCGGAAATCATTAACACTTCCGTTTTTGGTTGAATTTCTTTGACTTGTTTTAGAAATTCCATTCCATCAATTGGTTCCATTTTCAAATCTGAAATCACAAGCGGAACCTGGCATTTTTTGAAAAACTCAATTGCTTGTGGAACGTTACTAAATTCTGAAACTTTAAAACCTTCACGTTTAAGAGTTTCAACCATTCCAATTCGCATTGTTTCGTTGTCTTCAACAACCAAAATTTTATTTAAATTCATCTTTTTTACCTTCCGCTACCGTGTTCTGACACTTAATTTTTTCCTTCAATTGTAAACGTACAGCCTTTTTTTTCGTTGTTGGAAACATAAATTTTTGCCTCGTTTTCCTGACAAATTTTTCTCGTAATCGCAAGTCCAAGTCCTGTTCCGTTTACTCTTCCTGTAAAAAACGGCTCAAAAACTTCTTCCGTGTTCCCGTTTTTTATTCCTGTTCCGTCGTCGCAAACTCTGAGAAAATAATTGTTTCCATTTTTTTCTACACTAATTTTTATTGAACCTTCATTTTGTATCGCCTCAAGACTGTTTGAAAAAAGATTAACCAAAACCTGTTTTAACTGGTTGTAACCGAATAAAATTGTTTCCGAACTTCCTTCAAAAATAAGGTTTGTTTTTTTGCTTTCAAACTTGTCTGACAAAAGAAAAAATGCCTCGTCAACGGCTTTTTTAATTTCAACAGGTTCACGGTTCGCCTTGATTGGTCTGCTAAAATTCAGGTAAGCAGTAATCAAAGTTTTCAGCCCCAAAATTTCACTGCTAATCTTTTCCAAGTAAACAATGTTTTTTGAATTTTTTGGCAAATCTTCCCGCACAAGTCCTGCAAGAAGTTCAATTCCACCAAGTGGATTTTGGATTTCGTGGGCGATTTGTGCAAGCATTTGTTCTTTTTCACGTTGTTTGTTTGCGAGACCTTCACGCATTTTATCCATCGCTTTTGCCAAAATCAAAAGTTCACCCTTGATTTTTTCAGGTAAAGTTGCCTTAAAATTTCCACCTTCAAGCAAAGCACTGAAACTAACAAGCTCGTAAATTGGTTTTGTTAGATTTTTTGCCAAAAACCAACTCACAAAAACTGTCAGCAAAGTTCCTGCAATTCCAATCCACCAAAAATAAACTGAAAGGTTTTCAATGTGTTCAAGACGGTTTGCATTTTCTTGGGTGCAAAGCCAGTGTTTTTCTGAAAATCTGTAAAATCCCCACAAAAACCACTTTCCATTTTCACTTTTAAAAGGAAGTGAAGTTGTAACTTCGCCAATTTTTAACTCCTTAATTTCTTTGCGGTTCAGAAGCAAACGTGTTTCTTTTTCGCTTGTAATTTTTGTCTGGTCAGCTAAAACCACAAAACTGCTGTCAAAAATAAAAGCTGTGTTGAGTTGCATTTTTTCAACTTCACTTTTCAGGATTTTTTGGTAGTAATTTTTTGCGACGCTGCTTTTGTCGTTTGGTTCAAGAAAATCAAGGTATTTTTTTTCTAAATTGCTTGCTAAAATTTTTGTGAGAAGTTCGGTTTGTTCAGAAATTTGTTCAAGAAAAATTTTCCTTACAAAATCATAACTTGCTTTCGCCGTAACTCCGACAAGAAGTGCTGAAATTAAGCTGAAAACAATAATAATCTGAAACTTAAAGTAAGATTTTTCAATAACTTTTAGCATCTTTTCCTTTTAAACCGGTTTTTAAAGATGCCACTTTTTTTAAAAATGACACCTTTAACTTTTTTCCAACTAAATTACCAAAAAAATCGAAGAAAAGCCTAAAATTTTGTTTTAAAACTTAACCACCACTGAGCTACTCTGAATTCATTTTCAAATTCAGGTTCAAGCAGCAAAGAAATTTTGAAATCAGGTGTAACACTCGCTTCAAAATTTGTGATGAAATTTGTGTGGTTGTTTGTAAGGTTTCTTGTTGGTTCTTTGTAGCGTTCACCGAAGTTTGTTTCTGTTTTTTCAACTCCGTTTTCGTTTGTTTTACGTGTTTTGAAGTAAGCAATTGTTTCATTTTTCACTTCTGACGAGGTTAAAACTCTGTTAACTCCTAAAGTTGCGGAAAAATAATCATTAACTTTGTAATTTAAAAAAACAGGAACCTGCAAAGAAAGTTCATCAATTTTGTAGCTCCACTCAAGAGTTTTATCCTCCAAAGTGCTGTAAAAATACGGGTTGTTTCCGTTGTACCAATAATTATTGTAAGAAGAGCGTTTTGCAAAAACAGGTTCGCTGCTAACAATTTCTGAAACGTTTTTTTTCACGTAAATTCCTGCTGTAACACTAACTTTTTCAGTAACTGCAAATTGGAGGTTTGCGGCTAATTCGTGAACTTTATCCTTGCGGGTTCCGTTTCCGTTCCGGTTGTCAAGTGTTGAGTTGTAACTTAAATAATTGTAATAAGTTGAGTCGTAAGAACTGTAGTAACGGTTTGAGTAGTAAGAAGTGTCGTTAATTGCGGTTGAATTTTGCAAATCCACTTTTTGATTTGTAAAGCGGTAGTAACCTGAAAAATTTTTCTTTTCGTCAAGCTGTTTCCTAAAATCAATGCTTCCGTAGTAAGTTTTTCCATCGTGATTCCAAGTTTGTTTTGTTGAAGAATTGCCAAGAGAGTAATTCCATTCGTCAGAAACGTTTGGTTCGTTTTGTTTGTAAAAAGATGAGTCAAGCGAAGTGTAAGTTTGTTCCGCTTTTCCTTTCAGGTAGCCGAGTTTCAAACCTGCTTTTGAACTTTCACTAAAAAAATATTCAAAACCTCCATTAAAATCGTAGTGGTCGTAATCTTGATTTTTTTCCTGATTGCTGTAATAAATCCAGGTGTCTTGCGGGTTTGAAGAGTACTCGTTTCTTTGTGACGAAACGTAGCCGCCTTCCCTTGAGTGAACTGTTCTGTTCAGTGAAATTCCCAAGTTTATTTTATCGGTTAGTTTGTAACCAGTAAAAAATGAAAAAAGGTGAGCTTTTGTTGTTAGTTCGTCTTCTCCGTAAGAACGGTCAATTATTGGAACTGCATCGTTTCCTTTGATTTCGCTGCCAAAATTATCGTAGCCGTACTGATACCGGTAAATCCAGTTTGGTACCTGATAAAAACTCTCGTTTTTGTGAACGATTTGGTAAGTTCCGCCGAGAAGTAATTTTTCGCTGAAAGGATAGGTTAAAACTCCAAGCGAAAAGATTGGTTCTGGCTCTGTTCGTGTTTCAGTGTACCATCGCGGGTCGTAAACTGGTGCAAAACTATCGTAAGCGTAGTAGTTGTAGGAAGAAACGACTTTGGGTTCAGTTCTGTCGCCTCTGAAATCAAGGTAAAAGTAAGTTTTTTTGTCCTGGAAAGAAGGTAAGTTTGCAGGATTTAGGTAAAGATTTAAAAAAGGCTCGTCAACAAAACCGACTGCAACATCTTTAAAATTATAAACTCCAAAAGTGTTCAGGTAGTGGCTTTTGAAAAGCAGAGAAGATTGTTCAAAATTTTCTTCTGTTGCATTTCCTCCCCAATATTGTGCAAAGCAAAAAGTTGGTAAGAAGGAAAAAATTGTTAGAGTTGAAATTTTTCGCATTTTGGTTTCCTCAAAAAGTTTAAGTAAAAGTTTAGTTAGTTTTGAGGTTTAAAGGCTAAAAAAGTGCCAAAGTCAAAAACCACGTTTTAAGTAGCTGAAACGTGGTCTGTTTAGAAAAAAATTTAAGTTTCTTGTAAAAACAATCAAAAAATTGATGGTGTTTCAGTGTTTTTTGCTTGCTCCATCCTTCTGATAAATTTATTGAAAAGATAGTTTGCGTCGTTTGGACCCGGAGAAGATTCCGGGTGGTACTGAACAGAAAAGGCATTTAGTTCTGTAAGTTCAATTCCTTCAATCGTTCCGTCGTTAATATTTTTGTGGGTGATTTTTACACCTTGAGTTTTATCGAAAGTGCTTTCTTTGATGTTAAAACCGTGATTTTGCGGTGTGATTTCAATTTTACCGGTCTCAAGATTTTTTACGGGATGGTTTCCGCCTCTGTGTCCGAACTTCAATTTTTCAGTTTCAATTCCGATTGACAAGGCTAAGAGTTGGTGTCCGAGGCAAATTCCAAAAATTGTTTTTTTGCCGAGTAAATTTTTTATGTTTTCAATTCCTTTCAGGACTGCTTCAGGGTTTCCTGGTCCGTTTGAGAGGAAAATTCCGTCAGGATTAATTTTTAGGATTTCTTCGTAGCTTGTTTCAGCAGGAAAAATCACGAGTTCGCAGCCACGCTGAATTAAGTTTTGCAAAATGTTTTCCTTAACGCCGAAGTCGTAAACAGCAACTTTAAACTTTGGGTTTTGTAGTTTTCTGTGTTCAACGGTTTTTCGGGAAACAAAAGTAGTTAAGTTTCCAAGGTAAACATTTTCAGTTTTTTCTAAAAGTTCAAAAGCTTCACTGTCGGAGAGGTTTTCGGTTGTGATTAGCGTTTTCAAAGCACCTTTTGTACGAATAATTTTTGTAAGTTTTCGCGTGTCAACACCTTCAATTCCCGGGATTCCGTAGTTTTTCAGGAAATCGTTCAAGGTTAAAACAGACTCTTTGTAGAAGACTTTTTCAGAAAGTTCCTTAATTACGACACCAAAACAATGAATTTCAGAGGATTCGTAAGCGTCGTTTGTAATTCCATAATTTCCGACGAGTGGCGAAGTAAAAGTAATGATTTGTCCGAAGTAAGAAGGGTCGGTCAGGATTTCCTGGTAACCACAGAAGGAAGTGTTAAAACAGATTTCGCCGATTTTTGTATTTTTTGAGCCGAAAGCTTTGCCGATAAATTTTGTTCCGTCTTCTAAAAACAGTTTTGCGTTCATTTTTTTGCCTTAAAATTTTTCTGTAAAAGTACGGAAAAAATTGGTTGAACTTCACGAAGTTTTTTTTGGGAAAGATTTTTATGAAGGTAAACAAAACTTCTAAAGTTTTTTTATAGCTTTAGAAGTTTAAATTGAAAAAAATTATTTAACTTTATCTAATTTTTCAATTGAAATGGAAGGGCTTTTGCCAGTATCAAACTTCTTTTCTGCACCGAAAACAATTTTTCTGTTTTCAATTTCGAGTGTACCTACAATGTATTGCAAAGAATGTGAGTCTGTTACTTGATAAGCAACAACCACATTTTTATCTTTTAATGTAACAGAAGCTCTGTTTCCCTTTTTGATAAAACGAATTGCTTGTCCCCATTCTATTGATTTAGTTGAAGGATTAATAATGCCAACTGTTGCATACAAATCATCATTATCATAACCTTGATGCACTGAAACAGCAATATTTCCACTTACAGCAATAACAGGAGATTTTCCAGAAGTGTAATTTTTATTTTCACCCCAAACAATATCAACTGCACTTGTTTCAACGGTACCTACGCGATACCAAAGTTTGTTTCCTTCTTTTTCTTCGTGAACTTCTACAAGTAAATCGCTGGCAAAGCAAGAGACAGAAAGTAAACATCCACAAATTGCAGATGCAAATTTAATTTTTTTTAGCATTTAATCCTCCTTTTAGTTAATCATTTAATTGAGTAGCCTACTTAAATAAAGGCTTGACTACTTAAAGTTAGTTAAAAAGCTAATGTTTAGCAACATTTTTTTATCTTAAAATTTTTCTGAATTAATTTTCTCAAGCCAATCTAAACTACGAGCTAAGCCATTAACAAAAGGTGTTTCAGGTTGCCAAACAAGTTCGTCCCTTGCTTTTTCAATGTTTAACACGTTGCTTGGCACATCAAAAGAGCGTTTCTTTAGATACTTGTAACTTACAGAACGACCTAACAAGTTTTCAATTTCAAAAATAATTTCATTTAAGCTTTTTCCGTAACCTGCACCAATATTGAAAATTTTTTCAGTTCCATTGTAAGAAATTGCCTTTAAAAATGCTTTTGTAACATCACCAACATAAATAAAATCACGAATTACAGTTCCATCACCCCAAATTTCAATAATTTCATTTTTTAACGCTTTATTTAAAAAAATAGTTACAGCTCCTTGAGAAGTGGTTGGTCTTTGCCATTCCCCAAAAGGATTTGCAATTCGTAAAACACAAAAATCTAAACCATACAAAAAATGATAAAGGCTAAGGTATTTTTCAATGTTTAGTTTTGTGATTCCGTAAGAACAAATTGGCTCGGTTGTGTGAGCTTCTTTAATTGGAATTTCTTTGGGAATTCCATAAACTGTTCCGCCTGAAGAAGCATAAATTATTTTTTTGATCTTGTTTGTTTTCGCAAGTTCAAGTAGTCGTAAAGTTCCAATTAAATTTGTTTCAACATCGTAAATGGGATTATCATTTGATGATTTTGGCAAAGTTGTTGAGATTAAATGAAAAATAATTTTGCAGTCTTCAATTGCTTCAGTTAAATCTTCTTGATTAGAAAAATCACCTTCAAACCATTCTATTTTTTCATCTTTTTCAAAATGCCGGTGTTTAGCAATGTTTGGTCTGTCAAAAACTCTGACTGAATAACCCTCTCTCAACAAACCATCTGTTAAATGTGAGCCAAGAAACCCTGCTCCACCAAGAATTAAACATTTCATAAACTAAATTTCCTCAAGATATTTTTCAAAAAGACTGTAAAGTTTTGCAATTGTTTTTTCAATTTCAAAATTCTCTTCTACAAAAGCCAAGGCATTTTCAGAAAGCCTTTTAGCAAGTTCTCTGTCTGTTGCGATTAGCTCCATTTTTTCAGCGATTTGCCTAACATTCTTTTCTTCACAAAGCAAACCTGTTTCGTTGTCTTTCACAATCTCAGGAATTCCCGAAATCCTTGAAGAAATCACAGGAATTTTTGTGAACATTGCTTCAACAATAATTAAAGGAATTCCGTCAATGTCTCCATTTTCCGCCTCTACACAAGGTAAAACAAAAGCTGTTGATTTTGCAAAAAGCTGTAGAATTTTGGAATTTTCCATTGAACCCAAAAAGTTAATTTTGTTTTCAAGTTTTAGAGTTTTAACCTTAGTTTCAAGTTGTTCCCTCAGCTCACCGTCACCGATAATTAGGGTTTCAAAATTAAAACCTTTATCGTCCAAAATTTTACTTGCTTCAATCAAAAACTGAAAGCCCTTTTTGTAAACTAATCTGCCAACAGAAATAAAAGTTATTTTTTCATTTTTAGTAAAATCAAGCTTTGAATGGTCTAATTTTTTTACTCCATCAAAAACAAGGTGAATTTTTTTTGTTTGAGGATAAATACTTTGCATAAAATTAACGTTAAATTGCGTTCCTGTAACAACAAAAAGTGCTTTTCTTAATTTTTCTTCAAGGTTGTTCCTAAGGACAAAAATATCCATTGCGTGAGCAGAAGAACTAAAGCGAACTCCAAAAATTTCAGAAATAATTAGTGCGATTTCCGTCTGCCATCCGATAAAATGAGCATGAATTAGTCGCGGCGGATTGTCTTTTAAATGGTCGTAAAGCCACAATGTTTTAGGAAATTTCTTGAGCAGTTTAAATCTTTGTTTTGTGTTCCGGTGTTTGAAAAAAATTACTTTAAAGAAGATTTTCCAAAATGCTTGCAAGCGGAAAAGTAACATTTTGAAAAATAAAACTATCAGAATAGAATTGTTTGGAGCAAATTCAACTCTGCCAACAACATTATTTTTGTCTTCTAAAAAACCTTTTTCTTTTCGGGTAAAAGCCACAATCCTCAAAGGCATAATTTTAAATAATTCGTCAACTTCCCTAAAAACAAAAGTTTGTGTTGGAATCGGAAAACCACTTAGCAAAAATAAAACATCATTTTTTTGCATCTATTTTTTCTTGCCTTTGATTAAACTAAAAATATATTCTTTTTCCTCTGAACCGATGAGTTTAAAAGTAACTCCCAAACTAAAAAAACCAACTAAAAAAACTAAAACTGAAAACAAAACAATTACTAACTCGCTTACCCAAAATTTGTAAGCAAAAAACCTTGCAAACAAACAAACTGCAAAAGCTAACGAAACAGTTTTCACGTAAAACCTGTACGGTAAAAGTTCAAACATTTTTAATCTCAAAATTGACGACGTTTTTCTTAAAATCAAAACCAAAACTATCAGGTTTGAAATCAAAGTTCCAACCGGTGCTCCGTAAAGACCAAAAAGTTGAATAAAAATTACGTTTAAAATTAAGTTCAAACTCAAAAGTAAAATGCTCGTTTTCAAAATAAATTTTGACTCACCGAGCGATTTTAAAAAACTGCTGTACGAAGCAACTCTCAAAAAAAGCGTGATTGTGTAAATCTGAAAAACAATTCCTGCTTTCTCAAAACCACTGCCAAAAACAAGACTGATGATTTCTCGCCCAAAAACCAGAAAAAAAGTTGCAATTGGAATTAGTAAAAGTATAATTTTTTCAGTTACCTGATTAAATTTATCTTTGAGTTCCTCAAACTTTCCTGCGTCAAAAAGTTCAGCATACTTTGTCAGGTAAACGCTTGTGATTGAAAAAGGAATTTTCAAAGCCATTGGAATTTCCCAGGAACCAACACTGTACTCAGCAAAAATTTTAGTCGGAAAGAAAAAAGCTACAACGTAATTATCAATTTGCTTGTTGATTTTGAACGCAAGTTGTGAAAAACCAATCGGAATCCCAAACTCAAGCTGTTCTTTCAAAAAACTTTTTGGTAAAGGTTTGTTTTGTGTCTTTACAATCTTAAAATTTAGAAAAATCGTCCATAAAAAACGTAAAAACGAGTAGATTAAAAAACCATAAGTAAGGTTTAAGATTTTATTTTCAGTAAAAAGACAAACAAACAAAATTACAGCAGCGTTCAAAAAAGAAGTAAAAATGCTGAAAAAAGCAGCTGCTTTCGCTCTGCCAACTGCGATAAAAAAGTTTGGAGTCATTTCTGCCATCAGTTCAAAAGCAATCACAAAAACGAAAACTCCACCAACAACGTAGCTTTCAAAAAAATAGTAAAAAAAGCCAAAAGAAACCAACCCAACACCAATTCCCGAGAAAAACAGAATTTTCAGACACTGTAAAAAGAAAGTTCCGCGTTGAGTTTCGCTGATTTTTGGGACAAAATAAAAAGGATTGTCGTTAAAGCCAAAATTTCCCAAAATCACTGCAGTTCGGAAAATCATAATTAGTTTTGCAACCTCGCCAAAAATTTCTTTTTCAAGCAAACGTGCAAGCAAAATCAAGATTACAGCCTGATTAGTCGCTGAAACGATGCTGCTAAAAAGAACAATTCCCGCTTTTTTGGAAGTTTTTTGAGCCATTTTCAACTAAACCTTTTTTGGATGAAATCAATGATTTTTTTGCCTCTGTTCTCCCAAGTAAAATCTTTTGAAAACTCCAAAGCATTTGCCGAAATCTTTTCCATCAAGTTTTGGTTCGCAAAAAGCTCGTTAATTTCGCTTGCGCTTTTTTCAGGAAAATCTGGCGTCAGTAAAAAAGCATTCTCTTTGTGAACAAAAATTTCTGCCGTGTCTTCAAGTTTTGGAGCTAAAATTGGAATTCCAGAAGCAAGGTAAACAAATGTTTTTATCGGCAAAACCGTCGTTCCCGCTTGCATTAAAGGTTTTGCAGTTGGTGGAATAATTATCGCATCCGACGCAAAAAGGTAAACGTAAACTTCGCGTGGAAGCAACCAACTAAAAATTTTAAAGTTTTTCACACCATTTTTTTTAGCAAAATTCTCAAGCCTTTGAACATCTTTCTTCTCTCTTGCTCCAATCAAAAAAAATGTAAAATCCGGTAAAAACTTTGCTACTTCAAGGATTGTCTCAACCCCTTTCCCTGAACCAATGTTTCCCGTGTACGAAATCAACTTCGTTTCAGGTGAAATTCCAAGCTTCTCCCTTGCTTCTGACTTGCCCGTGAAAACAGGAATTTCGCTCTCATCAATTCCATTGTGAACCGTTGTAATTTTTTCAGGCTTAACTCCAAATGAAATCAAGTAGTTACGAACCAAATCTGAATGCGTAACAATCCCAATAAAATTTGGGTAAAGGTTAGAAAGTTCGGCAATTTTTTTGTTTCGTTTTTCAACCGTTTTAAACATAAAAGTTTCGTAGAGAACTTTCAGACCTTTTTTCAGAGCAATTTTCAAGTGCCGAAAATTCCGCAGGCAAACAACGTCGTAACCTTTCAGTTGTTCAATCGCAAAGTAGCTAAGAGGAACACGCTGAATCCCAATCGGTTTATTTTTTCTCATTAAAATTGGTAAAGGGAACTTGATTTCACGAATTTTCAAGTCTTGTGAAAGCGTGTAGTAATCTTTAATATTTTGGATTCTTGTTTCAACTTTTTGGTTTTTAAAAGGAACTGGAACAAAAAGCTCAACGTAAAAACCTTGTTTATGGATTGCATCAACGGTTTTTGCAACTTGCCTTGTGGAAGCAGCACTTGAAGGAAATTCTTTGTCAAAGTAGTAAACAATTTTAAAATCTTTTTTCAAAGACTAAAACCCTTCAATTTCAGGTGAACGATACTTTAAAACCCTGTTCGTTAAAATTCTCAACTCAATCGGGACAGTGTAAAAGTTTGTTTAATAACGAGCTTAAAAATTTCATTGCTTTTTTCCCAAGCTCCGCCAATTGTAAGTAAGTTTGTGTTGGGTAACAAGCATTTAAAACGTACTCAAAATTTCGTGTTTTGTCAACGTGAGAAGGTTTCAAACAAGGAATCATTGAATTTTTACAAAAATCACTTGTCCAATCTTCTAAAGTTTGTG
>JADZEA010000166.1 GCA_020850775.1 bacterium
TCCCTGTTGAAACTGACTTTCCGTTAAAATCTTTCCCGTTCCATTCAAAAGTGTAGTCTTTTCCGGCGACAAATTTTTGTGAAGCAAGCGTTTGAATTTTTTGACCTAAAACATTAAAAACATTCAGTTGACCAAAGCCATTTTTTTCTACACTCAAAGAAATTTGTGTAGTTGGGTTAAACGGATTTGGATAATTTTGCGAAAGTTTAAATGTTGGTAAAATCTTAGTTTCGTTTTTAATTCCTGTTACTTCAGCTGTTGAAACGTAATAATCCTGAACAAATTTTTCAGTTGGATTATTTAAGTTTGAGTATTCAACTATAATTTTTGCCTGACCTTGGACAGTGCCGGGAGTTACGTTTAAGCGAATGTCTTGTGTTGAATTTGCATCTACAACAAAAGTTGTATCGCCAATCCAGGGAGCAAAACAATTGCTTCCGACACAAATTGAACTTGACCAAAATCCGTTCGGTGGGTAATTTTCATAAGCTCTGTTAAATCTGATAGTTATCGGAGCATTCGTTAAGTTTGTAACATCTCCGTGGAATTCAACAAGTTGCCAAGCCTGAACAAAACCTAAAGTTCCGTCGTTTCCATTCAGTGCAAAAGTGAACGTTTGAGCAAACGAAACAGACACCAAAACGAAAACAGACAAAAAAGTTAAGATTAATTTTTTCATTGTTTTACCTTTCAATTTATTTTTAATTTATTAACGTCTGAAATTGCTTAAAACCTCCAACATTTCTAAAAAAATTATTGGATTTCCCGCCAAAATTTCTTTTCCGTAAGCTGAAAAAGTGTTGCCACTGTAATCAGAAAGTTTTCCACCTGCTTCACTAACAATCAAAGAACCTGCCGCAAGGTCCCAAGGTTTCAAGTCTGCTTCCCAAAATCCGTCAAACCTTCCACAAGCAACGTAACACAAATCAAGTGCGGCAGAACCATCTCTGCGAACTGCTTGGCATAAGTTACTAAATTTTTTGAACATTTCAATATTTTCGCTAAAAATTTTATCGTTAAAGTTGTAAGAAAATCCTGTGCAAAGGAGACTTTGTTTAGTTTTCAGTGTTTTGCTAACTGAAATTTTTTCTCCGTTTAAAAATGCTCCTTCAAATTTTTTTGCTGTGAAAAGTTCGTCAGCCATTGGATTGTAAACTGCTCCGACAACAATTTCACCATCAATTTCCACAGCGATTGAAACACAAAAACACTTGTAGCCGTGAGAAAAATTTGTTGTTCCGTCAAGAGGATCAATTATCCATTTTACAGAAGATTTTTGTTCAAACAATCCGCTTTCTTCTGCTAAAATTGAATGGTTTGGAAAATTATCACGAATTTTTTCTACAATTATTTTTTCAGACGCTTTGTCAACTTCAGTAACGATGTCAATTTCGCCCTTAAAATCAATTTGTTTGACTTTTCCGTAAGATTCTCTAATCACTTCGCCGGCACTTAAAGATGCTTCAACACAAACTTCCCTAATCTTTTCAACTAAATGTTTTTCAATCATTTTTTGGCTTTACTCACAAAAAAATTGCTTTATTTTTTAAAGTAATTTACGAAACAAACCACCCAAAAAAAAATCAGGAAAACAAAAAATGCAAAAACTAAAATTAATCTTAATTTTCTTTCTGTTCCCAAACCAGTTTTTATTAGCACAAACTATTGTTCCTAATCAAATTAACAGTTTTAGAGAAAAGGAAAAGTTTTCAGTTGAATTTTTAGCATTCCTTGACCAAATCCATTTTGACGGGTCAAACTTTCTCAAAAAATTCCCTGTTTCACAAACTTGGGAAGAAAACTTTGGCATTTCTGAAAGTTCCCAAAGTTTCAGTGTTGTAATTTTTCAAAACCGCTACTCAAAAACTCAACTTGAAAAATTTGGTTTCAAAATCCAAAGCCAGGTTGGGAAATTTACAACAGCTGAACTTAATCTTAGCGAACTTGCAAAGCTCTCAAGACTTGAAGGGATTGAAAAAATCCACCTTTCAGCGAAGGATTTTCCACTTTTAGACAAAGCAACAGGAAACCTGAAACTCTCTAACGGGACCGTTTTTGTCGGTTCCAATGCTGACAGTGTTCAAACAATGGGTTACGAAGGTCAGGGAACTTTGGTAGGAATTGTTGATTCTCAAGGACTTGCATTTACTCACCAAAGTTTTCGCAGTGGTTTTCCTGACACTTCAAGAGTGCTTTTTCTTTGGGACCAAACAAACAACGGCGGAACTGCTCCAAATGGTTTCAGCTACGGCTCGCTTTGGACGAGACAGCAAATTGACGCAGGAAATTCCACTCAAACTTTTGGCGGACACGGAACAGCCGTTGCAGGAATTGCGGCAGGTGACGGAAGTGATAACTTGACTTACAAAGGTTTTGCGCCTCAATCAACAATCCTTTACGTAAAAACAAAAGCAACCGATGCAACTGAAATTGACGCTTTTAACTGGTTAATTTCAATTGCACAAAACCTAAACAAACCTCTTTCAATTGTAATGTCTCTTGGCGGTCATTCTGGTTCTCACGACGGAACAAGAGCGGCAGAACTTGCGATGGATGCTTTAACTACAAACGGGATAATTTTCACCCTTGCAGCAGGAAACAGCGGTAATTCTTCTGTCCACTCGCAAAAAAATTTCCAAACTACAACTGACACAACTCTGACTTTTACAGTAAATTCAAACCAACGAACAATAATTTTAAACTGTTGGTACAACGAACCGGACACAATGAATATTTTTATTAAAACGCCTTCGGGAAGTTTGTTTGGACCTTTTTTGCCAATGATTGATTCGGGAATTTCTGTCTCTGAAGGTGAAATTAATGTTTACAATTCAAACTTTTCAGACGTGAACAACGGAGACAGACAAGTTTTTGTTGTGATTGACTCAACTCAAACTGTTCCTTTTGTTGCTTCGGGAAGCTGGGATTTGATTGTCAGCCCGAAAAGTGTTACAAACGGAATTTTTGATTCCTGGGTTCAATCAGGAACTGCCGGTTTCGTTTCTTCAGATGTTTCTGCTTCAGTTACGCTCACAACTCCGGGAACTGCAAAAAAGATTTTTAGTGCAGGTGCTTTTGAACCAACAACGGGAAATTTTTATACTTCAACAAGTCGCGGACCTTCAAGAGATTTTTTCCAAAAGCCAAATATTTCCGCAACAACAAATATTTTTTCAACAAACACAAATCTTGGTTACAGTTCACTTAGTGGCACAAGTGCTGCTGCTCCTTGTGTTGCAGGAACAATTGCTTTGATTTTACAAGTCAATCCGAACTTAACTTTTGAAAAAATTGATTCACTTTTCCATATTTTTGCTTACAACGATGCTCTGACAGAAACGACTTCACCAACTCCAAACACAATTTGGGGAAATGGAAAACTTAACGCACTTGGTCCTGTTCAGGGTTTACTTTTTACAAAAGTTACAAACTTGCAAACCAATCAAAATACAAACTCAATGGATTTAAATTGGGAAACAATTCCCTGGGCAACAAGCTACAAAGTTTACCGTTCACAAAATCCAACTCAAAACTTAAGCGACTACACTTTGATTGGGACAACTGCAACAACAACTTTTCAAGACACAAATGTTTTGATTTCAAACGAAAAATTTTACTACATTGTTACTGCTGTCAAGTAAAAAGAAGCTTTTGAAAACCTAAACCTTTCCAAACAATTAACTACCAATAATTTCCTGGTTGGGTTTTCACTGATAATTTCGCAAAAAAGCCAAATTTTCATTGCATAAATGCAAGTTTACTTTTTAAAAACTTTGACAAATCACTTTAACAATACTTTTTCTTTGGCATTATTTTTTATATTGAAGATTAAAATTAACAGTGAAAGGAAAACACGAATGGGGCAATTAAAAGAAAAACCTAAACCATTCCTTTTTGAAGAATATTGTAAAGGTTGTGGACGTTGCATCACTGCTTGCCCGCAACACTGCATCGCTTTTGGCAGCGAAATTAATGCACAAACAGGTGTCATCCCTGTTACGTTAGACCTTGAAGAATGCAATGCTTGCGGACTTTGCATCAGTTCTTGTCCTGAACCTTACGGTTTACAGCCACAAAATGAAAATGCTTTTGAACTTCACGACCCAAAAACTCTGTTTGGTCGCAAACCAACAACAGCAAAAATTCCTCAAGACCTTCCTGATGTTTTTTTTGAGCTTGGTGAAACAGAACCTCTTGTAATCAAAGGAACTTACGCTTCTGCAATCGGAGCAATTTTAGCAGGTTGCAGACATTTTTTCGGCTACCCGATTACTCCTTCAACTGAAGGTGCGGAACTGATGGCAAAACTTTTACCAATGCTTGACGGAGTTTTCATTCAGGCAGTCAGCGAAGTTGCAACAGTAAATTTTATGTACGGTTGTGGCGGTGCCGGTTTACCTTGTATGACTTTTACTTCTTCACCTGGTTTTAGCCTGATGCTTGAAGGAATTTCTTACTTAATCGGTGCAGAAGTCCCTGCAGTTTTTGCAAACGTAATGCGCGGCGGTCCCGGACTCGGAAACATTGCACCCGAACAAGCAGACATTAAACTTGCTTGCCGCGGGCTTGGTCACGGAAACACTCAGGCAATTGTTTTAGCTCCGGCTTCACCTCAGGAAATGCTTGATTTGACGATTTTAGCTTTTGAACTTGCTTTCAATTACAGAAACCCAACAATAATTTTAAGCGATGGCTACCTCGGACAAATGACCGGAAAAGTTACTTTACCAAAAACAATGAAAAAAGTCGGCATCCCTTCGTGGGCAGTTTACGGAGACGAAGAACACAGAAAAAATTTGATTTGCTCAATTATGCTTGAGGAAAACGACCTTGAAAAACACAACATTCACCTGAACCAAAAATACCAGAAAATCACAGAAAACGAACAACGTTCAAACACTTTTTACTGCGAAGACGCGGAGATTTTACTTGTTGCAAGTAACACTCCTTCAAAAATGGCTAAAGGTGCAGTTGAAGAACTGAGGCAAAAAGGTATAAAAATCGGGCTTTTCAGACCAATCACTCTTTATCCTTTCCCAATTAATGATTTCAAACCTTTAGTTGAAAAGGCAAAAAGGCTGATTGTTGTTGAAGCAAGCAACGGACAACTTGAAGACGAAGTTCGTTTGGCTTTGAGTCACGCAAACGTAAAAGATTTTCCACACATTGAACACGTCAGACGTTTTGGTGGAATCTTACCACAACAACACGAAATCATTGAACAAGTTTTAGGAAAGTGAGGCAAAAAATGAGTAATATTTTTTATGAAAAATTCGAAAGACACTCTCACGGCGAAGGGCTAAAAGGTCAAAGCACTCACTACTGTGCGGGTTGCGGACACGGACTCGCTCACAAGTACCTTGCTAATGCAATTGAAAAACTCGAAATTCAGGACAGAACAATTGCAATTTCACCTGTTGGGTGTAGTGTGTTTCTTTACTACTACTTTGACGTCGGAAATTCACAAGCCGCACACGGACGCGCTCCTGTTGTTGCAATCGGGCACAAAGTCGCAAACCCAAATTCAATCGTAATCAGTTACCAGGGCGATGGAGACTTAGCTTCAATCGGGCTTGCAGAAATTTTTCAGGCAGCTCAACTTGGAATCCCAATCACTGTAATTTTTATCAACAACGCAATTTATGGAATGACCGGCGGACAACTCGCTCCGACAACTTTAATGGGACAAAAAACAGCAACAACTCCTGAAGGGCGTTATCGTTTGATGGGAGAACCAATGCGAATGGCTGAACTAATCGCTCAACTTGACGGACCAGTTTACGTTGAACGGGTTGCTCTTTTCAACAACAAACAAAGAGTTCGTGCTGAAAAAGCAATCCTGAAAGGAATTCAGTTACAAAAGGAAAATCGTGGTTTTTCTTTTGTTGAAGTGCTTGCAGAGTGTCCAACTCACTTACACCTTACTCCTGAACAAACTGAAAAATGGGTTGAAGAAAAAATGCTTCCCATTTTTCCACTTGGAGTAAAAAAAGACATCGCAGCTGAAACAGTGCCTTGGTTTGACTTGAAAAAACCAAGTTTTGATTCTGAAAAAGTCCTCCAAATCATTGGCACGACTAAGGAAAAAGTGCAAAAATTTGCTAAAACTTTTCCCGAACACCTTGACAAAAATGATATTTCTCTGAAACTTGCAGGAGCGGGTGGAGACGGAGCACAAACTGCGGCAATGTTAATCACACGTGCAGCAATCAACGAAGGTTTTGATGCCACACACATTCCAAGTTACGGTCCCGAATCACGCGGAGGAACTTCTTACGCAGACGTTCACGTTGCGAAAGATGAAGTGCTTTCTCCGTCTTCAGCAGAACCAAATATTTTGATTGCTTTCAACTCACCGAGTTTGTTTAAGTTTGCTTCAAAAGTCAGGAAAAACGGCTTCGTAATTTACGACAATTCAATAATTAATGAAGTTCCTGAACTTGACGAAAGCGTCAAAGTTTTTGGTGTCCCTTTTACTGAAATTGCAAACAGCCTTGGAAAGACAATGGTTAAAAACATTGTTGCGCTTGGTGCTTTGCAGGGAATCACCGATATTTTTCCAAAAGAAACCTTTTTAACAGCAATCAGAATCGCTCTAAAAGACAAGTGTGCAATGATTCCGTTAAACGAAGAAGCGTTTGATTGGGGAACTAAAGTGGTTTACTCTGAGAGTGAAAAAATTTTGTAAAAACAGCCCGCTAAAAATTCAAGTGAGAGCCTGACTGCAAGTCAGACCCTCACGTTTAGGTTGTGTGAGTGTCTCACTTCTTGGTGAGGCTCTCACTGAAACTTTCGCGGAATCCACGCTTCTTGGCGGGGTTTACGCTAAACTAAAAAAATCCCGTTAATCCCAAAATCCCAAAAATCCGTGTTCAGACAAAAGTTACGCTTTTTCAGAACAACCAGCGTGAGTTCCGCTTTCAGCGTAAAACCCGCTTAAAGAAGTTGCGGAATCCACGCTTCTTAGCGGGGTTTACGCTAAACTAAAAAAATCCCGTTAATCCTTAAATCCTAAAAATCCGTGTTCAGACAAAAATGAGAGCCTGACAGGTTTTTAGCGTGAGTTCCGCTTTCAGCGTAAAACCCGCAAAAAAAGTTGCGGAATCCACGCTTCTTAGCGGGGTTTACGCTAAACTAAAAAAATCCCGTTAATCCTTAAATCCCAAAAATCCGTGTTCAAACAAAAATGAGAGCCTGACAGGTTTTTAGCGTGAGTTCCGCTTTCAGCGTAAAACCCGCTTGAAGAAGTGAGAGCCTGACTGCAAGTCAGACCCTCACAATTTTGCGTGTGAGTGTCTCACTTCTTGGTGAGGCTCTCACTGAAACTTTCGCGGAATCCACGCTTCTTAGCGGGGTTTACGCTAAACTAAAAAAATCCCGTTAATCCCTGAAAATCCCAAAAATCCGTGTTTAGACAAAAGTGTGAACTAACCAGCGTGAATTCCGCTTCCAGCGTAAAACCCGCAAAAAAAGTTGCGGAATCCACACTTCTTAGCGGGGTTTACGCTTTAGAACAACAGCAAGGTTTACGCTTTTTAAACAAAAAAAAGGGCAGACTTTTCAGCTTGCCCCTTTCAAAAAAAATCTGTTTTCTAAAAATTCTACTTCAGCAAAATCATTTTCTTCGTTTCAACAAAGTTTCCAGCCACCAGTTTGTAGAAGTAAACTCCTGAAGAAACAGCGTTTCCGCGTTCGTCTTTTCCGTTCCAGTTTGAAGTGTGAGAACCTTTGTTTTGTTTTTCGTTGACCAAAGTTCGGATAAGTTCGCCTTTTGTGTTGTAAACTTCAAGTTTCACGTTGTTGGCTTTTGCAAGTGTGTAGGAAATCGTCGTGCTTGGGTTGAACGGATTTGGGAAATTTTGGTCTAAGGAATATCTGAAGTTAGTTTTTTCTTCCGTTTCCCCGAAATTTAGTGTTACTGACATTTCACCACTAAGTGTTCTTTGACCATCAAAATCCACATCGTAAAGTCTGTAAATGTAAGTATTTCCTAAGTTTACTTCCTCATCAGTGAAAGCGTAGGAATTTTCTGTGCTTGAATTTCCCTTACCTTTCAAATCAGGGTTGACAAGGTAACTTGAAATCACTTTAAAATTTTTACTGTCAGAACTTCTTTCAAGAATAAAACCGTTGTTTTGAAATTCTGAAGCTGTTTTCCAGAAAATTTTAACAGAATTACCGAATTGTTCTGCACTAAAAGAGATGAGTTCAACGGGAAGAGGAACATCATTTTCACCAATGATCCAGTCGCTGAAGCCGGTAACTCCGTTTGCCCGAATAGTCCATGGGTCAATAACAGTTATGTCAGGCCAGACCGTCCAGTCTTCTGAAGAACTTTCTCTTCTTAGAATACTTACGGTTGCAGGATTAAAAGGAAACGGGTTTAATGAGGTATCAAAAATTACATTACAGTTAAATGTTTGGACAGTAGTTCCAAGATTCCAGAAATAGTTTGTGTTAATTGAAGCAATTCCCGGAGGCAGAGTTCCTCCGGCATCTTCATTAATCACCATTCCAAAAACTTGGTCATTTCCTGAACCTCCACCACCAAAGGTAGCTGAATTAAAGTGAAAATCCAGACCTACTCCACTCATGTCCACATCCTCGTTGTTACCTGAAGCTAGCTGTGCAGAGATGAAGTTTCTTTGAACCGTTACCGGGCTAACCACTAAATCAACATCGTAGTAACCGATTGAATTTTGTGCCACTGGAGAAACCGAAGAGTAAGTAAAATCTATCAAACCTGTGCTGAATGGATCAAGTTCAGAAACCCATGAAGCATTACTCGCTCCAACATTGATTGAACCCTGACCAAATCCGGCAACAAAATTTCCTGTGCCAATTGGGGCAGGATAAGAAACTGTTAATTCATTAACCAAATCAGTAAGAACAAGAACCGGAACTCCTAAGTTGTAAATTGTAGCAGTTCCACCAGAATAAATTCGGTGGTCGCCGGTTCCGAAATTTGTAAAACTTGTAAGGGAATAACCCGTTACAACCATTGTGATTCCTCCTGTACCACTGATGACACTCAGATTTTCTGATGTGCAGGATGAACTTGTTGGTGCTTCACCGAACGGACCAACATCATATTTCCAGTAAAGACTTGTGTAGGCATAATAATCAAGTCCCAAGTTAAACATAAATGGACCGGCTGCAGGTGATGCAGCAAAATTATCCACTGTAAAACTAATTGACTGTGAAAAGAGATTTGATGCGGAAAACAGTAGTAAACTGCCACTTAAACCCGTTAGGGCTTTCAAAAGTTTTGTTTGTTTCATTTTTATTTCCTTAGTTTAAGATTGTAAAAAAGAGAATTTGACTTACTTTTGCTCTGTTTCCAATAACAATGCCAGAGTTAAAAACGTAATCTAACGCACCTGGAATGATATTTTTGATAAAACTCAGTTCTGTACCGTTAGCGAAATATCGCAAGTAGCGAAAATTGAGTTTGGTTTTGTAAAGCAAGTAAATTAAAATGCGCCTGGAAAATTTAAACCAATGATTAAAAAATCAAATGTTAAAAGTTAACGAAATTTTCAAAAGCTGGGAGAAATGCCATTTTATTTCAATTCCACTATGGTACGATTAAAAGCATTTAACTGAAAATCCGAATTCTCAATGACTAAAAAGAAATTGATAACAGAAAGGGATGTCAGGAAGACATGGCAAAAAAAGACTGAATTGCAGTTGTTTGCTGATTCAATTCTGACACCACTTGCGAAAGATGCAATCAAAGAACTAAAAATTAAAGTTTCAACTTTTGATTCTGCAGTTTTAACAGCAGAAAATGAATTTTCACAGGCGGATGAATTAGCGAAGATTACCACACCAGCATCCCTTAAAGAAGTAAACATTGACTGGGGGAAAATTGCACTTGGATCTGACCACGGTGGATTTTTGCTTAAAGAATTTTTAAAAGGAATTTTAACTTCAGAAGGTTATAAAATTTTGGATTTCGGCACAAACTCCACAGAAGCTGTTGATTATCCAGATTTTGCAGATTTAAGCATTTTGCTAATCCTCAAATTTTGTTGTTGTTTGTTTTTAGACAGAAGTTAATAAAATTAAAAAGAAAAGGTAGCCATTTTTTTATTTTTTTTGTGTTAAATCAAAACAGCCTAAAGCCAGCTTTTCCGCTGAAAAACCCTGAAAATTTTACAACACAAAAAATCCCGTTAATCCTTAAATCCCAAAAATCCGTGTTCAGACAAAAATGAGAGCCTGACAGGTTTTTAGCGTGAGTTCCGCTTTCAGCGTAAAACCCGCAAAAAAAGTTGCGGAATCCACGCTTCTTGGCGGGGCTTACGCTAAACTAAAAAAATCCTGTCCTTAAATTCCAAAAATCCGTGTTTAGACAAAAGTGTGAACTAACCAGCGTGAATTCCGCTTCCAGCGTAAAACCCGCAAAAAAAGTTGCGGAATCCACACTTCTTAGCGGGGTTTACGCTAAACTAAAAAAAACCTCGCAAAAATGACTTTGCAAGGCTTTTCTTTTTGGGAAGGAGTTCAGATGTTAAGTAAAAAAACTTAGTTTTCCCACGTTACAAAATAAAAATAATTTCCGCTACCAACTGCGATTGTGTCAGTAAAAAAAGTGTTTGGGTTTTGAGTTGTACCAATTAAAACCGGATTCGTCAATTCAGGTGTTAAACTTCTGTAAATTTTGTAATTTGTAGCACTGAGTTTACCTTGCCAAGTTAAAATTACAAAACCCCCTGCGACTTCAATTTCTAAATTTGTAATTTTACCTGATTCAAATCTTGTTACAAAAATGTCCATTCCTCCATTGTAAGAAGTATCGTAAACTCCGTTTGTAGTCGGCAGATTACTTGAGTAAGTACAACCTGCAATAAAAATATCTCCATAACTTTCAATCGCAAGGAAAGGTTCGTAATCGGCGCTGCTTCCTCCAAAATAAGTTGAGTAAGTAAGAAGCGAACCAGTTGGGTTTAGTTTTGTTACAAACGCGTCAAAATATCCGTTGTGTGAAGTGTCATAAGCTGTAACTGTAGTTGGGAAATCACTTGAATCAGTTTGTCCTGCGAGAACCACATTTTCATCTTCATCAATTTTAATGGTCGAATTGTAATCGTAAGAAATTCCACCGAGAAAAGTTGAGTAAACAAGTGCTGAACCAGTTGGGTTTAGTTTGCTGACAAAAACATCACAGTTTACACCATTGTAAGAAGTATCGTAAGCACCGCCTGTAGTTGGGAAATCGGTTGATTGAGTAAAATCTGATAGGTAAGTATTCCCGTTTCCGTCAACTGAAAGGGAATTACCATACTCTGTAGAACTTCCGCCGAGAAAAGTTGAGTAAATAAGTGCTGAACCGGTTGAGTTTAGTTTGCTGACAAACGCGTCGGAAAATCCAACGGGACTGTTAAACAAAGTATCAAAAGCACCAACTGTAGTTGCGAAATCGCTTGAGTAAGTGTAACCAGTAACGTAGCAGTTTCCGCTTTCGTCAGCTGAAAGGGAATTACCACACTCTGTAGAACTTCCACCGAGAAAGGTTGAGTAAACAAGGCTTGAACCGGTAGAGTTTAGTTTTGTTACAAAAGCATCGGAGCTTCCATTTTGCAAAGTGTCGTAAGCACCAACAGTCGTCGGAAAATCGTTTGAACCAGTGAAACCAATAACGTAGCAGTTTCCACTTCCGTCAAGTGAAAGGAAAAAACCCTTATCTTCACTGCTTCCACCGAGAAAAGTTGAGTAAACAAGTGCTGAACCGTTGCTGTTTGCTTTGGTTATAAAAATTTCCACATTTCCGTTATGCGAAGTATCGTAAGCTCCGATTGTAGTTGGGAAATCGGTTGAGTAAGTGTAACCCGTAACAAAAATATTTTCACTATCACTAACAACCAAAAAAGGTTGCTCTTCGTAACTATTTCCACCAAGGAAAGTAGAAAAAATTAAAGCGGTACCACTGCTGTTTAACTTCGTTACAAAAATATCAGAACTAAATCCATTTTTAGACGTGTCGTAAACCCCACTTGTAATTGGAAAATTAGTTGAGTAAGTTTGTCCTGAAACAAAAGTATTACCACTGCTATCAAGCGAAATGCAAGCATTGTAATCATTATTACTTGCCCCGAAAAAAGTTGAAAAAATTAAATTTGTAGCTTGTACACTCTCTGTTAAAAGTAAAAAAATGAAAATAATTTTGTTCATTTTTAGTTCCCTTTAATTAATAACTTAGTTAAAAAGATAAACCAAAAGATTTAACAAAACAAAAAGTTTTTTAGCAAAAACTTCACTTTGAAAACAATTCCTCACTCCAAAAAAAGGCGAACTAAAAAATTTTCAGACAAAAGTGAGAGCCTGACA
>JADZEA010000167.1 GCA_020850775.1 bacterium
GTTCCTGAAAAAGTAAAAGTGAGAGTTGTGTTTGCAGAATTTGGAACCGAGTTTGGAGAAACTGTTACAGTTCCGGAACCATCAGCACCAGGCGGAGAAATCGTTGAAGCACTTTTTAAAGTTGGCGCACCAACTCCAAAAGAAGCAGAAAGGGTTTCGCTTGTTTCGTTGTTTCCTGTAATTCCGTTTCCGCCTGTCAGAGTTTCGCCAAATTCTTTTGGTGGATTGTAGCGTTGCCAGGTTGAACCGTTTGCGTGAACAGTTGTAGAAATTGCAACCTGATTTGAAACTGCAGTATCGTTTGCGTAAGTTGACGAACCAATCGTAACTCCGGATTTATCAACTGTGTCAGAACTTCCCCAAAAAACGTAGTCAACATCTTTTACAAGTTCAGAAGTTCCGTCCCAAAAGAAAAGCACGACGAGTTCGTTGCTGTTTCCAAGCCCTGAGTTTGTAGCAATTGCACTTGAAAAAGGAGAAATCATTTGAGTAACTAAAGTAGTGGTATCGCTAACCATTTTAAAATCAGGGTTTGTTCCGTAGTTTGCGAAGTATTTTTCAGCTGTGTTTGCAGCAATTGTCAGGTAAGCACCGGCAGCAATTTCAACGTTTGGAAACCTTGCAATAAATTCACCGCTTCCTGTTGTTGTCGTTGCAGGCAAGTTGTAATAATTTTTGCTGTCGCTCAGGTAGTAGTTGGAAAGATTTATTGGAGAGGAAGTTGGGTTGTGAATTTCAATAAACTCTCCGTTTGTCGGTTGTGCAGCAACTTCAGTGATTACTAAATGGTCTGGAGTTTGTGCATTCAAAATTTGTATTGAAAAAAGTGAAAGCAGAACAGTAAATATTTTTTTCACATTGCCTCCGCAGTTAATTGAGTTAAAAAAGAAGTTTCAAGTTAGTTAGTTTTAGTTTTTTAATCAAATTAAAAAACTGTTATCCCTGTGTAATGATTTTCACAAAAACGAACTTGCCAAGTTTAAAAGCCTGGCAAGTTGTTAAAGGAATTTTTTTCTAAAACAGAGCAAAATTATTTTTTCTTTTTTTCTTCTTTTGCTACTGTAAAATCATAATCAGGATAAAATTTTGAACGGTTGTCAAGAATTTCAGCATTTGTTTCAAGTTGTTTTAGCCAATCAGAAATTATTGCACCTTCTTTTGCTTGCTCAAGTCTTTTTCTGATAGATTCTTTTTGAGAATTAAAAGTTACAGAATCAAATTTAGCTTCTTCAAGAATTTGAGCAATTGCGTAACCTTTTTGCGGGATTTCAGTTGGAGACACAAATTGCCCTTGTTTTGCGGCAAAAACTTTTCCATTAAAATTCAAAACTCTTCCGATTTTTCCAATTGAACCTTGGAAAGTAACTTCTACCGTATCAACTTTAATTGGCTGTGCAGCCTCCAAAAAGGAAATTCCACTTTTTACTTTTGCCAAAATTTCTTCTGCTTTTTTCCCTGCATCCTGAACTCTGCGTTCAGTTTTTACTTTGTTTTCAATTTGTGCCTTAACTTCGTCAAAAGTTTGTGTGTGTTCAGTATTAATTTCAGTAAGTTTTGCAACAATCCAACCTTTTTTCCCTCTTGTAGCAAAACGAATTGGCTTTTTAGTTACCTGGTCTTTAGTTGCATTAAAAGCAAACCTTCCAAAAGCAATTGAATTTCCTAAACCCGGAACAAAGTTTGCGTCTTTAAAAAGTGAAGGAACTTGCTGAACTCTTAATCCAAGCGAGTCAGCAATTTGCTGAAAGTCTCTTTTGCCTTCAGAAGTAAGACTTGCCAAAGTGTTGGAATTTCTGTCTAATTCGTCAATTGTTTCCGGACCAACTCCAACTTTTAAAAGGATGTGCCTTGCGTAAATTTCAGGGACTTTGATTTTTTTAGGTTTAGTTTTTTTATCCTTTGCAGAATCAAGAGCAACAATATCATCTTTTTCAACTTCACGAGTACTGTCAACCCTGATGATGTGGTAACCAAATTGTGTAACAACAGGTCCGACAATTTCACCAACCTGAGCAGCAAAAGCTGCTTCTTCAAAAGGTTTTACCATTTTTCCTTTATCAAACCAACCAAGGTCTCCACCTCTATCTTTATTAGAATCTTCAGAATATTCTTTCGCAAGTTCCGCAAAATCATAACCTTGTTTTAGCTTTTCAATCACGTTGTTAGCGTCTGCAAGCGTGTAAAGACTGTCTTTACTACCGGATTTTTCTTCAAAAAAGACAAAATCGAGTTTACGTTCTTCTTTTTTCAGGAATTCGTCAAGGTGTGATTCATAGTAAGAAGCAAGTTCAGCGTCTGTTGGTTTGTAGTCGTCAACAGGCAAGTCCGTTGTTAAAACTGTTACGTAAGAAATTTTTGCCTTTATGTTTTTAGCTTCAAAATCGGCTTTTACTTCATCGTCAGAAACTCTTGCAGTTGCACGGATGAAGGCTTGGATGTCCTTAAAAGGGGCTTCAGAACGGATTGTGCTTTCAACACCAAGTAAAAAGTTTTTAGCCTGAGGATTGTTTGGGTCGGTAACAAGTTGTTTGAATTTTTCCATGTCGAACTGTTTTGTGATGCTGTCTTGAAAAGCTGTTTGTTGTTTTACAAGGTCCGGAGGATTGTTTTCAATCTCAAAAAGTAATCTTTCATCGCTAACAGAGATTTTTCTCTTCTCAACTTCTCTTTGAACTGAAAGTTGTTGGATTAATTTAGTCCATTCTTCTTTAATAATTTGTTCTTGTCTTTCGTCAGTTATTTCTTCGCCCTGATTTTTCTCTCTTTCCTGTGCGATTCGGTTTTCAATCTGACTTTGGAAAAGCCTGAAATCAATTTCCTGACCTTCAATTTCGCCAATTAAATTAGAAGTTCTGCCACTAATTCCAGTAACGTCTGCTCCCCACTGAAGAACAATAAGTGCTAAAAAAGCAACAATCAAAACCAACAAAATGACTTGTGTTTTGTTTCGTAAATACTCCATCATAATTTTAAAATTCCGCTTAAAGTTTAGTTAATCGTTAATTTTCAAAAAATAAAGTGTGAATATAAAATAGACTTAGCTTTAAAGCAACAGTGAAAAAATGATTAATGGTTAATTGTCCCGTTAATGAATGAGAGACTGAAATTTTGAAGTCGGGTTATTTTAAAATAAAAAACTTCAAAGTTTGAGGTTGAAAAATTGTACCAAAAAAAATAGTGGTTGACTAAAGCAAAACATTTTTCTTTATTTTTCAGAAATGTCCAAAGCATTTTTAATTTAATGTTTTAGAAAAACCTGATGGGAAGTATTAATGAAAGTTTCTAACCCGTTTAAAATATTGACACCAAACGAAAGATGGGCTCCGACACAAAGCCAAATGGATGCTTTTCAAAATGTCTATGAAAAGTTGCTGCCACCTTTGGTTTATAAAATAAGACTTGCAGTTACCAAGTGGAGAGACGAAGGCTATCGAGGTGCTTCTGAAACTTCAAAATCTTTATTGAATTTTTGGTTCAATCAGGAACATCTGTTTGGACAGACAAAATTCAGCTTTTTCTTTTCGCAACGTGAAGCCATTGAATCAATAATTTACTTGTATGAAGTAGCAAAAGCAAAGGACAAATACGAGTTAATGCGGTTTGACTCTTCACAACGTGTCAGCACAGGTATGTTTGATGAAAACTGGACCCGTTACGTGATAAAAATGGCAACTGGTGCAGGGAAAACAAAAGTAATGGGTTTGACTTTGGTTTGGTCTTACTTTCACAAACTCTACGAGGCGGAAAGCACACTTTCAAAAGACTTTTTAGTAATTACTCCAAACATCATTGTTTTAAACCGATTACGCAAGGACTTTGACGGATTGAAAATGTTTTTTGATGAACCCTTTTTTCCTGAAAATGGCTATGGCGACAAAGACTGGAAAAACGATTTTCAATTAACGCTTCATATTCAAGATGACTTAAAACCAATAACAGAATCGGGAAATATTTTCCTGACCAACATTCACCGAGTTTTCTTTAACGAAGAACCAGAACAATCTTTTGAAACAACTTTTTTAGGCGTTAAACCCAAACCCGATGCAGACACTTCAAAAGGTTTAGACCTTGGAAAAGTAATGCGAAGCGAAAAGATTAAAGATTTGGTAGTGCTTAATGATGAAGCCCATCACATTCACGACAGTTCTTTAGCTTGGTTCAAAAGCATTGAAGACATCAGCAATAAATTAAAATTAAAAAATGGTAACGGAGTAAGCCTGCAAGCAGACTATTCCGCTACTCCTAAACATAACAACGGTGCTATTTTCGTTCAGACAATTTGCGATTATCCTTTGGTGGAAGCTATCAAGCAAAATGTTGTAAAGTCGCCTGTTTTGCCTGACGAAGCATCAAGACAAAAAATTCAGGAGAAAGATTCTTCCGACTTTGTAGAACGCTACCGGGATTACATTCATTTGGGTTACTTGGAATGGGAACAACAGTTTGAAGAACTCAAAAATCATAAAACTCCTATTCTTTTCATAATGACGATGAGCACCAAAGAAGCAGACCAAGCGGCTGCATTTTTGGAAGCGAGTTATCCTTCAATGAAAAATTCGGTGCTGACTATTCACACCAACAATTCGGGTGAAATAAAGGAAACTACAACCAATAAAAAAGATAAGGAAGAATTAGAAGCGTTAAGAAAAGCAGCAGACGAAATTGACAAAGACCATTCACCTTACAAAGCAGTTGTTTCAGTTTTAATGCTTCGTGAAGGTTGGGATGTTAGAAATGTAACCACCATTGTTGGGCTTCGTCCATTTGGTGCCGACTCTAAAATCCTTCCTGAACAAACCATTGGGAGAGGTTTGCGAAAAATGTTTTCGTTGGTTATGCCTGAAAAATTGGTTGTTGTTGGAACTCCGGCGTTTTTAGAGTTTGTTGAGAGCCTGAAAACAGAAGGTGTAGAATTTCAATACAGTCCAATGGGAAAAGGATCTAAAGGCAAGTCGCCAGTAATTGTTGAAGTTGACAGGGAAAACCCAAACAAAGATTTGGATGCTTTGGATATTCCTGTTCCGCAAATGAGCCCAAGAATTTACAGAGAGTTTAAAAACCTTGAATTGATTGATGTAAGCACATTCAAAAACGAAAAAGTTCCTCTTAAAAAATTCAGTTCAGACGAATTGAAAGAAATTGTTTTCAATGACATTGACGGTGATTTTTCACACAAAACAGTTTTTAAAAACACAACACCTGATTACAGAAATGTAATTGGCTTTTTTACTTCTGCCATTTTGAAAGACAGCCGTTTGGTTAGTGGCTTCAATATTTTGTATCCGAAAGTTGAGAGCTTTATCAAATACCAACTTTTTACCAAAGAAGTGGAATTAAGCGACCCACAAACAATGAGAAACCTTTCAGAAATTCAACCAAAAGAGCTTCTGAAAACTACTTTCAAAAAAGCCATTGATGAATTAACCATCACCGACAAAGGAACGGCAGAAGTAAAAAATTTCATTTCGCTGAAACTTACAAAGCCAAAAATTGCAGAAAACCAATCTTTCCTTGTTCCAAAGAAATCTGTTTTCAACAAAATCATTGGCGACAATCCTTTTGAGCTGGAATTTTCGGCTTTCTGCGAAAACAAGTTCAACGATGTTGTTTCATTTGCTAAAAACACATTTGGCGAAGGTGGCGTAAATTTTAGCATTGAATACCAAAAAGAAAATGGAAATATTGCTGCTTTCTTCCCGGACTTTTTTGTAAAAACAGAACCCAATACATTTTTCATTTTAGAAACCAAAGGGCGTGAAGATTTGGACGATAAACGAAAAATACAACGCCTTACAACTTGGTGCAAAGACATAAACAACGCACAAAAGGAATACACTTACACAGCAATTTATGTGAAGCAAGAGAAATGGGAAGAAGTGAAGAATGACTTGAAAGCATTTAGTGATGTAGTCAAAATTTTTAAAGTAACTGAAAACAAAGAAGCGTAATGAATTTGAACAGTAACCAATTAATACAATCAATAAAAGAAGTCATTCTTGAATCTCGGCAGCAAGCTTACAGAATGGTAAATAATGCCTTATTGCAAACCTATTGGCAAATAGGTAAACTTATCGTTGAAGACGAGCAAAAAGGTAAAGAGAAGGCGGAATATGGAAAGGCTACATTGAAAAACTTAGCGACTCAGCTTACCTTAGAATTTGGAAAGGGATTTGATGAAAGCAATTTGCGTAACATGCGTAGCTTTTTTAAAGCCTTTCCAATTCGTGACACAATGCGTCACGAATTGAGTTGGTCGCATTATCGTCAACTTTCAAGACTTGATTCTGAGCAAAAACGAAATTACTACCTCAGTGAGTCCATAGCCTCAGGCTGGAATAGCCGCGAATTGCAAAGACAAATTAATAGTCTTGCTTTTGAAAGAATCAAAAATCACTTGCCTGAGACAAAGAAACCTTCTATTCAAAATTTCATTAAAGACCCATACATATTTGAATTCTTAGGATTGGCAGCCGATACCAAAAACACAGAATTTACTATTGAAACCGCTATTATTGACCATATTCAAAAATTTCTGCTGGAATTTGGCAAGGGCTTTGCATTTGTAGCACGTCAGCAACACATTGCCACCGATACTTCCGATTTTTACATTGATTTGGTATTTTATAATTACCTGCTCAAATGTTTTGTACTTATTGATTTGAAAACAGGTAACCTTTCCCACCAGGATGTAGGACAAATAGATATGTATGTACGAATGTATGACGATTTAAAATGCAGTGTAGATGATAACCCTACTATTGGAATATTACTGTGTAGCGAAAAAGACGAAACCATTGTAAAATACTCGGTTCTTAACGATAAAAACCA
>JADZEA010000168.1 GCA_020850775.1 bacterium
ACAAAACTTCGGCGGAAAAGTTTTTATGATTTTTAGTGAAAATGGTGAAGTTGCCAACAAAGAAATTTTACAGGAAATCCAGAAAGAAATCCTGAAAATTAAAGAAAGTTTTAAAAAAATATGACAAACGAAATCGCTGACGACCTTTGCCAAATCGGTTTTGAAGCCTACCAAAGTAACGATTTTTACCTTGCAGAATCTTATTTTTTGCAGGCTTTGGAAAAAGATGGAAACCACCTGAACTCGCATTTTAACCTCGCTCACCTTTACAAAATACAAGAAAAATTTGCACTTGCAATCATTCACTTTCAAAAAGTTCTCGAGCTTGACCCACAAGACAAAGATTCGCAAAACGAACTAAAAGAGTGCAAACTCGCCTTGCAAAACACAAAAACAATCCAAACCATTGAAATTTTTAACACGACCCCAAAGGCTTTTCTAAAATCCGATTGCACAAAAATTATCAACAAAATTGCAGACGTTCAAGAACTTCACAACCTTGCAAAAAAATCAATTATTAACAGACTTTTCTTGACTAAAAGGCTGCTAATTGAGAAAAATCCGGATTACAAAACAGATTTTGGTGAGCATTGGTTAAGGCTTTGGGAACTTTCCCATTTGATAATTGAAAGCGAAATTGATTCAAGAATGGATGTTTTGGAAATTGGCGGAGCAAACTCACTTTTATCTTTTTACCTTGCAACCGAAAATTGCCAGGTTTACGCAACTTCAACAGACAATGAATCAGTAAATCAGGCACGAAAAATCGCACAAAGTTTTAATTTGCCAATAAAAATTTCCACTCAAAACCGTGAAAAACTTGTTTACGAAAACGAAAGTTTTGACCGTGTTTTTTGTGTCAGCGGGCTTGGTGATTTGAATAAAACGCAACAAAAACAAGCAATTATTGAAATGAAAAGGGTGCTGCGAAAAGGTGGAATTTTAGGTCTGATTTTTGATTTTGGTTCGCGGACAACAGAAATCAACGGAATTTTTGATGAAGAAGAATTTGAAGTGTTTTTTGAAATTGAAGGTTTTTCCTTACTTGGAAACAAGGTTTTTTCGACAGAAGTTGGTGATTTGGGAGGCACAAGCCTAAGTTTTACAAAAGGTTGTGTGTTTTTACGAAAAGAAGGTTTTACAAAACTTCCACCTTTACGTGAACTGAGTTTTGGCGTTTTTCCGGCTTTGCAAAATAAAAATGGTTAAGGCAAACTACAAAACATTTGGGGCAACACAAAGAAATCGTTCAAAATCCGTGTTCTATTTTTTTTTAAGCAAGTCACGGATTTTTGCAGCCTCTTCATAATTTTCAAGATTAATTGCAGATTGTAGAAGTAGTTTTAAAAAATCTGTTTCTTCGGATTTTGTGAGGTAATTTTTTTCTCGTTTGAAGTTCAGAGTTGAGATTTTGGGATTGTTTTTCAGTTGGTTAATCAGTGCCTGAACTTCTTCAAAAATCTGTTCAGTTGAGTTATCAAAATCGTTCGCGTCGTCCCGAATGGTTTTTGTAACGTTTTTGAGTTCGTTTGTGTTTCTAAACTCAAAGTAGCAATTTTCACAGCCAACACGTTTAGTTTTTTGGAAATTTTCGTAAGTTGTTCCACAAAATTTGCAAATTAATTTTTCGCTCATACTTTTCCTTTTTTTTTTAAACTTAATTTTCTACAAAAAGACAGTAAGGAACAAGATTACACGAATTGCATTTTGGTTTTTTGGCATTACAAGTTTTTCTTCCGTGGTCAACAATCAGCTGAGCAAAAGCAACCCAATCATTTTTTGGAGTGATTTTATTTAGGTCAAGCTCAATTTTATCGGCATTTTGTTCTTTAGTCAAACCAAGTTTTTGGGAAATTCGCGTTACGTGAGTATCAACAACAATTCCTTCAGGCATTCCAAAACACTCACCAAGCACAACGTTTGCAGTTTTTCTGCCTACTCCACCAAGCGTTAGAAGTTCTTTCATTGTTTTTGGAACTTCGCTGTTAAATTTTTCAACGAGAGTTTGGCAGCACTTTCGGATTGATTTTGCTTTGTTTTTGTAAAAACCTGTGGAATGAATGTCGCTTTCAAGTTTTTCAACCGGTACTTTCAGGAAATCTTCGGGAGTTTTGTACTTTGGGAAAAGGATTTCTTTTGTAACCTGGTTAACTCTTGCGTCTGTGCATTGTGCAGCGAGTATTGTTGCAATTAAAAGCTGAAAAGGGTTTTCGTAGTTGAGCGAACACCTTGAGTTCGGAAATTCTGTTTTGAGAATTTCAATAATTTTTATGGTTTTTTGTTTTAGTTCCTGCATAAAAAATTTTCAAAAAACCTTCAGGACTTTTGAAAAATCCTGGAGGTTTAGTAAAGTTTAGTAAATTTCAAGGTAACGGTTTACTTCCCACTGAGAGACAGAAAGTCTGTATTCGTCGTATTCTTGAAGTTTTGCATTAAAATATTTTTCAAAGGTTTCTTCACCAAGAACATTTTTGATAACTTTATTTTCTTTAAGGCTTGTCAGTGCTTCGTGCAAGTTAATTGCAACTGTTCCAATTCCTTTTTCGCGGGCTTGTGAAACGGAAAGTTCAAAAATATTTTCTTCAACTGGTTGAGGCAAAGGAGTTTTTTTACTGACTCCGTCAAGTCCTGCACCAAGCATTACGGCAAAAGTCAGGTAAGGATTGCTTGCCGGGTCAGGGCAGCGAAGTTCACAACGAGTTCCTTTTTCTTCACGTCCTTTTGTGAGCCTTGGAATTCTAACCAAAGCAGAACGGTTTCTTTGTCCCCACGCAACGTAAACAGGAGCTTCGTAACCAACAACAAGCCTTTTGTAAGAATTGACGGTTGGGTTCATAATTGCGTTCATCGCTTTGATGTGTTCAAGTTGTCCGGCGATGAAATGTTTTGCAAAATCTGAAAGGTGGTACTTGTCGTTAGAATCGTAGAAAATATTTTTGTTGGTTTTTGGGTCGTAAAAAGATTGGTGAACGTGCATTCCACTTCCATTAATTCCACCAATTGGTTTTGGCATAAAAGTAGCGTGAAGATTGTGCCTTTTTGCAATTGCTTTCAGAGTGTACTTAAAAGAAATTGCTTTGTCTGCAACGCTTAAAGCATCTCCGTACTTAAAATCAATTTCGTGTTGTCCTGGTGCGACTTCGTGGTGAAGTGCCTCAACGTCAATGTTGAAAGCTGAAAGTGCGGAACTCATTTCTTTACGAATTTCAATTCCAAGGTCTGTTGTTTGGTCAAAGTATCCGGCTTCATCGTGAGTTGTCAGAATTGGTTTTCCATTTGCATCTTTTTCAAAAAGGAAAAATTCAAGTTCTGGTCCAACGTTAAAAATGTAACCCATTTCCTCAACTCTTTTGAGCTGCTTTTTCAAAATATAACGCGGGTCTCCTTCAAAAGGAGTATCGTCAGGCATGTAAACATCGCAAATTATTCTTGCAATGACTCCTGAAGAACTGTTTTTTGTCCAGGGAATGACAGCAAAAGTCTCTAAATCAGGTTTTAAATACATATCGCTTTCAGCAATTCTTGTAAAACCTTCAATAGAACTTCCGTCAAACCAGGCATTCATATCAATTGCGTCTTCAAGTTTGCTAATTGGGATTGTTAGTGCTTTGATAATTCCCAAAAGGTCGGTGAACTGTAAATTTACAAACTCAACCTTTTCTTCTTTTGCACGATTTAAAATGTCTTGCTTCGTCAACATATTTTTTACTTTCTTTAATTAAAATTAAATTTTTTAAGTGTTAGAAATGGCTCTTTATTTTGCTTAAAAGAACTTGCGAAAGTTAAAATTTTTAGCCTGAAAAGAAAAGATAAAAATTAAATATTTTGGCAATGCTTCTCATAATTGTTTGGAAAACAATGCTTTACAATTCATGAGGCATAAGCTCCATCGGAGAACGAAAATATTTTTCATCCTCGTAATCAAAAAAATTACTTACACGGCTTGTGTACACACAGGCAAAGTTTTGAACCTGGTCACCAAAACGACTGTTTACATTCCCACTTTTAAAAATTGGTCCCCAATTAACATTGTAATCCGCTTCAATTTCTGCTTCAAGGTCTCGGATTTGGATTAAAATTTTAGTGATTTCTGTTTCCTTTTTGCCAAAATCCCTAAGCAATTTTTCAATACTTTTATCAATTGCAAGTAGTTCTTCAGTTCCCATTTTTTGGTAATCATTTACTTTTTGAGTAGTAAGAGAAGCAATCCTTTTGTTCATTTTTTTTGCTTCAGAATCAACTTTATTGTGCTTAACCCTAAGATTCAGAAGTTTTAATTGTTTATCTTTAATCTTTTCATTAATAATAATTTCGTGTTCAAGTTCATAAATTATCATCGCTGTCCGCCAGCCAAAATCTTTCTTCGAACGCATAATGTCTCCGTAAGTGTGGTCACCAAAGTAAAGAATTTGTTCGCCTTTCAAACCTAAAATCTTCTCAAGGTCTTCAGCTTTCCCACCCGTAAAAAATTTCCCTGAAAATTCTGTCTCAAATTCTGACAACTGGCTTCCTGAACCAAAAAAATTCGGCTTTTTTGAACTACAAACAACCACGTCAAAAAAATCTGTCCAATTTTTGTAGCTTGAATTTCTGTTGCTTAAAATGTAAGACATAACTGCGTTTGTGTAAAACCACTCGGAGTTTGTTAAAATGAATAATTTTTTTCCTGCACTACGAAATTTTGATAAGGTTGAGGAAAGCTTTTGGTCAAAAATAAAATACTTCTCAAGGCTTGAAATCACTTCTTTTTTGATTGAACCATCTTTGTGTGAAAGGTCCACAACTTCGCGGATTGTTTGGTAAAGCTCAAAATAATTTATTTTTTTAGCTTCTTTTTTTGTCTCCAAAAAATCTACAACCTGAGAAAAAAGTGAAATTTCAGGAAGTGCAAAAAGCGTGTCCACAGATTGAAAACGTGAATTTCCAAGTGAAACAATAACGTTTGAGTAAGTGTTTTTACGAATTGGACGCGAAAGTTTGTTACTTCCGTGAGCAGCCTTTGAAACGTAGCCGTACTGATTAGCTTTTAGAATATTTCCGTTTAAAGTATCTACAACCAAACCTCTAACCAAAAAATTTGGGTCATACTTCAGTTTTAAAATTTCTTTCGGAAAGTTTTTAGTCTCAACAAGTTTTTGCTTTGCAATTGAGTAACAAAGTTCATCAAAAGGTGCTAAATTGTAAATTGCAAGCGTGTGGTCAAGGTCAAAACCAATGGCTTGGACGCTTTCCATTTTCAAATTTCTTGCAACAAAAACACGTTTTGCGTTCTCAATTTCTTGTTCGTTAATTGAAAGACTAACAAGTGGAACAGAATTTTTTTGCATTTCTACCTAAAACTTATAAAGTAAACCAACTGCTAACACTTCCTTAAACTGAATTGCGGTGTCGCCTTTTTTGTCCTTTACGTTGTTGTCGTAAACTAAATGAGTTGAAAAAGTTGTTGTAACGTACTTGTTTACCTTCATCAAAAGCGAAGTTTCCCAACTGATGTCTAAAAACGGGTCTGTGTAATCAACAAAAAAGTTTGCTTTAGTTTGAAAATCAACGTTTTCCCAAACCGTTTTTTTGAAAGCACTGTTTAAGTAAGCTCCAAATTCATTTTTTACTTTTTCGCCACTTTTGACACCAAAACTTTCAGCGTCTGAAAGTTTTTTATCCAAAACAATAGTTGCCTTTCCCGTCACCGGAGAAGCAAAAATAAAAAATGTCTCGTTAGGCTTGTACTCACCTCCAAGTGCTAACGTCAGGTAAGCTGGAGCCATAAATTCTGAAACTTTCACTCCTTTTGGGTCTTGCTTGTAGTCAAATCCATTCGCAAATTGTGTCCTGAAATCTAAAAGTCCCGCGTAGCTCCAATTTGTAATTGCTTCTCTTGAAAATTTTGAATTTAAAGCAATTTTATCATCACTTTTTTTAGTTGAGTTTTCACCTTGTCTGAGAATTCCGTAGCCAAACTCAAGATTGTTATCCCAAGAGATTTTGTTTTTTTTGTAGTTTGCAAAAAGCGTTAGAAAATTTGATAAAGAAAGTGCGTCGTCTCCTCCTCCTGACCAATTTTTAAGGTTTACCTGAGTAAAGTTTGAAGACAAAGCACCACCATTTTTCCAAATGCTTTCATTTGTTTGTTCCTGCCCAAAAACAAGGTTAGTTGTTAGCAGAATTACAGTTATTAAAAGTTTTTTCATTTCTTACCTTTCAATTTTAAATTTTTTAATGGTTGTGCCCATTGAGCAAGATTAAAGTAATTCCTAAAATTAAAGCAATCAGGTTTCCGGGTTTCCATTTTTCATCTTTGTGGATTTCAGGCAAAAGGTCACTTGTTGCAACGTGCAAGAAAGTTCCTGCTGAAAAAGCAATGCAAAGCAAAATTTTTTCACGGTCAACTCCTGACAAAAAGTAACTTGAAAGCAAAGCACCAAAAGGGATTAAAAGTGCAAAAACAATGTTTAAAAGCCAAATTTTTGATTTTGAGTATTTTGAGTAAAGTAAAATTGAACTTAACGAGAAAGCAGAAGGACCTTTGTGAGCTAAAATTGCAAACAAAACAACACTTCCAAGCGAAGGAACTAAAGAAGAAGAGCCAAGTACAAAACCATCAACAAGGTTGTGAATTGAAAGTCCGACAAAAGCAGAAAAACCGATGTGGTGAACGTGGCAATGATTTTCTTCGCAAGGATGAACCATCACGAACTTTTCAAGGATGTAAAGCGAAGTGAAACCAAGCAAAATGAAAAAACCACCTTCGTGAAATCCGCCTTCAATCACTTCAGGAAT
>JADZEA010000169.1 GCA_020850775.1 bacterium
AGATGAAATCCCGGGTTTGAAACAGAAGCACGTAAAGCAATTCCAAGTTTTGCCCGCACTTCATTTGGAAAAACTATTGCATCAACAAATCCTCTTGCTGCCGCATAAGTTGCAAGTAATTGATTTTCATAGATTTTTCGTGTGTAATCTATGTTTGAAGATAGTTCAACATCGCTTTCAACTTTTAAACCTTGCTTTTCCAATTTCTCAATTTGTGGTCCGTAGAGTGCTTTTACAGCTGATTCACCTTCCATAACACCCATTCTTCCTGTTGGGAAACTCAAAATAAAATCCGGGTCAAAACCTTGTCCAGCCATTGCGTAATAACCTGCTCCACTTGCGTGGCACGTAGTTAAAACAATTTTGGGAACTTTACAAGTTGCCATCGCTTCTACAAATCCTGCTCCGGCACGAATAATTCCTTCGTGTTCTGCTTCGGTACCAATCATAAAACCTGTTACATCCTGGATAAAAAGCAAAGGAATGTTTCTTCTGTCGCAAAGTTGAATAAATTCTTCTGCTTTTTTCGCACTTTCGGGATAAATTACACCGCCAATTCTAATTTTTCCTTTTGTTTTGCTCGTTAAACGCTGATTCGCTAAAATTCCAACAGGAATCCCTTCAATGTAAGCAAAACAAGTAATTAGCTCTTTTGCAAAATGCTCCTGAAATTCGTCAAACTCGCTGTTATCCACAATCCTTAATAAAATTTCTTTTGTATCGTACCCGGTTTGATGCTTTTCAGGGATAATTCCAAGTATTTCATCTGCTGAAAATTTTGGTGGCACAGTTTTTTTGTAAGTCAGATTGATTTTTACTATCGGTGGCAGCTCGGAAATTTGTTTGCGAATAATATCAAGACATTCTTCATCATTTTTTGCGATGTAGTGTGCCACACCACTAATTGAATTATGAGTTAATGCTCCGCCTAAAAATTCTCCGCTGACACTTTCACCAGTTGCACCTTTTACAAGGTTTGGACCGCCAAGTCCCATAAAACTTTTCTCAGCAGTCATAATTATCACATCACTCAATGCAGGAAGGTATGCTCCGCCTGCCACACATTGTCCGACAACTGCCGAAATTTGTGGAACTTTTAAGTGATGTCTCATTATTGAATTGTAATAAAAAATCCGCGATGCTCCATACTGTCCAGGAAAAACTCCGCCCTGATAAGGCAAGTTAACTCCTGCAGAATCAACAAGATAAATTATAGGAATCCGACAACGCATCGCAATTTCCTGAGCACGAAGAATTTTAGTAATTGTTTCCGGATACCAAGAACCTGATTTTACTGTGGAATCATTCGCCACAATTACAACTTCACGGTTGCAAACTTGACCAACTCCTGTAACAACACCCATTGCAGGAGCAGTCCCACCGTAATTATCGTAAGCTAACAATGCTCCAACTTCTAAAAAATCTGACTTTTTATCGCAAAGGTAAGAAATTCTTTCTCTGACAAGAAGTTTGCCACGTTCCTTTTCACGTTCCCTGTATTTTTTCGCTCCACCAAGTTCCACTTGTCGCAAAAGTGTTCTCGCTTCCAAAATTAATTTTTGCATTTGTTCTACATTTTTGCGGAACGTCTCATCTTTTTCTGATTTTAATTTTAATCCAGTTTTTGCCATCAGGTTCTTCCCTAAAAATTTTTCGTTGCAAAGATAAGAATTTGGTAAAAAAATTCAAAGCCTTAAAAGGTTTTCTGTTTTTACAATTTTTTCCCTATTTTTAGGCTGTTTAAAGAAAGAAATTAAATGGACACTTTCCCAAAAACGGAAAACTTAAAAATTTTCACTCTTGAAGAAGCACAAAAAACTTTGCCCTACGTGAAAAAAATTATTGATGACTTACAAATTCTTGCAAAAAGGTTTCAGTTTTTGAGCAAAAAAATTAAAGAAGAAGTAAGAACTTCAAGAGAAAATAAAAAAATTCAAGAACTAAAAAGCCAAATTGAAGACTTAGAAGGAAATTTTACTGCATTACTTGAAGAACTTGACAAAGTTGGTTGCGTTTCTAAAGGTGCTTTGAGTGGGCTTGTTGATTGGCTTGCAATCCGACCAAACGGCGAAAAAGTTTGGTTGTGCTGGATGCTTGGCGAAAAAGAAATTGGGTTTTGGCACTCAATTAAAGACGGTTTTAGCTCAAGAAAATCTTTAGCCGAATTTTAAAACAAAAAAGGAACTTTCAAAAAATGATGACTTTACCAAAATTTGAGTATCTTGCTCCTAAAAATATCAGTGAAGCAGCCGAACTACTTGAAAAATATGGCGAAGAAGCAAAACTTATCGCTGGTGGAACGGATTTGCTTGTAAGTATGAAACAGAAACTTTTTACTCCAAATTATTTGATTGGACTTGATGGAATTGCTGAACTTCAAACCGTTCACTTTACTGAAAATGAAGGTTTGACACTTGGTTCTTGTGTAACACTTGCGGAAATCACCAAAAATAAAATGATTTTAGAAAAATTCCCGCTTTTAGCACTTGCAGCAAGTAAAGTTGCAACTGTTACTTTGAGAAACAAGGGAACAATTGGTGGCAATGTTTTACTTGACACTCGTTGTTACTACTACAATCAATCATTTTTTTGGAGACAATCTCTCGGTTTTTGTATGAAAAAAGATGGAACTTTTTGCCACGTTGCACCAGGAAGCCCAACTTGCAGAGCGATTGTTTCAACTGACGTTGTTCCGGTTTTGGTAGCTTTGGAAACAAAAATAACTTTTTTTTCAGCAAAAAATGGCAAAAGAACAGTTGATTTAAAGGATTTTTACATCAACGATGGAATTCTCCGAAACAGAATCCAGCCTGACGAGGTTTTAGTTTCACTAAACATTCCAACTTCTCCAAAAGGTTTTAAAGGAACTTACAAAAAACTAAGAAGGCGTGAAACAATTGACTACCCAATGTTGGGAGTTGCCGTTTCTTTTGTAGAAGACAAAAACCTGATTAAAAATGTAAAAATTATTTTAACAGCAATTCATTCTTCTCCTTTTGAAGTTGTGGAAGCACAACAACTTTTGGAAAACCAAAAACCAACTCAGGAAATTATCAATGAAGCCGCAGAAATTTGTTACAAGTTAGCGAAACCACTTGACCTGACAAACGCACCGCCACTTTACCGGAAAAAAATGGTCAGAGTGCTTGTTCGTCGTGCTTTGGAAGAATTAGCCAACTGCTAAAAATTTAGACAAACACTTCCTTTAAGCTAAAAGGAAGTTGTTTGCTCCTAAGTTGCTGAAATTTAAACTTTTACTTCTGCAGCAGCTTTCCTTTTTAAATTTTAGGAAACATTTTCCTATTTTTTTCTTGACAAAAGTCAAAAATTCTTTAAATTCTCTTAAAGGAAAAAAACTTCAATTTACCATTTTTAAGAATCAATAATTTAAGAGACAGGGAAACTTGTTTTTAGTTAGTTTTGACAACATTTTTTAAAGGAATTTTTCTATGAAGAAAAAAATTAACTCAATTTTGCCACCTATCAAATCGTTAGGAATGGCAATTGCTGTGGCTTGTGTTTTAACAAGTCAGGTTTTTG
>JADZEA010000170.1 GCA_020850775.1 bacterium
GTAACAGTCTTTGAAAACTTGCCTGAAAGTGCGTAAGAATTGTTAATTAAACCTGAATCGTAACTTAAAGCGAGTTTTTTTGTGCCAAAACTTCCCAAACCACCCTGCAAAGCAAGTTTAGTTTCAGTTGAATATTTTTTTGTTTCAAGGTTGACAGAACCACCAATCGCTGCGTGTCCGTAACTCGTGTTTCCTGCTCCCCGCTGAATTTGAACGTCCTGCAGGTTTGAAGCTAAATCCGTAAAATCGTACCAGTAAACGTTGTGGTCTTCCGGGTCATTTTGCGGAACTCCGTTGACAGTTACAGCGATTCTTTTTTGGTCAAAACCACGAATGCTAAGGTAGGAAGCACCAAGTCCTGTTCCTGTTTCGGAGTAAAAATTCACGGAAGGAAGTTCGGAAACAAGGATTGGCAAGTCTTGAACGGTGTATTTTTTTTCAATGTTTTCGTTTGAAAAATTTGAAAAAGTTACGGGAGTTTCGTTTTGTTTCGCCCGCGAATCGGTAACAAAAACTTCGTCAATGTTTTGTTTTTCAGGCTCAAGCAAAATAATGAAAGAGTTCTCACCCGGCTTTAGTTTGAGTGTTTTTGTAGCAAAACCAACGTAGGAAAACTTTAGTTCGCAGTCTTTTTCCTCAAGGTTTTTCAAAATAAAAAAGCCGTTTAAATCAGTTACAACGCCAAAATTTTGGTTTGTAACTGAAACGTTTTGGATTTTTTCGCCGGTAACTGAATTTTTAACTGTTCCTTTCAGTTCGCTTGCGTAAGCGTTTTGTGTGGCTGTAAAAATCCCGACAGAAAGAAAAATTTTTTTGAGTACAGAAAATTTTGTGTACATCGCTAACTCCTTCTAAATTTTAGACGAGTCAGTTAGTTTTGCAGAAGGAAAAGAAAAGTTTGTTTCCCTACGTTAGCACTAACTAAATCAGGTTCAAAGGGTTTAATCTCAGCTTTTGAAAAAGCACCCCTAACAATTATGGTTTTGAAGTTAAGAAATTTTTGGGAAAAGCAGAAAGGAAAATTTTGGGGAAAAATGAGGCTTTCGCAAAAAAGCAAAAGCCTCACGAAGGTTTTATTTTTTTCTTTTCAGAGCTTTAAGCGAAGCATTAATGATTTCTTTGCTTGTAAGCCCAAATTTTTCCATCAGTTCGGAAGGCTTGCCCGATTTTCCAAAAGTATCCATCACAGCAACAAATTCCATTGGGACAGGGAAATTTTGGACAACAACTTCGGCAACTGCTCCACCAAGTCCGCCATTAACCTGATGTTCTTCAGCAGTAACGATTGCTCCTGTTTCTTTTGCACACTTTGTAATTAATTCACGGTCAATCGGTTTGATTGTGTGGATGTTTACAACTCTTGCTGAAATTCCTTGTTTCCTGAGTTCCTCAGAAGCAACGAGTGCTTCAAAAACCATCATTCCACAAGCAATGATTGTCAGGTCGCCACCTTTTTCCAATTGGTAACCTTTGCCAATTTCAAAAGGAGTATCGGCATTCGTAACGACAGGAACGTTTTCTCTGCCAAAGCGAAGGTAAAACGGTCCGTAAGTGTTTCCTGCTGCGATTGTAGCTTTTTTAGTTTCCCAAAAATCAGTCGGACAAATCAAAGTCATGTTTGGGATTGAACGGATGATTGCAAATTCTTCAAGTGCCTGGTGAGTTGCACCGTCTGGTCCGACAGAAATTCCACCGTGAGCACCTCCGATTTTTACGTTCAGGTTTGAGTAAGCAACAGTAATTCGGATTTGGTCAAGTGCGCGGCAGGCGGCAAAAGCTCCGTAAGTTGCCATAAACGGGATTTTTCCCGTAACGCTGAGCCCTGCTGCGATACACATCATATTTTGTTCAGCGATTCCAACTTGAAAATATCTTTCAGGAAATTTTTCTCCAAAAAAATGACACATCGTTGACTCGCCAAGGTCTGCTGTCAGCACACAAACATTTGGATTTACTTCTCCCAATTCAACAAGCCCTTTTCCCCAACCTTCGCGTGTTTTTTTCATTTCAGGCATTTTTTAAAACTCCATATTTTTTTGTTTAACTTTCTGCAAGGCGTTTTGTCCAGTCTTCCAAAGTCGTTCCAAGCTCCGCAAGTGCGATAGCTGCCTGTTCTTTTGAAGGTGGATTTCCGTGCCACTTGTGGTTGTTTTCCATAAAAGAAACACACTTTCCCATAATTGTGTTACCAAGAATGACAGTTGGACGACCTTTGAAATTCCTTGCTTTTTCAAGGGCAGCAAGAATTTCCTCAAAATTGTGTCCGTCAATCTCAACTACGTTCCAGTTAAAAGCACGGAATTTATCACCAAGCGGATGAATTCCCATCACGTCTTCAACGTTTCCGTCAATTTGTAGCTTGTTGTAATCCACAAAAGCACAAAGATTGTCAAGTTTGTAGTGTGCAGCACTCATCGCCGCTTCCCAAATTTGTCCTTCCTGAAGTTCTCCGTCTCCGCAAACCACGTAAACTCTCCTCTTGTGTTTGTCAAGTTTTGAGCCTAAGGCAGCACCAACTGCAACCGATAAACCTTGTCCTAAAGAACCTGCTGAAACTTCAATTCCGGGAACGTGCTTTTTGCAGGGATGACCTTCAAGCCGTCCCTGAAACTGCCTGAACAAAAGCAAATCATTTTTAGGAAAGTAACCAGCTTCTGCCATCAAACTGTAAATCAACGGAGTAACGTGTCCGATTGAAAAAAACCACAAATCCCTGTCTTTGTAGTTCAAATTTTTTGGTTCAATGTTCATTTCATTGAAAAAAAGTGCAGTTCCGTAATCAGTACTTGAAAGCGAACCGCCAGAATGCCCTGAACCTGCGTAAGTTAGCATTGTGATGATGTTTCGCCTGATTTCAAGTGCTTTTGACTTTAACTGCTCAACGTTTAATTTTTCACGCACAACTATTTTTCCTTCTGTAATTTTATTTTCTGCCTGTAAAGTTAAAAAAAACTTTCAACCTTTCCAAACACTAACAACTGAACTTCAGAAAAACTAAAAAGAAATTCCTGAAAAATCTGTAGTAAGTTCTGAAAAAAGTAAAACTAAAAAAAAGGTCAAAAAAATGTTCGCTCAAATCCCAAAAGCAGAACTTCACATCCACCTTGAAGGAACAATCTCACCTGAAACTCTGCTCACTTTAATCAAAAAAAATAAAATCCAAACCGAAATTCAAACTCTGAAAGACGTTGAAAAACTTTTCAGCTACGAAAATTTTATGGACTTTTTGAAGGCTTTTATTTTTGTCAGCAACTGCATCAAAACCGAAAAAGACTTTGAGTTAATCACCTCAAAAATGCTTGAAGAACTCGTAAAACAAAACATTGTTTACGTTGAACCAATCTTTTCACCGCCACTTTTCGTTTACCAGAAAAATCTTGATTACTTCAAAATCCTTGAAAACATTAACCTTGCCTACGAAAAATTCAAAAACAAAATCACGATGAACCTTTTGATTGACCTTGTGCGAAACTGCGGCGAAGAACTCGGTTTCAAAACTCTTGAACTCGCACTGAAATCACGTAAGTTTGGCGTCGTCGGAATCAATCTCGGCGGAGACGAAAGCAATTTTCCTGCTTCAATTTTTGAAAAACACTTTCTGAAAGCAAAAAACGAAGGACTGAAAACTTGCTGCCACGCTGGAGAGTGGAGCGATTTTGAAAGTGTAAAAACCGCCGTTACAAAACTAAAAGTTGACCGAATCGGACACGGAATCAGAAGTGTTGAAAACGAAAAATTTTTAGATTTTTTAGCCGAAAAACAAATTCCACTTGAGGTTTGCCCGACAAGTAACCTGAAAACCCAAACTGTCTCTTCCTACGAAAACCACCCAATCCGAAAACTCTACGACAAAGGCGTAAAAATCACGCTGAACTCTGACGACCCGACTTTTTTTGGCTCAAACCTGAACAACGAGTTTGAAATTTTGCTGCAAAAAGGCATTTTTAACCAAACGGAACTTTTAGAAATTTTGGAAAACGGCTTTAAGTTTGCTTTTGGAAAACCTGAAAATTTGTAGTAATTTTTTGAAAATTAAAGGTGAAAAATGAAAACTAAAGAAACTGTCAATTTTAGGCAAGTTCTAACCTACGTAAAACAATTGCCTGATAAAGACAAAGATAAACTCTCAATATTTTTGAGAAATGAAAAATTAAAAAACTTTCTGACAACGTTAAGAAAAACAACTAAAAATATTCCGTTAACTTTTGAAGAAATCACTTCCGAAGTTGAAGAAACACGAAAACAACGCTATGAAAAACAGAATTGTAATTGACACTAATCTTTGGATTAGTTTTTTAATTGGAAAAACGGCTGGTAAACTTGAGCAAAAAATTTATCAGAAAAACTTAACAATTCTTTACTCAGAAGAACTTTTAGATGAAATAAAACAAGTAGTTAAAAGACCAAAATTTAAAAAATATTTCTCTCACGAAGAAACTTTTTTGCTTGAAAAAATTTTTGAAACCGTTGGTGAAAAAATAGATGTTATCTCAAAAGTTGAAATTTGCAGAGACCACAAAGATGACTTCTTACTCTCTCTTTGCAAAGATGGTTTGGCAGATTTTTTAGTTACAAGCGACCAGGATTTACTAGTTCTAAAAAAATTTGGAAAAACAAAAATCATAAATCTTAATGATTTTACTTCTTAATCTTTAACCAAACGGAACTTTTAGAAATTTTGGAAAAC
>JADZEA010000171.1 GCA_020850775.1 bacterium
CTTCCGATAATGTGATAATTATTTTTTTCAGGGTAAAGTTCTTCACGTTTACCACAAACGGCGGCTGTTTTGTCTTTGATGTAAGGCAATGCTTTTACAAGCCAGTTTGGTTCAAGAAGTGTATCGGCATCAAGAAATTGAATAAAAGGAGCTGTTGAGGCTCTGATTCCTGCATTTCTTCCTTTTCCCGGTGTTGGTGAAGGGTCTTTTAGTTCAATTACTTCTGTTCCCTTGTAGCTTTTTGCAATTTCAACGCTTTTATCTGTTGAACCACCGTCAACAAAGATAATTTTTAGCTTGTCTTGTGGATAATTTGAGTTTCTAACGGATTCTATGCACTTTGAAATATATTTTTCAACATTTATCCCGATAATTACAACGTCTATTTTCATTTTGGAACTGCGTTCCTTTCTTCTGTTGTTTGTTACAGAAATTAAGAATTAAAAACTGAAAGAAAAATCAGGGAACTGCGTTCCGGCGGAACGAAGTTCCTTTTACTTACACGGAACTCTTGCAAAAGAAACGCAGTTTCAGCAAAACGCAGTTTCCGAAATCTGTTAATCCGCTTAATCCGTGTTTCAAAAACACTATAAATTCGCAACGGAGTAACTGAAATAACGAAGTTCTCAAACTTTTTTAGTTATTATTCTTGCAGGAACTCCAACAGCAACAGAATTATCAGGAATGTCCTTGATAACAACAGCATTTGCCCCAATATTTACATTGTTGCCAACAGTAATTCTTCCAAGAACCTTTGCACCTGTTCCAATATCAACATTATTGCCAATTTGCGGAGCTATCGGGTCATTAATACTCTGTAATCCAACAGTTACTCCGTTGCGAATTACACAATTATCACCAAAGCTCGCAAACCCACTAATAATTATATCGCCAAAATGGTCAATTCTGAAGTTTTTCCCAAGTTTTACTTCACAAGGCAATTCAATACCGGTGATTATTTGAATGAATTTGTAAAGGATTTTGTAAGTGAGAGAAAAAACCTTTCTAATTAATGGTGTTTGTATTGTGTAACGCCATCTGCCAAAACGATAAACCAGCATTACCCAAAAGCCCTGCCTTGAAAAATCACGCTCATAAGTAATAAAGTCATTTTTTACATTTTCAAACATTTTACTTACCTCCTTATTTCTCAAGGTATAAATTAAAAAAAGGTAGTTGTTATTTCTGTTTTTTTACACCATCAAACCGTTTTGTGTGTTTTCTTTAGAAAAGCTAATAAAAAAAAACTTACAACCTCAATGTTTTTTTTGCTTTGTTTATTTATTAACAAGCCTATTTTCGGTTTTATTTCAGAAAGACTCTTTGCAATAGTTCTGTTACGCTTAAAAACAGTTGTTTTTCTTCGTGTTTTGTTTTAGACGTCAGATAAAGCGTCTAAAAATCTTTTTCTGTTTAAACGCATAAAAACAGGCTTGTTTGTGTGTTCAACAATCTTTGTTTGAATCACGGATTAAACTGAAATCTGTTAATCCGTGATTTAGATTCCCGCACCACTGCGGAAAAATAATCTTTAAGTAGTGTAAAAAGGAAGATAATCAACTGTTTTTTACAGTAATTCTTGTAAAACAATCTTCTTCAGTAAACAATCTTCTTCAGTAAACAATCTTCTTCAGTGAACAATCTTCTTCAGTAAACAATCTTCTTCAGTGAACAATCTTCTTCAGTGAACAATCTTCTTCAGTAAACAATCTTCTTCAGTAAACAATCTTCTTCAGTAAACAATCTTCTTCAGTAAACAATCTTCTTCAGTAAACAATCTTCTTCAGTAAACAATCTTCTTCAGTGAACAATCTTCTTCAGTAAACAAACAGCTTTCTACATCTTTCTTCAACTTTCTTGAACTTTTCTTGAACTTTCTACAGCTTTTGTTTTTTTGCAGCACAAACAAGAGTTATTCTTATAGTTATTCTTAAGACAAGAGTTATTCTTTGCAAATTTTGTGCCTGTGTTTGTAAGTATTGTTAAAATAAAAACTTATCTTGTGGATAACTAATAACACAAAGTGCTTAGCTATACGAAGTGATTTTGTAAAATAGTGCTTAGCTATACGAAGTGAATGCCGTTTTTTAGTGCTTAGCTATACGAAGTAAACGTAAATAGTGCTTAGCTATACGAAGTGAATTTTAAATAGTGCTTAGCTATACGAAGTGAATTTTAACCAAGATGAAGCGAAAAGATAATTTTAAATGATGGTTAAACAGACAAGAGGCAAATAAAACACGACGGAATTATTTTTTTTCTTCAAGAAATGCTTTTGTTACTTCTTCTTCAATGAAATTTTCAAGAATGCAACGCCATAAAAACGCACTTTTATTTCTAATCTCCTGTTTTGTTTTCAGGTATTCAAAAGTTCTTATTTTTACGGTTAAATAATCTTCCCAGGTGAATTTCACAAAGTTAATGTTTTTACGGATTTCTTCTTTAATGATGTTTTGCCTGAGTTTTGAGAGTCTGTTTACTAAAGCCTTTGGTATTCCGTAATCAATTAATTTTTTGTAAAGTTCGGTGTGTTTTATCTCGTCAGGCTCAAGTGTGTAAACGATTTGCCAGCGTTTCTCGTTAAAAAGCTCGTCAAATCCTTGTTTGTAAGTGAAGTCCTTTAAAAATCCTGTTTCAATTAATTCCCGGTGAGCGTGTTGCAGCTTTCTTGCGATTTGTCCTTTGTTTGTGTAGCTCCTGCTAAGCCCAAGTTTTTCGAAAGCAAGAGTAGATAAATCAAAATCAATTTCGTTTGTAAAATATTTTCTTTTATCAAGCAAACGAAAGAGTTTTTTAGAAAGGGGAAGCTCAAGAGCAAAATAAAATTTTGTGTCTAAGCTTTTAATGTATCCGCTTTGCAAACTCTTAAAAAAATATTCGTTCCAGTTAAAGGAACTGAGCGGTAAAACATCTGCATTTGTTCTTTTGGATTCATCAAAAAGTATGTAATCATCAATAATCCCAAAAGCAATGGTAGCAAATTTTTCTTTTTCTTTGTCGTAAAAGGCGTTTTTAGCTTTGATTGTCAAGCCAACAAGTGAGTCCAAATCTTTTTCTAATCTTTGGTAGTACTGAACGGTTAGCGGACAAGCCATTTTTTCAAGGACCTGTTGCCTGCTGAAGTGTATTTTTCTGTCGGAAAAATTATTAAATTCTTTTGCAATTTCAAAAAGAGCAATCAAAGTATCTTCGGCGCTTGCTGTCGGAAACCCTGAATCGTTAGCTTTGATTGTCCATTCCCGTTTTGTGATTGTGTTGTTTTTTCCTTTAACATAATCTGTAAAGGTTAAAGTTTTTTGGTTTTTTTTGAAATTTTCTTTACGCAGCAGCGCAAGCGGAAACTCAACCAAGTTAAGTTCATCTTTACCTTGTCTTACTTTTTCTTGCTTTGGGGAACTGCGTTCCGTCGGAACTGTGTTCCTTTTTTCCTGTTTTTCCAACTATCTTTTTTCCTTAATTGTCAATACTTAAATCTGAATCGCGGATTAGACGGATTACGCGGATTACACAGATTTTTTAAATTGCCCCGAACTCTTACAATCCGCGAAATCTGTTAATCTATCTAATCAGCGATTCAAAATCACAGATTAAACCGATTACACAGATTTTTTTTGCTTTAAGGAATTGTTTCTTTCCCAAACCTGTCATTTTTCAGCGTAGAAAAAATTAACCCGATAATAATTGCCGCTTCTTCTTTTTTAAGTTCTGAATCAGCCTTGCGAATAATAAAATTTTTAATCCAGACAACACTTTTTAAAAAAACCTCAACAAAAGCCGCATTAAGAACCTTCCCCAATGTAAAATTTTTCCTGTAGTAACGGAACTCATTTTTAATTCTCAGGTTAATTAATTGTTTTCCTTTGTTTGTAATTTGTTTTTTTGTTGTGATGCTGCTTTGTCCTCCAAGGTGAACAACAGAAGCATCAGGAAAAAAAGTAACTTTCCAGCCGGCGCGTTGTGTTTGCAGGCAAAAATCAATTTCTTCAAAGTAAAGAAAGTATCTTTCATCAAGAAAACCAATCCTTTCCGTAACTTCTTTCCGGATTAAAAAATAAGCACCGGGAACCCAACCGACATTTTTAGGTTTTGAATGGTCCCACCAGGTGTAATCTATGCTTAGTATTTTTGATTTTTTAAAAACAGAAGCAATTCCGCTCATCGTAATGAATTTTTGGAAAGGAGTTGGTAAGATTCTCGCTGAAGGTTGCATACTTCCGTCTTCGTTTGTAAGTTTTACGCCCAAAATTCCTGTTTCTGGATGGTCATTCATAAAAAACATTGTTGATTCAAGCACGTTTTGAGAGATGTAAGCATCAGAATTTAGTAAAAGAATGTACCTGCCGATGCATTTCCGCAGCGCAAGATTGTTTCCGCCCGCAAAACCAAGGTTTTTATTGCTACGGATTAGAATTACTTCAGGAAATTCTTCTTCAATCATTTCAGCTGAGCCGTCTTTTGAGTCGTTGTCAACGACGTAAGTTTCAATATCAATATTTTTTCCGTGTTCACGAACTCTTTTCAGGCATTCACGCGTAATGTTCAAAGTATTAAAACTAACAATTACAATGGAAAGTAATTTATTTGATTGGTTGGGTAGTTTTTCTTGCATTAATAATTCCTTTGGAACTTCGTTCCTTTTTTACTTATTAAACTTGTTTGAATCGCGGATTAAACGGATTACACAACTTAAAGAAGCGGGATTTTTTCTAATCTTTTTCCAAGTTTTAGCCTTTCAAACTGCCAGGCGTGTAAAGATTTTCTGAAGCCGGGTTCATCGTAACGTTCCACGCCATCAATCATAGCTTTAAAATAGCCAAGCACAATAAAAAAACCGCCAACAAAAAAAGGCTTTTCAAAAGCACGGTACAAACCAATCGCGAGAATGTAGAGCCAGTGAGTTCCCATAAAATATTGTCCTTTTCCCCAACGCATTCTTCCGTGAACGATTCCTTTGTGTGAAGACCCCATCAAACGTTTGTGAATAAAATCAAGGTCAGGATTTCGGAAACTTGCGGTTCTCCAAAGTTTTATTCTTGCTTTGTGGTAAGCTATTCCGTCCCAATGAACTTGCCTGACAAATCCGCCGATGTCTTCAAAACATTTTCTGCGGTAAAAATTAATCATTCCTGCGACCATTTCGTCGTTGTGCCTTTCTTCAATCAGTTTGCCGTTTTCTTCAAGGAATGGTTTTCCGCTTGCAGAGCCAAGGTGTTTGTCTTTTTCAAAGTAAGTAAGCAAAGTTTCAAAATATTTTGGTCCAAACTCAAGGTCTCCGTCCATTTTACAAATGAAATCATAATCTTTGGTTAATAATTTTTCGTAGCCGTAGTAAAATGCTTCAACAACTCCCGGACCAACAGCACGAACCCCGCGATTTTGTTTAATCTCAACGTGAATCCAGGGATTTTCTGCAGCTGCTTTTTTGATGATTTCCGTTGTTCCATCCGTAGAACCGTCATCAACAATCAACCACTCAACAGGTTTTATGGTTTGGTTAATCATTGATTTAATTGTCCCGCGAATTAATTCAGCCTCGTCTCTGACAGGCGAAATGATGACTATTCTTTTTTCCATAAAATTCCCTTTTAATTTGAGAACTGCGTTCCGCCGGAACTGCGTTCC
>JADZEA010000172.1 GCA_020850775.1 bacterium
TCAAAAGGTAAGCTACGTTGTTTGTCAGGTGAAAAAATGCTTCAAACTTGACTTTGAAAGGAAGGTCGCTTGATAAAATTGCCGGAAGTAATTTTTTCATTGTTTGGATTGAACCTTTTGCCCAGCGATGTTGTTGCGATTTAAAGGCATTCATGTCCACTGGAAGTTCTGCAGGAGTAATAATTTCAGATAAAAAAATGAATTTCCAACCCTTTAGCTGCGCTCTGTAACTTAGGTCAAGGTCTTCAGTCAACGTGTCGTGTTGCCAGCCTCCGGAAGTTTCAATTGCTGTTTTTCGCCAAATTCCTGCTGTTCCGTTAAAATTAAAAAAACTTCCGCTTCTGTTTCGTGCTGTTTGTTCAACGACAAAGTGTCCGTCTAAAAGTATCGCCTGAATTTTTGTCAAAAGCGAAAAATCTCTGTTGAGATGTCCCCAACGCGTTTGAATCATTCCGATTTTTTCGTCTGTAAAAAAGTGGATTGCTTCTTTTAAAATTTCAGGAGTTGGTACAAAATCCGAGTCGAAAATTGCTAAAAATTCACCTTTAGCAATTTTTTTACCTTCTTCCAAAGCTCCGGCTTTAAATCCAACCCGGTTTTTTCTGTGCAGGTAAACGATGTTAAAACCTTCTTTTTTGAACTTAGAAACGAGTTTTTCAGCAATTTCAGAGGTTTCATCCGTGCTGTCGTCAAGTACCTGGATTTCAAGTAAGTTTTTTGGGTAGTCAATTTTCAGAGTAGCAGTGATTAATCTTTCAACGACGTAAAGTTCGTTGAAAATTGGTAACTGAATTGTAATTAACGGCAGTTTTTGAAATTTTTTTAATGGTTTTGGGATTTTGTTTTTGTGTTTCAGGAAAAGAAAAATGATGTAAAATCTGTGTAAACCAAAAATCCCTAAAATTGTCAGGGCAAAGTAGTAAGTAAAAACGAAACTTGTTTCAAGAAAACTCAACTGAAGCGACCTCTTTTTTTGTTAGGCTTAAAAGCTAAAAGTAAAAAAATATTCCTCTTTTTCAGGCAATTTTTTTATCCAGAACCAAATGGCTAAAATAACCAATCACCGCAGAAAGATAAAAGTGTAAACTTGTAAAAACCAATTTTCCAGTAAAGAAAGGCGGATTTTTAGTAAAAATTAAAGTTCCTTCAAAGTAGGAAGAAAAAAAAATTATTGGTAAAGGAATTAGAAAAGCCATCCACCAACGATGTGTCCAACCTCTGTGTTTTCCAAGCAAAGGAGTCATTGCAAGCAAGCCAAAGATTGCCGATTGCACGAAATTTTTTTCAATGATTAGAAAAATATCAACGATAAAAAATGTTTTAAAAAACAAACCTTGTCCAATGCTTTTTGTGTCAACATCTGGCCAAAGCCCGCCAAGAATGCTAAAACCAAACATTATCAGTAAGTCAAGAACGGTAAGTTCGGGAATGTAGTTTGGAACGAGCCATTTTTCCACTACAAGAGCCAAAGGAATGACGGCAATAATTCCGCCCCAAAGATGACCTTTAAACATTGCCATAAAAATTGAACCTAAAAATATTTAATAAAGATTTTGCAATTTACTCAATTTTGCTTTTAAATTGGAATAACAAATTAATTTTTCAAGTTAAAAGGCAAGGAGTTAAAGTGAGAAAAGAGGAAATCACTCACGAAAAATTTTTAGAGTTAGCAATGCCTTTGGTTGATTCATTGTATTCTACTGCTTTTCGGATGACAGGAAAAAAAATGGATGCTGAAGACCTTGTGCAAGAGGCTCTTTTAAAAGCTTACGGAGCTTTTGACAGGTTTCAGGAAGGGACAAACTTTAAAGCGTGGATTTTTAAAATTCTTGTGAACGCCGGAATTTCAAACTACAGAAAAAAATCTGTCAGACCACAAACCTCAAGTTACGATGAGTTTGAAGAGTACTACCTTTACCGAAAATTAAACAAAACACAAAGTTACGACTCACTAAACAAGTTTGATGTTTTGGACGAACTTTTTGGGGACGACGTAAAAAAAAGTTTGGAAACGATTTCAGAACAGTTTAGAGAAATAATTATTTTAGCGGACATTGAGGAATTTTCCTACAAAGAAATTGCGGAAATTTTAGAGATTCCAATCGGAACAGTGATGTCCCGGCTTTCACGGGCAAGAGGAACTTTACAAAAATTACTTTGGGAATTTGCCAAAGAAAATGGCTACGTAAGGAGTAAAGAATGAACGAAAAAACAGAAATGCTTAATTGTAAAGAAGTTATTAAAAAACTTTACGATTTTCTTGCTGATGAAATCACTGTTGAAGACGTTTTGAAATTTAAAACTCACATTGAAAAGTGCGGACACTGCAACGAAGTTACTTTGTTCCACAAAAAACTGAAGGAAATCGTAAAAAATTCAACTAAAGAAACTGCTTCAGAAGAACTTAAACGAAGAATTTTAGCCTCTTTTGAAAAATAATTCCTGAAAGAAAAAAACCGTAAAAGCACTTAAAAAAACTCGTTTTCTAACCCTCTGAAGCAGTAACGATTAATTATTTTACCGCTTCAATGTTTGCGGAAACTGTGTAATCCTCAATTCTTTTTCCTGGCGCCCATTCACGAATAAATTCCTGACTTTCGTATTTTGGAGTAATCGTAATTTTAGAGAAACCTGCATTTTGTAACATTTTTTCAATGTTTTCAATGAGTTCAGCACCAGCGACACAACCTGAAAACAAAGCTAAATCTTTTTTCACCTCTTCCGGTAAAATTGCCGTTGCAACAACGTCAGAAACAGCAAGCCTTCCACCTTTTTTCAAAACTCTGAATGCTTCGTTAAAAACACTTTGCTTGTCTGTTGAAAGGTTAATCACACAATTTGAAATTATCACGTCAACGCAAAAATCAGCAACCGGCAAGTGTTCAATTTCTCCAAGCCTGAACTCAACATTTGAATAATTGCCTTTTTGTGCGTTTTTACGTGCTTTTCCAAGCATTTCGTGAGTGAAATCAACACCAATGACTTTTCCGTTTTTGCCAACTTGTTGTGCTGCGAGAAAGCAATCAAAACCTGCTCCGCTTCCAAGGTCAAGAACTGTTTCACCTTCTTTTAAGTTTGCGATTGCTTGTGGATTTCCGCAACCCAAACCAAGATTTGAGCCTTCGGGAACTGCATTTAATTCATCTTTTGAGTAACCAAGCTGTGTTGAAACAAGGTCAAAATCCTTTGGTGAACAACAAGAACTTGTACCACAACCAACACTTTCCTGTGAATTAACTGCGATTTTTGCGTAGTTTTCCCGAACAGCATTTTTAATTACTTCACTTGAAGTTTCCATTTTTATTTTTCCTTTCTCTTGTTTGATTTACTTATTTAGCTAATCAACTAAACATTTAATTAAAAAAATTTTACTTACAACAAATCACGTCTCTGCAAACAGTTGCTAAAAGTTTTTTGTCTTCTTTAACTGCTTCGTCGTCGTTTAACCAATAATTTAAAAGCGGTAAAAGGGAAGCTACTTCATTTGTTTTTGGATTTTTCACAAGGAAATAATTCACCCAGCGACCGTCTTTTGAGTCTGTAACCAAACCGGCATTTTTCAAAAGCGAAAGATGAACAGAAACTGTTGCCGTTGAAAGCCCTAAAATTTCTGTGATTTCACAAACACAAAGCGATTTTTCCTGAAGCATTTTAAGGATTCGCAGCCTGTTTTTATCAGAAAGTGCTTTAAAGATTTTGGTTAGTTCATCCATTTAAAAAACCACCTTGATTTAGTTATCTGACTAAATGATAGGAAAGTTTCAAACTCAAGTCAAGGCTTTTTTTAAAAAAATGCTTCGTAAGTAATTTTGAGTTCAAGTTTAGTTTCCTGATTGGGAAAAATATCAACAGGAACCAAAATCCCGTTTCCGTCAGTTCCATTCCCGTAAAGCCCTTTTTCTTCTTCAACCAAAACTGTGTACTTTCCCGCAGGAAGCCCGATTTTGAAATTTCCATTTTTATCCGAAACAGTTTCACCAACTTTTTCTGCTTTCAAATCCTTGTAAAAAACTCCGTCAATTGCCTGTTTTTTTGTTGCGTCAATTGCTTTAAAAACAATGATTTTTCGTTCAACAGGCGTGATTGTTCCCGAACTTTTGTTCGTACCTGGCATAAAATTCCCCTTGTAGAAAACAACTTTTCCGTTAATTCCCTGAAAATGGGTTCCAAATTTTGGTTTGTGCGAACAACCAATTAATGCAAAAACAAGAAGCAAACTGAATAATTTTAAGAACATTTTAAAAATTCTCCTTTTAAAAAACAGAAAAAACTCTTAGATTAAAAATAATCTTAAACAATAAATTTTAATAAAGAAAAATGCTGTCATTTTCAAATTAGTTTGAAAAGGGTTTTTTATGAAAGTAAACGAAACTGATATTTTTTCCAATGAGTTTTTACAAAAATGGATTCGTGAAAACCTTGAAGATGGTCAACGGGCAAAAGTTTTTGGTACAGTTTTAACCAAGTACTACAACATCCACAAAAAAGTTTGGCTTGACGCAACTCAAGGAAACACAACAACAGAACTTTCATTTATTACAAGTTCTCAATGGATTATTGTTCCCACAGCCAACCAAATTGAAAATTTTCTCACGCACTTTTGCCAAAGAAACGACTTCACCTGGAATTACGGATTGAGAAACAAAAAACAAAATTTTATTGTTGTTTATGATTCCGATTACAACTTGGTTTACACTACACACGAAGAAAACGATTTGCACTCCGCAACTCCTGAAGAAACTCGTTTAATTGCTTTAGGTTGGGTTTGCAACGTTGGAATTAAAACTCTGAAGTACAAACTTTAAGTAGTTTTCAAACTTCCAAAACCACAAAATCTTTGGAAGTTTTGTCCTCAAAAAATTAGTTTGCATTCTTACTAAACTCTACCTTACTTTAAACCTAAATTTTCTTTTTTAAAATTTTGGGGAATGGTAAAAGATGGATAAAATCGTAATTTCAGGTGGAAAAAAATTAAACGGTGAAGTAGAAATCAGTGGCTCCAAAAATGCAATTTTGCCTTTAATGGCTGCTTCTTTACTTGCAAGCGGAGATTTTACAATTAACGGAGTTCCGCAACTGCGAGACCTTAAAACTATGGCAAACATGCTTAGAATTATTGGTGCTGAGGTTGTTGTTGAAAACGAAAAAATGAAAATCAACACAAAAAATTGTAACTGTTTCAAAGCGCCTTACGAACTTGTCAAAACAATGAGAGCTTCAATTTATGTCTTGGGTCCTTTGGTTGCAAGGTTTGGAGAAGCTGAAGTTAGCCTTCCCGGAGGTTGTGCCTGGGGACCAAGACCTGTTGATTTTCACATTCAGGGAATTAAAAAACTTGGCGCCGAAGTAGAACTTGAAAACGGTTACATCATCGCAAAAGCTAAAAAACTCATCGGAACAAGAATTAATTTTGACATTCCAAGTGTCGGTGCAACTTGCAACCTGTTAATGGCTGCAACTCTTGCAAAAGGAACAACTGTAATTGAAAATGCCGCAATGGAACCAGACGTTACCGCACTTGTGGAATTCTTACTGAAAATGGGTGCAAAAATTGATGGAATTGGAACAACAAAACTTGAAATTGAAGGTGTTGACGAACTAAAACCTACAGAAGTAAACGCAATTCCGGACAGAATTGAAGCAGGAACTTTTTTAGTCGCAGGAGCAATCACAGGAGGAAAAATCACTTTGAAAAATTGTGAAATTTCACACATTGAAGCAATCATTGAAAAACTAAAAGAAGTTGGCTGTGAATTCACTTTTGGCAAAAATGAAGTTACTTTAATTGCCCCTGAAAAAATCCGGGCTGTTGACGTAAAAACAACCGTCTTTCCGGGATTTCCAACAGACATGCAAGCTCAATGGATTGCCTTGATGTCTGTTGCAAACGGAACCTCAAGCATTACCGACACGATTTACAAAGACCGTTTCACACACGTTCCCGAACTTTGCAGGCTTGGAGCAGAAATCAAACTCAACGACAACACTGCAATTGTTCACGGAGTGCAAAAGCTAAAAGGTGCTTCCGTGATGTCAACCGATTTGCGTGCAAGTGCTTCTTTAATTTTGGCTGGACTTGTAGCAGAAGGCAGAACTGACGTTTTACGGGTTTACCACATTGACAGAGGCTACGAAAAAATTGAAAAAAAATTCGAAAAACTTGGTGCAAGCATTTGGCGCGAAGAAGGCGGACTTTAGAAAAAAAGTAAAACTTAGTAAAAAATCAAAAGGTGAAAAAATGACCGTTTACAAACTTTCTGAAAATGCTGACTGGCAACCAATCGATGAAGGTTGTGTAATTCTAAATCTTGAAACAGGACTTTACTGCAAAGTTAACGAGCTTGGAACAAAAATTATTAGTTTGTGCGATGGAAAAGCAACCCTTGAGCAAATCATTGAAAAAATTTGTGAAGAATTTGATGTTACCAAAGAAGAAGCAAACAAAGATGCCAACAACTTCCTTGGCGAACTGAAAAACAAAAATTTAATTCAAGAAATTGGAGTTTAAATGGAAACTGTCGGAAGTTTTGTTCTCGTTTTACACTCTCACTTGCCTTACGTTGTCAACAACGGAACCTGGCCATTTGGCATAGACTGGCTTTACGAAGCCGCTGCTGAAACTTACATTCCTTTGATTAATGTTTTGAATGAACTTGCTGACGAAAACCTGAATTTTGGCGTAACTATCGGAATCACACCAGTTTTACTTGAACAACTTGACCACAAAGTTTTCAAAAAAGGGTTTGTAAAATACTTAAACCAAAACATTAAGTTTGCTAAAAAAAACGCTGACTTTTTCAAAAATGAAAACGACCTTCACAAACATTACCTTGCAACCCAATGGGAAAAAATTTTTACCAAACACAAAAAAGATTTTCTTGAAAAATTTAATTCCGACCTGATTGGCGAGTTTAAAAAACTGCAGGAAAAAGGCTTTGTTGACCTTCTGACTTCAGGCGCAACTCACGGTTACTTTCCTTTGCTTAGTGACGACAAACTGATTTCTTCGCAAATTAAAATTGGCGTTGACACCTACAAAAAATTTTTTGGAAAAGAACCGACAGGAATGTGGCTTCCCGAGTGTGCTTACAGACCTGCTTATTCCTGGAGACCAAACGTAAATTCTGAACTTGGTTTTGAACCAAAGTACCGCAAAGGCATTGAAGCCCTGATGAACGAAAACAAAATCCACTACTTTTTTACAGACTTTGCACTTGTCCAAAATGGAAACGTCAGCACTTCTCACTACACAACTTTAAACGAAAAAACAGGCTTTTTTGATTTCCATAAAAAAGAATTTGATTTTAGAACGACAAAATCTTTGAAAACACCTTTCAGACCTTACTGTGTAATCAGCGAGGCTTTTAATGGTGAAGCAGCTGTTGCTTTTGTGAGAGACCCGGAAACAGCAAGACAAGTTTGGAGCGGAGAAATTGGTTACCCGGGAAGTCCTGAGTACCTTGATTTTCATAAAAAACATTCAGAAGGTGGTCTGCGTTACTGGAAAGTTACAGACAATAAACTTGACATGGCTTTTAAGCACCAATACTACCCTCAGGACGTTCCGCGAAAAATTGAGGAAAATGCCCACCATTTTGCAGAACTCGTTTACAAAGTGCTTGATGGTTACAAACTTTGGACAGGAACAGAAGGAATTTTAGTCGCACCTTTTGACACAGAACTTTTTGGACACTGGTGGTTTGAGGGACCTCAATTTTTAAAAACTGCTTTGAAAAAAATTGCACAAAACCCCCGAATTAAAACTCAAACTGCAAAAAACTACTTCCAAAGCAAAAAATCTTTTGACGTTGCTTCGCTTGCGGAAGGTTCCTGGGGCGAAAACAACAATCACAACACCTGGCTGACTGACGACCCTTTCAGAACAACAACCTGGACCTGGACTTTGGTTTACAACGCTGAAAAACTTTTTAAGGAAAAAATTACTTACTACAAAAACGTAACAGACACAAAAATTATTGAAATTCTTAACCAGGTTGCAAGGGAGCTTTTGCTAATTCAAAGTTCAGACTGGCAGTTTTTAATCACAACAATTTCAGCAAAAGAGTACGCAGAACGTAGAATTAACAGGCATTACGTTTACTTTAAAAGGCTTCTGAAGATTGTAAAAAACAAAGAAAAAAACGGAAAACTAACCAAACGGGAAGAAAATTTTTTTAAGGGCTGTTGTAAAAAAGACTCTGTTTTTAAAGAAATTGATTTTAGAGATTTTATTTCGTAAGTTTCAAAAAAAGGGGATGAACAGGTTTCGACGGGTTCAGAGATGTTTTGAGTTGCACGTCGGAGTTTCTAACACACCGTAAAAATGTTAGGACAAAAATTAAATGAAAACAATTCATTCGCTTTAGCTGCCTAATTAAGTTTAGTCGCTAAAAAATTGGCAGTTCGCCTAACGGCTTGAGCGCCACGATTTTAGGTTGTTTTGTTTCTTGGGCAATTTTAGAATCGTCATAATTCAGGAAACTGGCTTTTTTGTTTGTTTCGGGCAAAAGGCAAGATTTTAGAAACTCGTTTTCAGTGGGATTTGTTAGCCTGAACCGCTGAAGATAAAACTTTTCGGACTAACTAAACGCGTAGACGCTTGAATGGTCTTGTTCTCGGACCAGGGTTCAATTCCCTGCATCTCCACTTTTTAAAAAAGCTGTTTGGATTTTATTCTGAACGGCTTTTTTTTGGTTTTAGCTTTTTTCATCTTCTTCCGGCTTCCCGTAGTAGTAACCGTAGTAGTAGTAACCGTGTCTGTCAATTGGATTAATTGAAGTTAAAATCGTCCCTAAAATGTTTCCTTTGAGTGATTTTAATTCTGAAAGGCTACGCTTGATTATTGGTAAAGAAGCTCCGTTAGCTTTGACTGCAACCAAAATCCCGTCAACAAAACTCCCAAGCGCTGCAACTTCAAAAGTTGCTGTAACAGGTGGGCTATCAATAATTACAATGTCAAAATCATCTTTAACCGTTTCAATCAATTTTTTTAGCTTGTCAGAACCAATAAGTTCAGAAGGTGAAGGAGGAATTAATCCGGCAGGAATTATGAAAAGGTTCTCAAAAGGAGTTTCTGCAATAATTTCCTGAACGCTTGTGTTGTGCAAAAAAACATCGCTTAAACCAATTTTAGAATCAATCTTTAACCTCTTGGATAATCTTGGGTAAAACATGTCTGTGTCAATCAGCAAAACTTTCATTCCGGATTGTGCAAAAGCTTTCCCTAAAAAAATCACACTTGTAGTTTTGCCTTCGCCTTTGATTGAACTTGTAACCAACAAAGTATTTAAAACGTGTTCCTGCCGATAAAAACTTAGGTTCGTTTTCATTTCGCGGTAGTAGCGGTTCATACTTTCGGAACCTTCAAAACCTACAACCAAGTCATTTTTTTCTTTTGGAATTACGCCAATGATTGTTTCTTTCAGGTAAAGGTTAACGTCTTCTTCGGTTTTGATTGTGTTGTCAAGGTAATCAAGCAAAATAACAAGCAACAATCCCAAAGCAGTTCCGACCAAAATTGCCAAAACCATAGTTTGCTTTTTTTTAGGTTTGTAAGGCTCTTTGGGGACAATTGCTTCGTCAACCACACGAACATTGTTTGCGTTAATGTTTCCCGTAATGTCTGTTTCCTTCATTCTGTAAAGCAAAACATCGTACATATTTTTATTGCTTTCTGCTTCCCGTTTTAGAACAGAGTACTGAATTGCCTGCTGCGAAAGGTGCAAAGATTCCTGTTTCAAACTGTCTAAAGTTTGCCCGATTATTTTTTCGTTTGCCTTGCTAATTCTTATCTCAATTTCAATTCCTCTTGAAACTTTCTCAATTTCGCTGACAAGTCTGCTTTCAATGTTTGCAATTTGAGATTGAAGGCTCAGAATTTTTGGATGTTTTGCTTTGTACTTTGTAGAAAGTTCTGCAAGTTGCCCTTGTAAATTGCTGTGGGAAAGTTTTAATTCCTGTGTAAGTGAGTTCTCAAAAATTTTGGGGAGCGAGTTAAGTATTTCTGGTTTTGTCATTAAATCGCGAATTTCACCAAGCATCGTCTCAAGCTCTGTCCTTTGAGCCAAAGCTTTGTTGTAGCTTTCATTCCTCTCGTCCATTCTTTTTTCAATTAAACTTTGCCTTTCTTCAATGGAAATTATGTCTTCGTCTTGTTTGTACTTTAAAAGTTCGTACTCTGATTTTTCTACTTTTGATTTTAAGATTGAAATCTGTTCAGAAAGCCAGGTAAAAGCATCTTTTGAAGCTGTTTTTCTGTCTTCAAGGTTGTATTGAATGTACACCCGTGCAAGTGTGTTAGCTTCTTTTGCGGCCTGTTCCGCGTCCGGATTATCAACACTTATTTTTACAAGGTTTGTGTTTTTTAGCGGGTCAACTGAAACATTTGCTAAAAACTCCTCTACCTGGTCTGTTCCTTCTTTGTCTTTTTCCAAGTCGTACAAACCTAAAATTTCTAAAGTTTGCCTGATAACTTTGCGGGAACGAATGATGTTAAACTGCGTTTCGTAAAATTCCTTTAAAAAAGCATAGTTCATTGAGGAAAGGTTATCAAACTCAACAACCTTTGGAATGTTTGGCTCAATAATTAAAGTTGTTGTTGCCTGAAAAACTGGGGTTTGTTGCAAGGTATGAACCAAAGTAGAAAGCATAATTACAAAAAACACCGAAATAAAAATCCAATACCTTCTTCGCAGTGCGTACCAAAGTCTTAGAAAATCAAACTTTTGTTCCCGGTATTCACCCTGAGTTTCGTTTTCCATTTTTGCCTTTTAAATTCACCAAATTTTAGTTTACCAAAAACTTAACGGAACTTCAACAATGTCTTCCGGTTGGAGTAAATCGCTCATTTTTACCCTTTTTTCAATCTCTTTTCCGTTTTCAATTCTTTTAATCATAATATTTTTTATTGATGCTTTTGTGCTTGTTCCACCTGCTAAAGTTATTGCCTTCAGAACCGTCATTCCTTCTTCAAACGGAAACGAGCCTACTTTTTTTACTTCACCAATCACGTGAACAAGGTTTCCTTCAGGAATGTAAATTACGTCTCCGTTTCTCAAATAAATATTTGAACCTTCTTTTCCCTCAACAAGCATTTGGTAAAGGTCAACGTAAATTGTTTTCACTTTACTAACTGAACTATCTCCGTTACTTTCTGTCAACTGTCGCATTACGTGAGCTTTTTGTCCATTTACAACTTTCCCTAAGTGTGGCGATAAACCTTCAGCACGTGAAAGAATATCAAAAAGCCTCGTTGGAGAATCAAGGTAATAAATTCCGGGTTTACCAACATTCCCAAGAATTTTTACAACCTGGCTTTTGTAATCTTTAAGTGTAACACTAACGATTGGGTTTTGAAGGTAATCTTTGAAAAGCATTTCTGTAATTGCTCTTTTGATTTCAACAACACTCATTCCACTGACTTTCACTAACCCAAGAAGTGGAAAAGAAATGTTGCCTTCTGAAGAAACCGTGTAGTTTCCGCTAAGGTCTGAATTATCGTAAACTTCAATTGTCAGAACATCGTCGTTGCCAACTTTGTAAGTAAAAAATTTTGATTGTGTTTGATTTTGAGCAGGTTTTTCTTGCCCAAAACACAAAGTGAAAACCAACAAACAAAAAAGTAAACTTGTAAACTTCAAAAAATTAAAACACAAAATTAAAGTAAACTCCTGCTCTGTTGTTTGTGTACTTGTCTTGCTGTTTTTTCGCATCTCTAAAAAAATACTGATAACTTGAACCAACTTTTACCCACTTTTGAATTGAGTAATCAAAGTTAAATCCACTAACCCAAGTTTTGTAAGTTGTTGCACTTGTTACGCTTGAATCAAATTTATTTAGTTGTAAACCCGCATTCAGGCTTGCAGAAATTTTTTCTATAAATTTCTTTTTGATTTGCAGGTTCGCATAAGTTGATTGAAAAGTGCTGCTGATAGATTCTGAAAAAGAGTCTTGTGTGTTTCTTCTTACTGAAGCCGATAAATTAAAATCTTCCGAATAATTGTAAGTTAAAGAACCGTCGTAAGCCGTGTTCCCGTAACCATCTTTTCCAAAAGAAATGTCAAAATCTGTTTTTTCTGTAAAAAGTATTTTTATGCCAACTTCACCAAAAGCGTTCTTAAAATCATCCGTTTGAGCATTTTCATAGTTTCTTTTTTGGTAGCCTCCGTCAAACCAAAATGAAAAACGATTTGGTCCTTCCCAACGCAGACCAAGTTGAAAACTGTTGTCATCAAAGTTTCTGTTTGTTCGTTCTTTTGAGTCCTGAGTTTGAAAACGATAGTTAAAATAAGTGTAAACTGTTTCTGACAAAGGGATTGAAAAATCTCCATTAAAGGAATCAATGTTTCGGGCTGTTTTTACTGGTTTGTCGTCAAATTCTTCCCAACGATGATTGTAACCAATACTTGTGTTCAGCCTTTTCACAAAAACGTAAGAAACTTTTGCTCCGTAAGTGTTTGACTGCCTGTCTGAAAGTCCGGTTTCATTATCGGAAAGTTGTTGGTCAAAAGTTGTTTTTGAGTAAGTGTCGTCTAAAATCACTTTTAAGTTTTTAACAAAATTTAGATTAACGCTTCCATTTGTGTTAATGTTGAACTCTGAAAGATTTGTTGAAGTTCCTTTTCTGTAATCAGACCTAAAATTAAGCATAAATCTATGCTCTTTGTAAGGAAGCAAAGCATTAATTGACGGCGTGATGTTAAAGACAAAGTCTTTTTTAGCTTTTTCAGTTTTTCCGTCAGCAAAATTTACGTTGTCATTGAACTCATTTCGCAAGCCGAGTTGGTTTTGGACTTGTAAGTTTCCGTACTCAAACGAGTGTGCGTTTTTTTGCATAAAAACAAAACTCAGGCAAGTTATTAATATTTTTCCCAAATAAATTTTTCGCATTTTCCCCTCAAATTTTTATTGAACGACACGAATTGGAATTGAAATTTTTGGCATTGAAGCAACATTGGTTGAGATTTCAAGAGTTTTGCCATTTAATTTTTCATCA